>NZ_CP029463.1:3128458-3441304 GCF_003148385.1 Flavobacterium sediminis | reverse complement strand
GTGAAAACAATTTAGGATTTAATACAGTTTCCGGAAATGCAGATGAAGTGGAGATTGTTTGGAATATTGATGGTGCTGGAAATCCTCCTGTAGAATACGAGTTAGAATGGACTTGGATAGACAATTATGATGAGCCATACTATTTTAATAACGGTGCCAATGCAGTATTCTTAACTGAAACAGATTTTCTTAGAAATAGTACTAGAATTCAAACAAAAGAAACAAGTTTTAGAATTCCGCTGATTTATAATAAAGGATTTTTGGTTTACAGAGTAAGACCAATTGGAAGATTTCTGGACGATCTTTCTAAAAATTATTATGGTAGTTGGACTACTTTTCAGCCGGAAACGTACCAAACTGTACAAGATTGGGGAAATTACTTAGAAATAGATCAAGAGCATGAGAACGGAGAATTGAATTGGCAATATCAGGCTTCTTATGCTGAAGATGGCAAGAAAAAAGATGTAGTAAGTTACTTTGACGGTAGTTTAAGAAACAGACAAACGGTTACTAAAACGAATACTAATAACCAAACTATAGTTGGCGAAGTCATTTATGATAATCAAGGAAGACCTGCTATAGAAGTTTTACCGACACCGGTTGGCGTTACCGGAATTCAGCATTTTGATTTGTTGAATAAAAAGCAAGATAATACAACAATTTATACCCATAATGATTTCGATTGGGAAGATCCGAATGAATTAGTTCTATCATGTGATCCTCAATTGGTAGAAGGAATGGGAACTGATTCAGGAGCTAGTAAATATTATTCAGGTAATAATGATTTAGAGAATAATCACCAGGATTTTGTACCGGATGCTCAAAATTACCCTTTCTCACAAATAGAATATACACCGGATAATACCGGTAGAATCAGAAGAAAGGGAGGAGTAGGATTGACACATCAGATTGGTAACGGTCATGATATGAAATATTTTTATTTGACTCCGGCTCAAGAAGAGTTAAATAGATTATTCGGGTATAAAGTAGGAGATTTTAAACACTATAAGAAAAATATGGTGATCGATCCTAACGGACAAGTTAGTATCAGTTATTTAGATCCTCAGGGGAGAACTATTGCTACTGCACTAGCAGGAGAAACCGCTGGAAGCTTATTGCAATTAGACGGAGTTTTAGACGGAACTTTAGCCACTAATTTATTAGGAAATAATGCCATTTACGCATCTGGACTTAATGGCGTTCTATACGATGGAATTCGACTAAATTCCCAAATAGGAATTGCTAAAGATGGTAATACTGTTTTTGACTATATTTTTACAAATCAAAATAATGGTTTGTTTACTTCCGATTGTGAAAGTAAGACCTATCCGTTTGTTTATGATTGGAGTGTTAGTTTGATGGATGATTGTGGGAATGAAAGAATGGAAGGAACGTTAAGTGCTCAGATTGGAACCGAAGATATAAGCGGTACAAGTTCAGGAACACCAACTTTTCATCCGACAGATTTAGAAGCAAATGGTTTAACAGTTGGTTCTTATACTTTAAATAAAAATTTAAAGATCAACCAAGATGCCTTGGATACTTATGCAGATGATTACATTGCAAGATTAAGTGAAGAAAACGGCGTATGTTACCCTAACCTTAATTTTGATACCGGAGCAGGTATTGTCGATTGTAATGTGTCTTGTTTGGGGTGTGAGCTTTCTTTAGGTGAAAGGTATTTGAGTAGTGAGGACTATGCTGAATTTGAAACTCTTATCAATATTACCGAATTTAACCAAACACCGGAAGACTTTGCAACGTACGAGGAGTATTTAACGGCATATTATGCCTATTTAAATTCTACTGATTATGCTGAGCAGTTTGTTTTAGGAAATGTTTCAGGTAGAGAAGCTTATGTGAACTTAATGATGCAGCAGTATGTTCTTGAGAATTTGGAAATTTTATTTTCGGATTATGATTTTTCATATAGCGGAACAGATTTAGTAGTCACTCCTTCTGCATCCTCTACTACACAAGCGGAAATAATTGTTGCAGAATCACAATTACAAAATGAGTTTTTAGCCTTGTTAAAAACATGTAGAGATTTATGTGACCAACCTTTAGATGCGTGTAGTGTAAATTACCAATTGCTATTAGCAGATGTAAGCCCGACCGGACAATATGGAGGATTGGATAAATTTTCTGACGGAGGAGAAGAAGCAGATGATGATACAACTGGTGAAGAAGGAACAGCTACTCAAACAGATTATAATAGTTTAAGTGTTTTTGATGAATATAATGGATTAATTTATGAAGGAATTGATGGAACTTCAGGCTATACAACGGCAAGTTGGAGATTTCCTTTAACTCCTTATGCTGACGAATATGGAGTAGAGGCTTATATTGAAGTCGAAGAAACAGATGATGGAGGATATGAGCCGCCTATTCTTCCGGGGGTAGTTGTTGTGGATGGTAAAGTAAAGCCAGAAGAGTTAGCTTATATTGACGATTTTTTAAACAATTATTGGCAACCTTCATGGGCTAATTCATTAGTACCATATCATCCGGAATACCATTATTATAAATATTTCCTGGCGATTTGCGATCAAATATATCCTTTTAGTACAGGAGTTAACTCTGATACTTATGATGAGATACTTAGAAATTATACAACTTTTGCTGATGCTTATGCAAGTAATGAGTTTCATAATCTAGTTTCTTTTGAAGGAGCTTATTCCACTCAAGATCCTTTCTATAATATTCAATATTCTACAGAAGCGTTAGAAGAAAAGACTATCCGTAGAAATTTAATGAAAGAAGCATTACTATACAATTATGATGGTTTTATGCTCGACAATCCAAGTGGTATTTCAAAAAATATGCACATGCTTGGTACCGCTTATTATACAATTATGTTGAGTAATGGTTTGGCACCTAATACAGCTAGTGTATACAGCATTTTGTTTACAGCAACAGGAGAAACAAAAGATCCGGTTACTTTATTAAATGATATTAATAGTTCTTCAACGATAACCGATTATCAGAAGAATAGAATTTGGCAAACTTTCAGAGATAACTATATTTCTCTGAAAGAAAAGACAAAAACAGTTTTTTCACATATTTATGCTATTCAGCATAATGGATATAATGATTGTATTGGAAATACAGAGAATACAGATACTTTTGAGACTTTATTCAGAAAATATAATTCTGTTCTTTCTCCTGATTTTGTTGACACAGTAAATAATTTATATGATAATAATTATGATAGATTATTGAATTTGATTCAGAGTGTTAAATCAGGGGCTACTACGATAACATTGAATAATCCGTTTGAAAGTGATGTATGTCAAAATAGTACATTACAATATTATTTAGAGAAAGAGAAGCGTTTTATACCTGCTGATTATGGATACGATTCAGGTGTGCCGGATGATGTTGCAGCAGCTAATTCAGAATTGGATGCAGATTCATCTTATTTTTTAGAAACCGGAAAATGTCCGTTATTATTTGATATAGAAAATCTTTTAAATGGACTAATTGATACGAATTGGAATAGTTATGGATTAAATTTATCATCTTCATTAACAGATCCTGAGTCTTTACATCTATATGAAATGCCTTATTTGGCAACAGATTTGTATGTTGCCTTGGGAGGGAATACTACGATATTAACAGGTAATGAAGTGATTACCGGTGAGCAAGATTCAGTTGATCCTGAATTATGGAATTTAACAGTGGGAACCGGTCAGGCAATTGTATTAGATATAAAAGAGCCGCAAAATTATTACAACCCTTGTGATCCTTCATTAACTCAGTCTCCGTCATGGAGTGATTATGCAAACGGAGATTTTTATATCACTAAGTTTAAAGAAATTTATTATGTTTCCGGAACGAATTCAACTTTTAGAATAATAGCGGAAATAGAACGAAATAATGTGACTCCTTCTGAAGATTGTCCAACAGAAGAGATTATTATTGAGGGAACAACGATTGCACCTATCGGTGATTGTCAGTTTGATGAAAACGGAGGAGACCTTACAACAAGTTCAGAAACTGATGCAGGAAGCGGGTGTGCTAATAAAACAAGGTTTGAAAGAGGTTTAGTACGTTTAATGAATGAGTTAAATACTGATGGTTTACTTAGTTCAGCAACAGCTATAAGTTTACTTGATGATTCAGATCCGGCTAACGTAGTTACTTACGGTTATGAGCAAGGGATTTTACCTCAAATTTTAGAAGATGAAGATTTTGTAGCAACTTGGTCTTCAAGTGCTAATAATTATACTATAAATGTAAATGGAATACAAACAGTTTTAAGTCTGAATTCATCTTTTACAGCACTTGATAAAATAACAAGTATACAGATCAGTAATGATTTAGACATTTCAAATAATTTCCTAATAACTCTTTATTATTTGAATGACAGTGGAGAAATTATTCCGATTTCAGGAACTTTAAGTAATTTAGATTTCGGTTGTCAATGTACAGAGAGAGTTTATATTAATCAGAAAAATATTGATGATTTTTTACCGGAGTTTACTAATTTCTTAAATGATTTATGGCATTATCAGATTGTAAATAATGGAGTGGTTCCTCAAAATTTCGGAGATAATTATCCTTTTTTAAGTGAAATGTTCCATACGTATGAGGGTATTTTCAATTTCCAAAATTATATTTACGATCCTACATACGATTTAGGAATCCTTTTTTACCTTGACAAGGAGCAAAATTGTCAAATTAAAATTCCGATAAAAGAATATATAAAAGGATGTAAAGTTTACAGTACTTTTCCGGAAAGTATAACACGTTTTTCTCATTTAGAAATTACAAGTATCAATGAGGACGGAACTTTTGAATTTTGTATGTTGGTTGAGCACGAAGCATATAATGAGTGTATCGATTGTAAAGGAGACTGTGAGAAATATCCTAGTGAAGGAGATTATTATCCGGCAGATAAGTTAAAAGTATGTGGCGGTGGCTCATGTTTATTAACAGAGTGTAAATTCTTATATGAAGCACAAAGTAGTCTAACAGCATTGTTGCAAGAATTGATCAATCTTTCAAATGTAAATGACGGTTATACTTCAGGTAGTTTTAATACATTATCACAATTTTTAACAAATTCTCCGACTGGAATTTATAATTATTATGAGGTAGAAAATGAAAACGGATCTCAAATAGGTTTTACATTCGGTGATGAATCTTCTTGTGAAGTAATATTTAATATTCCTACTTTAAGTTTAAGCCAAGTGGCTAATATGATAGGTTTAGAATTTGACGAATATCTAAACACTTTTACAGTCACTGTAACAGATGGAAAAGAAGACTATATTGGTACAGGTACGATTTCATGCATGGAAATTAACGAATGTTATCAGGACATATTAGTACCTTGTGAAACATGTATCCCGGATCAGATAGAACCGGTAGCATGTTATGAAAAGTGGAATGAGTTCTTAGTTGGGCTTGGGTTAAACAATGGTTCGTTATTGAAAGATGTTGTGGCAAAAAGTTTTACAGGACAAATTAACTTTGATGATTTTGAGATAAGTACTACAGAAGAATTATTGGCTGCAAAGTTCTTTTGTGAAGCCAGATACGGTCATATATCATCAGATTATTTGTATTATTTACATACTTTCGGATTGGATGACGGACAGATAAATGCAACGAATCAGTATGGAAACGGGATTCTAACAGATATAGATAATCCTTTATTCTTAACATTGGGAGAATTCGGAGCTTCTAAGTTAAATTATGGATATTCAGGTACAATTAATGCTATTGATGCATATAAGAATTATATAGACCAACAGATACTTAACCCTACAGGAACAACCTTAACTTGGGTTCAGTTTATAGATCAGATTTACACAAAAGAAAATCAAATATGTCCGCCGGCGCCAATAGTGCCTGATTTTAGTCCGATAGCTTTTGATGTTCTGACGCCTTGTGAAGTTTTCAATCAAAATATACAAGGAACTTATAACTCTCAATTGTTAGAGGATTATTTTGAGGAAGCTCGTCAACAGTTCAGAACGGATTATATCAATGCTGCTATGGATAATATCCATGAAACCTTTACTAAGAGTGGTTTTGACGGGGAATATCAGTATACGTTATATTATTACGATCAGGCAGGAAATTTAATTCAAACAGTACCTCCTAAAGGAGTTAACAGAATTGACAATAGTACTACGACTTATCCGTCGACTATTGATACGGGAATTAATGACATAAGAGACGATCAGCCATTAGCAGATAGTGCAAGTGATGGAACGACTGTGCCTAGTCATACAATGGAAACGAAATACAAATACAATTCCTTAAATCAGTTAGTATGGCAATCCACTCCGGATGGAGGTGAAACACGTTTTGCGTATGATGCTTTAGGAAGAATTGTTGCTTCTCAGAATAAAAAACAGCAAGAAAATGTTTTTACTCCTCAGTTTACAACAGTTGGAAGTAATTTAGTTGTACAAGGTAATAACATTATTAGAAATTCAGGTAATACTAGCTGGAATATAAGTACTTATGCAAGTACAGATAATATTTTATTTAATGATGGGTATATAGAAAGAACAATTTCAGGCAACTTATCGGAGAATGAATATGTTGTATTGGGAGTTGGTTTTGATAACTCTCCGGTTGAAACGAATGTATATAATAATATAAGATATGGACTTTATGTAGCTGGTTCTGCAAGGTTATATATAACATATTTTAATAATGATCAGCAAACGGTTACTACAACTGTTACTCCTTATTATGTTAATTTAGGAGATAGGTTAAAATTAGAGCGTAAAGAAGGAAAATATTATTATTATTTGAATGATACTTTGATTGTAATAGGAAGTAGTAGTACTAGCTCTTATAAAATAGATTATTTTCCTGATAGTCCTGCTTTTGTAAATGTTGCTTTTAATAGGGTTAATACAGGAGCATTTAATATCAAAATTGTACCATATAATGATATTCAGAATTATAGTTATACCCGTTACGATGGTTTAGGCAGAATTTTTGAAGCAGGAGAGTTCTCAACAGATCAAGATGTTTCTATTGATGATAACGGAAAATTAGTTTATAATAGTAATAGCAATTGGGTTCCTGTGGATGCTGTTGCTGATGATTATCCTCGTAATATTTCAGATGTTTTCAGACAAGTTACTTCAACAAAATATGATGATGAAGCAATTGAGGGAACAAGTGCAGCTTATTTTACCAATTATAGCGGTAATTCACATAAAAGGGTAACAGGTGTATTGTATTACGATAATATGACCGGTACAACAGCTGAAGAAGATTATGATAATGCAATCTTTTATGATTATGATGTACATGGTAATGTTAGAGAATTAGTAAATCGTATAAATAATGCACAATTAACAGATAATCAAAAAATAAAACGGGTACTATATGATTATGATTTGATAAGCGGAAATGTAAATCAGGTAACCTATCAACCTAATACTATTAATGAACAATTTATTCATAAATATGAATATGATGCAGACAACAGAATTACACAGGTTTTAACAAGTAAGGATAATGTTGTTTGGGAGAAAGAAGCTAATTATTTGTATTATGATCACGGACCTTTAGCCAGAACAGTTATCGGGGATAAAGAAGTGCAAGGAGTAGATTATGTATACACACTTCAAGGCTGGTTAAAAGGTGTTAACTCTGAGGAAGTAGGACAAACTACAGATATCGGACAAGATGGATTGAACGTTGCACAAGATGCCTTTGGTTTTGCTTTGAATTATTATAGTGGCGATTATACTTCAAGAACTTCAAATGATACTCCTTTTGTACATTCTAAAGGTAATGGTCTGGAAGGAAACGGAGATTTGTTCAATGGAAATATAAAAGAAATGGTTACATCATTAATCGATGAAAACCAAAATTTATTAACGTCTCAGTATAATTATTATACGTACGACCAATTGAATAGAATAAAGAATATGAATTCTTTAGCAGCCAATGGCTCATCAAGTACTAATTCTTACTCTAGTTCTTATTCTTATGATAAAAACGGAAATCTGACAAATCTGAGAAGAACTCTACAGAATGGAACAGTGATGGATGATTTATCCTATAATTATCCTAATCCTAATGGTAATAACCAATTGGGTAATGTTGATGATAGTGTTTCTGATACTGTCAATACTACTGATATTGATGATCAGGATTACGGGAACTATACTTATGATGAAATAGGACAATTAGTAAGGGATAATGCTGAAGGATTAACTATAGAATGGAGAGTAGACGGTAAGGTAGATCGAATTAGAAAAGATACCGGAGAAGTAATAGAATTTGAATACGATGGATTAGGAAATCGTTTGGCTAAGCGAGTTATAGATAACGGAAATACAACGACCACTTATTACGAAAGAGATGCACAAGGAAATGTTTTAGCTGTTTATCGTTTAGAAAATGATAATAGTTTATTCTTAGAAGAACACCATATATATGGTAGTAACCGTTTAGGTATTGAACAAAATGAGGTTGCTTTAACAAATCAGACGGGTAAAGTTAATCAACAAGTACAAGTAACTAACTTATCTGTTCAAAAACAAGTATCTGTATTGACCATTAATCCGGTTACCATACCTAATCTTGCAGGAATAGAATTTTATTCAAGTGTATATCCGAATTTTGAATCTTTAAAATGGCTGGATCAGAATTCAAAAATTAACTTTTTTGATGAAGCAGGATCAAAAACCGAAAGTATCCATGTTTCTTCTCATTTTAAAATAAATGATGGAATTAATTTTTCAGGAGGATATAGAAATCTTGTGACGCTACATGGAGAAAAATTCAAAGATGTTAATGACGGAAGGTATTACAATAGTATTGTAAAAATTCTGGTACACCAAATGGGAACAGAATATGTTCCGGTCATTTCAATTGAAAAGCATAGTAGAAATTACAATAAATATAAGATTTTTAAATGTAGACGTTGGAGATGTAAAAAGTATACAAGATGGTCATATAGAACTTATTTAAAGACAGATTCGTATGTGTTAAGAAGTGAGAATGCTCTTCCTGAAACTGAATGGGATTTTGATTTAGAGTTAGTGTTGAATGGAAATAAATATGTGCCTAAGCTGACATTAAATGGTAATGTTTTTAATGTAGACGATTTTGTAGGAAATACTAATAATACAATAATTAATGGTGACGAAGATAAGGGTATGAGTTCTAGAATACTACCTAATACTAAGTATTCTACCCTTGGAGATGTAAATGTAGTTTATAGAGATCCTAACACAAGTAATGCATTCTATAGCTTTTTACCGGCTCAAATATGTGATTTCACATATTCAATTGATGAACATTTAAAAGATATTGATGATCCTGCAGCTGAGAATGTATTTACATTTGACGAAACGTATACTTCTCAAAATAATTTAATAACAATGAATTATGTTGGGTTGAATAATTCGACAGAAGGTTTTATCCAATCCTATTGTGGTCCGGAAGCACTTGATAGCGATGGTGATGGTGTGGTAGATGCAGATGATAATTGTCCATATACATTTAATCCGGTTCAAGAAGATGAAGATGGTGATGGTGTAGGAGATGTTTGTGACAATTGTTTATTAATAGCAAATGGAGTTAACGAAGCTGGTATTGCAGGTATAGGAAATCAATTAGATACAGATGGTGATGGAGTAGGAGATGCTTGTGACAACTGTATTACCACTCCAAACTATGACCAAACGGATAATGATGATGATGGAGTAGGAGATGTTTGCGATAATTGTCCAACAATGGCAAATGCCAACCAAACCGATGCCAACCAAAACGGAGTAGGAGATATCTGTGAAGGATTCGATCAAGGTGTTGGAGAAATTGGTCTGGTTGGAACAACATTAGAGAATTATTACCGTTATGTTGGAGATAAGCGTTATGAATTATCGAATCATTTAGGAAATGTATTATCGGTAGTTACGGATAGAAAACTGATAAAAGTTGATGGCAATGGAGACCCATTATCAGCAACAGTTTTCCCAGACGTTCTTAGTTATAATGACTACTATCCTTTCGGAAGCCTTATACCGGATAGACACGCATCAAGCGCTGCCTATCGTTACGGATTCCAGGGACAGGAAAAAGATGATGAGATTAAAGGCGAAGGAAATAGCATAAACTACACCTTTAGAATGCATGACCCACGAGTGGGAAGATTTTTTGCAGTTGACCCGTTGACTGGTAAATTCCCTGAATTAACACCATATCAATATGCTTCTAACTCTCCAATTGCATTAAAAGAAATAGAAGGATTAGAGGGAGATTGGTATGTATTGGATTTAAATGAAAAGACACCACAATTAAAGTTTAATAAAACTGTTGATTATTGGTTAATACCCAATGCTTTAGAGCCAGACTATATAACTGTTGAAGTACCAGGTCCAAATAATTCATATATCTCATATACATTTACTGTTGTTGGAGCAGGAAATAAAATGCATAATGGAGAATTAGGCAACGGGAACTACATTGGAGATTTTGAGAAGTTTAAAAATGATCCTATTAAGGCAATTAGTAGTGGTGAATTTGTAACTGATCAAGAAATAATGGGAGATCTAGTAAGAGATGTTGCAATCGCTTTGATCTTTAAGAGAGTTCTACAATCAGGGAAAATTGGAAAGAGTTGGCAAGGTAAAGCCTATAGATATGAGAAGCCAGACAGAGTGAATGGAACTTGGGATGTAAATAAATACAATAAGGCTGCAGATCATAGATATTCTAAACCTGGTGAGGCAGCTGTTTATGCCGGAGTATCTGCGGAAACAGCAGAAGCAGAAATTAGTCACTACAACGCACTAGGCGGCAGAGTTTTAGTATCGAAAGATGTCAAGCTTAATAATGCTTTAGATTTAACTGACTCAAAAGTGAGAAAACAATTAGGTGTATCTTTAGATGATTTAACATCTGATAGTTATGATATTACACATCAAATTGGAACTTATGCTAGAGAAAATGGTTATGATGGTATTATAGCTCCATCTGCAAGAGATAATGGAGGCGCAAATGTTATAATTTTTGGAGATATAGAAAATTAATAATAAAAATGTTAGAAAAATATTACAGAGGAGATGATTCTTGGAAAGAATTTTTAGATGTATTCCCGAAATATTCCGATTTAGAAAACGACAAATTTTTTAAATTGTTATTTAGTGATTTAGAAATGAAAAAAGATTTATCTATTGTTATTTTTGAGCTAATTGGAGGAGAAGATAGTATAGATTGGATTCATCAGAATAATCCAGCCCTTGGTAACTTAAAACCAATAGAATGTATTAACGATGATAAACTTTTAATGAGGTTGAAAACGTTATTAATGAGATTATAATCCCCGATAGGGTAATGGTTCAAAATGGTACTTTTTGTAAAATACACATGTTTTATATTTGATTATCAATAGGATACACAAAAAAGAGCCTCGATTTAGAGGCTCTTTTTGATTCTTTGAAATATAAATTTTATACTATATTTACAAAATGCTCTTACTAATAAATTTAATGGTAAAAAGCCCTTCTTTCGAAAGCCTTATACCGGATAGACACGCATCAAGCATAGCCTATCGCTACGGATTCCATGGACAAGAAAAAAATGATGAAGTTAAAAGGGAAGGAAATAGCTTAAACTTTAAATTTAGAATGCATGACCCAAGGGTAGGACGGTTTTTATCATTAGATCCCCTTGCTCCTCTATATCCACATAATTCGCCTTATGTTTTTAGTGAAAATAGAGTAATTGATGGAAAAGAATTAGAAGGAGCTGAATATTTTTACACAGCTGATGGAAAATCTTTAGGCTTGGTTGGTGAAAAAAGTACAGAAGTTAGGATAGTGAAAGCTGAACATATAGAGACATTTAGTGCAAATTTTAATTTGGCTAATAAAACAGACGAAGCAACAAAAGAAGCATCAGCAACTGCTTTGGATAATTTAGTTAGAAATAGCGATGCTATCTCATTAAGCCATGATGAATTCGCAACGATAGCAAATATAATAAAGAAAGAATCAAGTGGTGATTATAATGAAACTCTTGCGATTGCCCATACTGCTAGTAACAGAGCAAAAGCTGCAGGAAAAACATTATTTAATTTGCTTAATACGACTTATTCTTCTGTTAGTAGCGCTGATAAAGTGGCTCTATCTGAAAAAAACACATCTACAAACAAAGGAGCTAGGAGAGCTGTTTTTGATGTTTTAAATGGAGGAAGTGATCCTACAAATGGAGCACAGTATTGGGACGGAGTTGACTTTTTAGCTTGGGGCCAGATTCAGGTCCTTATAACGGAGGCGCGCATGCAAAATTTTATAAAAATGGAGTTTCAATTCCTAGAGATATACTTAATTCTTATATTGAAAGTGTAACGTCTAGGTTTGGTACAGAAATAAATTACTCTACCTATGGGTTATCCGGTTTGTTATTGCCAAACCCTAGGTTTGTTTATGAAAAAATTGCAGATCCAGATACAGAATTTTTTAAATTTGTAGAGCAAACAGGCACTTTCGAATATGCAGCAATTACAGGTGTTAACAAAGGTAAAATCACATATTTAGCTACATATACTCAAGGTGGAACTATTTTTTGGAAGCCTGTGAAAGCGTATATTCCTGAAAAGTCTGAACCAACATGGGACGATTACAAAGGAAACGAAGAAGATTCTGATTGCGAAGACATTGATTAATTCTAAAATATAATGAAACAAGTAATAATCTTTTTTATTGGAATATTTTTCTCTACTAATTTTTTGGGCTGTAAATACAATAAAATTATTCACCTATCTGAAGCTAAAGATACTTTATATAATTGTAATGGTATAAATTATAAAATTTTTAACTTGTCAAAAGGAGTAAAGGATACATTTTATTTTAAAATATTTAAATCAGATATAGTTTATAAAGAGATTTTAATTCGTACGAGAAAAAAGAAAATGACGGTTGAGGAAATTGTCACTAAAAATAATAAAAAGTTCAAAATAAGAAAGGATTACATATTTAAAAAAAAATATGATAGACCAATCGATTTAAAAGAATTAATTCATTTAAATAATTTAAGTACATATTCGCCATATGTTGATAGTGATGAATGTATTGACATGAAAACTGAAAATGATTATAAAGTTTATTTTTTAGATTTGCTTGAAGAATCTATTGATTCTTTTTGGACTGAAGAAAATCATAAATTTATTTTTACTCATTATCAAAAAACAAATTTCTCAAAAAATAAAATTATAAAAGTAGGCAATAAAATTAATTCTTTCAAGAATCCAACTTTTTCTGAAGATATTGATACATTTTTTGTTGCAAGATTAGATAAGGATAGAACTCATCTGAAAGGGACTGATAATAATAGAGGCTTAGTAATAGATGTTAGAAAAGATGGTGACAATTATATAGAATCAAATACAATCAAAGAAGAAGTAAAAAAAATTATAAACAGCTGGTAATATGTAATCTAACAAACCAAGACATAAAAACAAATTTTGAAATTTAAGCATTTCAAAAACAGCTTTTATAGCTGTTTTTTTGTTATATCTATCAATGCTTAATAATCTTACTCAAATCAAACATCGGAGCATACATCGAAACCATAATTACTCCAACAATAACCCCGATTACAATAATGATCATCGGTTCTAAAATAACGCCAATCATTTTAGTTTGGTGATTGATCTCTTCGTTATATTGTTCCGTGAGACGTTCAAACATAGTATCCAGTTGGTTGATCTGTTCTGCTACTTCTACCATAGAGACCAGTTTATTCTCATATATGCTATGCTTTCGTAAACTTTCATGCAGTGAGCTTCCCCGAGTAATATCTTCCTTTATTTGCTCAATAGACTTTTCGATAGGATAAAATCCGATCATTTTTGAAGTCAGCCCTAAAGAAGTCAATAAAGTAGTTCGGGAAGTGATCAATAAATTCATCGACTGACAAAAACGGGAAATATAAATTTTTCGGATCAATTTTCCGAAATAAGGAATACGCAATACTAAGTTAGTCGTAAATCTGCGATACTTGTCTTTATCTTTTAAAAAGTAATGCATCACAACCAATCCGATCACAATGAGGAAAAAAACACCGAATACTGTTCCGGAATGGTTTGACAATTTAATGATATACTGTGTACTTTTTGGCAATTCGCTTCCAAATTGTTTAAATACCGAACTGAACATAGGCACTACTTTATTCAGCATAAAATATAAGACCAAAACCGTTACTAACATAACGATAGTCGGATAAGTCAATACGGAAACAATCTGACGGCGCATTTGTATTTTCCGGTTAAAATATTTTTGAAGTTCCGTTAATACTTCTTCCAGTTTTCGGGTTTCTTCCCCTATCTGCACACTGTAATATTCATAAGGCGAAAACTGTTTCGATTCCATCATGGATTCGTAAATACTTTTTCCGTGTACAATTTTATCTTTTAAGGTTAAAATAAGTTCTTTTTCTTTCTTTTTGGTAACCTGTTGGCTTACAATTTCCAAAGCCTTTTTAAAGTCAACTCCCGATTTTAGCAACATACCTAATTCACGATAGAAAATTTCTTTTTCTTTATCGGAAAAAGTTTTGGAAAACTTAAAGCCATCCAGATTCAGTTTGAAATCTTGTTTTGAATCTTGTTTTGCTTTTTTATAGGTAGAAAGATCTAAACTCATGGTGCTGAAAAATTGATAATAGCATTAGCATAAACCGGTTTATAAAATTGTAAGGTATAAGGCTGCTTGTTAGCTTCCAGTTGTAATTCTAACTTCTGAAAAACTTTGCTTTTACTAGGATTGTAAACGGTATCTAAACGTATTTGTTGAAATTGTAACTGAAACGTATCTGTAAATTGCGCTGCTTTTCGAATTAAGAAATCGTCTTGTTGGTTATAAATTAACGTTTTCCCGTCATACGTTTGAAAATACAAACTGTTTTCCTGTAACTGCATTTTTTCGCTTTCAAAGATTGCCTTGCTAATGCTGTAAGACAATCGGTTGAAATCGGCTGTATATTGATTTTGTTCTTTGAATAATAGTATTTGCTCGGAAACTATAGAAAATATCCCAAAAATCAAACCGATAATGATAGCGGTTATTGCCATACTGACCATAACTTCTACGATGGAAAATGCAGGTATGGAGTACTTTTTATTCATCAATATAAATGTAAAATTGTTTTTGAATCGATTTATCGATACTGTCTTTATATTGAACGGTAACTTCTTTTAAATTAGTATTCAGCCAATTCTCTTCTACTGAAATGATAGCTGTATTTGGGAGTTCTTCCTGTAACTGTAGTTCATAAAATTGTCGGCTCAAAATATTTTGCTTGCTATAATGTGCCATTGACGTTTTAGGAGTAAAGACATTGGCATACACTAAAATTGCAATGTAAATACAGATCGAAATAATGGTCAACGCCATAACCGATTCAATAATGGAATTGGCTTTATAATACTTTTTTAAGAATCCCATAGTGTTGTTTTTGATTGTCAAATATCGGTAAATCTATAAATACTTTTGGCTTGTGAGTCAAATCAATAGCGACATCTGCCATACAGTTCGAATAATTAGAAGTTTTAGTGGTATGAACCATTCGCGAAGCATAAGCCGAGCCGAAAAGTTGTCCTTTTAGGGTCAATTTTCCGGTACTATACACTGTCCCGGTTATAG
This sequence comes from Flavobacterium sediminis, assembly GCF_003148385.1. Classification (NCBI taxonomy): domain Bacteria; kingdom Pseudomonadati; phylum Bacteroidota; class Flavobacteriia; order Flavobacteriales; family Flavobacteriaceae; genus Flavobacterium; species Flavobacterium sediminis. The sequence goes on along the minus strand of NZ_CP029463.1, from coordinate 3,425,669 downwards.
TATCAAAATCACTGGTCTCGATCCAATTATTCTCAAGGTGCAACACATCATTTCCGAAAGCTAATACCAAACCGGATATTTTTGTTTCTTCATCAATAAAAACAGTTGCCTTTTTATCGGTTTCATTATATAGGCACAAAACAGACGGATAGGTCAACTCCGCCTTTTTACCCACATAAATTTTTTCTTTTGCCAGAACCTGAATATTTCCTTTGAAACCTTCTTCGATGGATACTTTGGGAGCCATCACAATAACGTCTTCCAGAGTATTCGTATTTCGGATGACAATGGAATCATGAGAGCTAAGGATAAAATTCCCTTTTATAATTTTATCGTCAAGATAAGAATTAGCGATTTGAATTTCAATGGTTTCGTTAAAAAAAGAATTGAAATATAAAGAATCGTTTTGGGCTTCTAATTGGTTAAAAGAAACTTTGACTGTATTTCGATCTTCAAATATTTTTTTACAATCTTCTGAGAGTTTGGGCAATTGTACTTCAGAAATATTTTTTCGCCCTTGTACAGATATGATATTCGGTTTGTTCTCTATGTAAGTTTCTTTTAAACGTTCGTTTGGTAAAAACAAATTCCCTTTAACGGTTACTTTTCCGGAAACACTCAATGATTGTGTAAAATTGGCAACATATAAAGCGATATTATCCTGAAGCTTTTGCCCTATCAGGTGAGCCGATTGTATGGTGTCATTTTGAAGAAAAGATTCTGTCAATAAAACTGTTTGTAAACCGTGTTTTTTAGTACGAAAAGCAGATCGTATTCCGGTTCCCTCTTCAGTAAGTATCTCTTCGTCTGCTGCTAACTGGTTTCCTAATGCAAAGTTAATAGTAGACTGATTGTTGATATACAAACCTTCCCGGGTTTCGTAAAATAAATTCAGTTGGTTGTATAAATTAGACAAAATCAACAATCCTCCTATGAGAAGCCCAACGAGTAAACAAACATAAACCGCATATAATAGACTATGGGCTTTGACCATTTATTCTTTTTTGTCTTTTTTACTAAAAATTCTTTTAAAGAAACTTTGTTTTTCAGAAGTATCCTCTTTTTTAGTTTCCTTTTTTGATTTTGCTTTCTTTGTCTCTTTTGGCGTTATTTTAGTTTTTGAAGCGTTCTTGGTTTCTTTTTCCTGCTTTTTGAGTTCTCGCTCTTTTTTCTTTTGCTCTTTAGCAGCAGCCTTTTCTTCTTTTGTTAATTTCGGTTTTGGAATAAAGATTTCTCCTTTTTTATACTGAACAGTGTCCTGAGTTATATAATTGATCCAACTACCATGCTTTTTTCCGGAAACATAATATCCTTTTTCAAGCATTTTCCCGGTAGAACTATAGCTATAATATTGTCCGTCTCTTTGTCCACTGTTATATTCCTGAGTGCTTTCAGTTGTACCGTCTTCAAACCAGGTTTTCCATAGTCCTATTTTTAACCCTCTTTTAAAAAATCCTTGTTCGGCCAATTGGTTACTATGGTAATATTTTTTGAATTCGCCATCCAATAATTGTCCTGAAGTTCCTCCTTCTGCTTTATGGATCAACCCTCCTTTAAACCAATAATAATCCCTGTTATGTTTAATATTAACCTCTTTATCGGTAGTATAAAACTCATAACGAAAATATTGATCGGATATTCTCTTAATAGTATAAGGATCCGTGAATGAAAATAAGAAGATCCCCAGTAAGCAAATAGAAAATATTTTTTTCATTTTAAACAGATTGAAAACATGTGCAAGTTAACTTTTTTTGTAAAACAGAACTGATAATTATGAGATATTTTGTTCGTAAACTTCCAGTTTATTGTGAACTTTAGTTATTTCCTTATCAATATAAGCCTGTGCGTAATGAACATAACGATTAAAAGAACTACTGGCATGGCTATGTCCGCTGATTTTACGAACTAAATGCTCAGGCATTCCTAAAATTAATAAGGTTGTAATCGCAGTTCTACGCATCATATGAGAACTCATATTATCACAAAAACGTTCTTTATCTTTCTTAGCTGTTACTTTTTTTGCTTTTCCTTGTTTTTCTCTGGAAACTTCAACAGTATCTGTAAAACCTGCCATTTCACCTATTCGTTTTAGAGAACGGTTAAAGTTAGACAAATTCTTTTCTCCGAATATTGTAATCCTTTCACTTGTTGGACGATATTTTTTGTAAATATCAACAGCATACCCCGGCAATTTGATGTAACTATAGGTTTTTGTCTTTTTAGACTTTAATTTCAAATACCACTCTCCGTCATTTTTTTCAAAATTTTTATTTTTAAGTAAAAAGATGTCTGAGAACCGCAATCCGGTGGTACACCCAAAAACAAAAATATCTTTTATCTTTCTTTGTGTAGAAACCAGCTTACGATCAAACGCTTTATCATGAATTAAGAACTTCAATTGTTCGGGGGACAAAACTAAAATGTCGATCTGTTCTTTTCTGACATAAAATTGTTTGTGAAAATCTCCTGTATAAATATCTTTTTCTTCTTTTAAATAATTAAAAAAGACCCGAATAACTTTTATATTGGCTCCAACATAATTGTCAAAGCAGCCTTTTTTATACATGTATTCGGTAAAGTTCTTATAAAATTTTTTCCAATAATTCTTTTCAGATTGTAATTCTCTTTTGGTTAACCGTAAAATACTGCAAACGCGAAGTTCAAAATTAGTATCTGTTGAGAACCGAATTAAATTTTTAAGAACATAGCTATAATTTTCAATGCTTCTGGAAGTTATACGCTCACCATTTTTCTTTAACCGCTTACCCGTTTCAGAATCTCGAATAAATTGCTTAAACAAAGGGATAAAAGGTTGTGTTTTTTTCATGTATTCAAGTTTCGCCAAAAATACATTTTTTATTGTTATTTTTTTGTAGATTTGAACGACAAAACGTTCTTAAAAATCCTAAAAAAAGTCCGGTTTTTAGCTTCAAAAAAAGACGAAAATTGCCAAATTGTGCATTTTTTAAACTTAAACAAAGTTTTAAAACCCCAGTTTTTACTGCTTATAAAAGTATTTTGACTACTATCCTTTCGGAAGCCTTATACCGGATAGACACGCATCAAGCGCTGCCTATCGTTACGGATTCCAAGGACAAGAAAAAGATGATGAAGTTAAAGGGGAAGGGAATAGTTATAATTTTACTTTCCGTATGCACGACCCACGTGTGGGTAGGTTTTTTGCTGTTGATCCTTTATCAGGGCAATTTCCATGGAATTCACCTTATGCTTTTAGTGAAAATAAAGTAATACATGGTATAGAATTTGAAGGTTTAGAATTTGATAATATAAATGTGGATTATGGATTTAAAGTAACTTTATCATTTAGTAATAATATAAAAATAAAAGCAAGTGTTTACACAGCTTTTACGAATGATAAACATGGTTTAGCTGTTAATATTATGAATAATAATGGAAGTATGGTTACAAATTTTGCATATGTTCCAAAAATTTCATATTCAATAACAGCAAATGAAAATAGAATAGATTTTAGCGGAAATATAGGGGCTCTTAATCCTATTAGATTTTCAATTAATAATTTTAGTCCTTTGGATAAGTATTATAATTCTGGAAATTCAGAAGGAACAATTAGCAATGTAGGTTTAGGTATTGGTTATAATTTTTTCAGTAGAAGAATGACCTTAGGAATTGTTAATCAAAAGCTTGAAACTGGCTTAAATACAGTTCCTACAGAAATTAATGGGGCAACACCGATATCCAGTTTCTCTCCTACACTTATTGAAAATAATGTGGCTGATTTAAAACCGCAATCAAATTTAACTTTAAATTTAGGCGGTTCATTTACTTATCAATTGGATAACGGATTAGGAGATAAGGTAACAATAAAGAAAAATATATTTTCAGGCGAAACAAATGATGAGAAAACCCAAGAGTTGATAAATCAAGAAAAAGAAAAGAATGATAAGCTTGAAGAACAGAAAAAAACACCTTTAGAGCAAAAACTCAATAAACAAATTAAAGAAGCATCTAAAACTAAAGGAAAAGTGTCAGCTTCAAATGTTAAAAGTGCTTTTAACATAATAAAGAAATTATTAGACTAATTATGAAAAAGGTTATATTAATATTATTAACATTTTGTTTAACTAGTAATAACTTTTTTGCTCAGCATGATTCAAAAGTACATTTTGATAACTCTAAATCATTTGCCGAGAGAAAAAAATTTAAAGAAGCGTTAATTGAAATTGATAAAGCATTAGAGATAGATAGCTTAAACCGGAATTATTTATTGCAAAAAATTAAAATACAATATTATAGTTCTAAATGCTTAGATGCATTTGAAACGCTAAAAAAGCTTATGCAATCTAATAATAAATTAGATGATGAAATAGTATCTTATTTTTGTGATCTTTCGGATTGTATTCAAGAACCTGAGATGGCAACTGAAATATTAAGAAAATATGTTGATGATAAAAAATTTAAAGCACCTGAAATGTTAATACGATTAGGGCAAAGATATTACAACATAAAAGAATATGATAAATCGGTCTATTATTACAGAGAAGCAATAAGAATAGAACCAAAAGATATAAATGCGATAATTGATTTAGCAAAAATTTTATATTCTTTCAAAGGCAATAAGGAAGCTAAAGCTGAATTAATTAAGGGCTAGAAAACAATAAAGATAATATCTTGTTACTAACATATTTAGTGAGTTATTATTATAATGAAAATGATATAGAAGCAGCTTTAAAGATTGAAGATAAAATAATAGAATTAGAATACAAACCAGAACACTTAGCAAGTAGAGCCATGCTATATGAGTCATTGGAAAACAGATCTAAGGCATATGATGATTATAATAGAATAATTGAATTGACTGAATGTGATTTAGAGTATTTTATAAAAATTTTACAATATGAATTTGAAAATAAAATGTATGAAAAAGTAATTGAGAATAGCCATAAACTTATAGCATGTGATAAAAAAAATGAAAGTATAGTTTTAGACGGATTATATACATCATTATTTTTTTGTAATGATATAGCTAATGGTAATTTTTTTTTAAATAAAAAATTAGAACTTAATCCGGATAATTTTAACCCTTATTATATAAAAGCTATTATTTTATTAAAAGATGAACAATATGAGAGGGCATTAAATTATTTGGACTTAGCACTAAAAGCAAAGGATATTAATAAAGAGAATATAACAAGTGTTAACCTTTTAAAATTAGGTTGTTATTTATTGAAAGAGGATTATGATAGGTTTGTTGATTGTTGGAAAATAGCTAATATAAAATCACTTAATGATAATTTAAATTTTATTTTTTTAGAGAATTATAATGCTGAAAAAGTAAAGATTAATTTAGAGTTCAATAGAAATGAAGGCATTATTAATTCGACTATAATAGTTCCAACAAAAGTTTTTATTTTATTAAAAGAAAAATATGGTTTAATAATAAATTGAAAGATTAAAACGCTGCCTATTAATAAAAATAAATTATAATAGAAACCCCTATAACTAAAAAGCTTAGTATTTCATACTAAGCTTTTTAGTTATCCCCTTTTAAAACTTCTGATTTCTTTACCAAAAGAAACAATAACGGAGTCTTTATAAATCTCTTTAACCAATAAGCCCTCAATATCACTATTCAATCTAACGCGTTCTAAGCGATTATTTATTTTTAGTAATATCAATTCCTCACTTTTATCTTGTGATTTAATGTAGCCAAAATATTTAACGACTGGGAAGGGTTTTGTAACCTTAGGCTCAACGCTTCTTTTAGGAATAGAAGGTTGTACAATGATCCTGGGACTAGGATGATCTTCTTTTTTGGTTAGTATCTTACCTAAAAAAGGGTCTCTGATAAGCGGTTGTAAATTGAACGTATCTTTTTTAATTTGAGTGATTACCGGAGCGGAAAACTCCTCAGGAGTATAAGCTATATCATTATTTGCAAAAAAACGATTGACATATTTATACAGTACGGTGCCCCATAATGCTACTACAACTGCTATCAGTACTATATTAATATGTTTCTTCGTCATTTTAGTTTACTGTAAATGTGAAATAACTACTTGGTGTTCCTGTATTTCCGGCTGCGTCTTTTGCTGTAACTCTCCAATAATAATCCCCTGTTGATGTAAAACTTTGTGAAAAAGTTGTACCGCTTACATTAGATGATTGCAAAATATTGGTAAAGGCACTGTCTGAAGCAATTTCAATAACGTATGATATGGCTGACTGGATTGTTCCGGAATCAGCAGGTATGGTCCAACTAAAACTAATGGTCTGATTAACTGTCTGTGTTGAACTGTTGGCCGGTAAACTGTTTTGTGGTTGGTTCGGGTTCACCGTATCAATTGAGAAAGTTCGTGAAGTATAGGTCGACGTTTCGGAAATGCTATTGATTGCTTTTACTTTCCAAGTATAGCTCCCGTCTTGAGAAATAATCGTATTGTTCAGGGTTACACTGGTTGTCGTTATATTATCCTGTTGGTATACAATTGTGCCTCCTGTTGAATTATTTACAATCTCTAATTTGTAATAATCAGCAACGGGTAACTCATCCCAAGCCAATGTAAACGTAGTGGAATTGGTTACAAAATTAGTAACCGGACTTGATAAGATCACTTGTTGGTCAGTTAAGTCAAAAGATTCATTTACTTCAAAATATACAGGAAAAGAATAGGTAGACTCATACGCTGAATTTTCACCTCTTACACGCCATTGGTATCCGCCTTCAGCCATTGGTAAAGAAACATTAACAGCACTTACAAGTGTATCATATACTTTTATTTGATACAGATCGTAGATCTGTACTCTGTAATCATCGGCTCCGTCTAATTCATTCCATTGAAAAGTCACCACGTTACTCTCAATAACATCTCCTTCTGACGGGTAAGTCGTTTGCACTATATCATTTGAGATATCTTCCTCTAATATATCATCACATGATATGAATGATAATAGGCCTAACATTAAAAACAAGTAAGAAGTCTTCATATTTTATTTTTTTATTTTTTCATTTCATAATTCTGAAACAAAACTCTAACATGCAACTGTTCTGTAGTGTTACTCTTTTTTACTTTGTAAAAATGAGTACTGACTACTCTTGATAAGTTAAATTTCGTTTCAAAATCATATACTAATTGCAATAATTTATTAAGATCACCAGTTACGTCTAACTGATGGGTATACGCTCTGTAATCATCTCCTTCAAAGGTATGGATACTTTGCATACTATTGATTGAAATTCCGTCGTGATGGGTGGCAAAATTAACGATCTCTTGCTGTACTACATCACTGGCAATATTTTGAGTTCCCAAATAATTATCATATTGGGCAATTTCTTTTGATAGCTTTTCTAAACTAACGGATTTTTTCTTGATTTCTTCCGAAAGTGTTGTCAATTCTTTATTCTCTTTATACGTTGTTATTAAATTCTTGAAAGAACGCTTATAAGCAGTTACTCCTAACATTATAAAAATGATAAGTAAAGCAAGTGTTTTCTGTTTATAAGTATACTGTTCAAACATTATTTAACCCAAATAGCAATTGTAAATTGTGTATTATTTCTTTTGTCTTTTTTTAAAGCTTCAATCTCAAATTTTTGTAACCATTCTAATTTTTTAATGGTTCTCAACCAATCATTAAAATCGTCTTCATCAACTGTTACTCCTTTGACTATTATCGTTTTTGCCTCGATCTCAACCTTTTCTTTATTTTTTACTTCTTTTACAACCGGATACACATCAATATCGGTTAACGCTATTGATGAAGGGACTGAGGCTGCTAATTCATAAGAATAAAAGCTTAAAAATTTATCCGATAACAATCCTACATCTCGTATGATTCCTTCTTTATCCTTTTTTTGTTTTTCGAGCTCCAGAATCTGTTGATAAACTTTGTTAGAATAAACATTCTGTATATTCAATTCGGCATTTTTTGAAGAATAATATTGGATCCCGAAATAACTTGCTGTCAAAGCAACCAGAAAACCAACCAACATGGTTATTCCTATAGCTGAAAATATTTTTTTATAGATCTGCTCTTCTCCGGCATTGGTTTCAAATTCCGATTTTGAAATGCTTTCAGTATTGATAAAAAATTGAATTCCGACTGCATATAAAGGCAAAAGGTAATTGCTTAACGTGTTATCTCCTAAATGATAATTCTTGTTTTGGGATTCCAATTGCTTTTTAAAACCGATCAATAGATTATTCTCAAATTCCAGTTCAGTTTCATTAGCTAATATTACAGTCTGATTGATCTGTTCAGCAAGTAAAACCGTTGGGAAATTCCCGATATAAAAATCGATCAAGGCAATCTTAGCCGTTTGTAAATAGGAAATCCATTCTTCTACAATATTTTTTCTGCAAAAAGATATGAATAGTGCCTGATCTGTTTTATAACTGGTATGATAAATAGAATTATAATCAATATTTTTCTGCCAGGCCAAATCTGTTTCATTCGAAAAATCGATCTTTTTATTCAGGACCCCTTTTCCGTCAACAACAAGGATCACAGGGAGCTTAGTATCTACGATCGATAGCAATTCGTTTTTTGTTTCCGTTGTTGCCGAATTGACTATTTTTAATTCGTTTTTGTCTTTTTTTAATGATAAAACAGTATACTTCTCTTTGTCGGTATCCTGACAGATTCCCACAATTTGAATACGATCAATCGCTATTATTTTAGACAAAAAAGGTAACATTAATATACGATAGTAGGTTTTATGAAGATGTGTAATTTCGATTTTCCTTTTGATTTCACTTTACTGCTAAAGAACCATTTCAAAACAGGAATTCTTGAAATAAGCGGTACTCCGGTACCGGTATCTTCTTTTTTTAATTCATCTAAACCTCCTAACAATACCATCTCATTATTCTTTACTCTGACTAAGGATTCAAATTTTTGAGATGTTTTCCCCGGCGGTGCATTTTCTCCGGCTCTTGCTAGGAAGGAGCTCTTTTCAACATTAATATTTAGTGTGACATTTTCGTCAGTAGAAACAAACGGTTTTATTTTAACACTTAAATTAGCATCGGTAGATTTCCATGTACCCGATTGTAGTACATCACCACCTGTTCCTACATTACTGGTCAATAGTCGGTTCGTTTGCTCAAAATAATAGCTAGTTTCACCGATAGACAAATTCGCTTCATGTCCGCTTAAAGTTGCTATTTTGGGAGTAGATTCTATCTTAATAATGGAATTATTCTCTAACAACTGAAGGTTAAGATAGAACGCATCGGTTACTTTTCCTAATTTAATAAAACCTATTCCGTTAAAGGCATCTATCAGATTATTAACAGATGAGCTGTTTAATGTCATATCTGTTGAAGGAAATAGGACCCCGCTTGTTGTAGTTTGATTGATCTTATCCAGGCCGGCCTTTAAACCGGTTTGTATTTCGTATGATTTGTTATACTGAACAATAATTACTTCAATCTGAACTAAGGGAACTACTTTATCAATTTGTTTGAGGTATAATTTCATTTCCTCAATTGCAGTTCTTGAACCAGATACGATCAAAGCATTCAATTCCACAAATTCTTTAATTTCAACTTTTTCAGAAAACACTTTCGGAAGCGATTGTAATACAGACTCAATGGAACGATTCTCTAATTGGATCATTTCTGTTGAACGCAATCCTTGTGTGGATTGCTCTCCAATCAAATAAAAATCATCCTGTTTTCTAAAGGTAAATTTTTTTCCTTTAAAAACGTGTTCTAATAATTCATCAAATGTTATTTTTGAAACCATTAAAGACGTTTTTTCGTCTTTAGGCATATCATAGATAAAGTAATTGATATTCAGTTTTTCAGCAGCTTCAATTAATAAGCCCGTTGCATCGGCCTGATTTGCTTTAACATCTAAAAAGCCTTTGTCATCAACTGTTATGTCATAAAAGCCTTCTCCATCGGGAGACTCTGATCTTTGTCTTGATCTGGAGTTATTTCTTCCGCCTGAAACAGTCGGATTGCTTTCTTTCGGTTCGGTATTTTTTTCTAAATAATAAAATCCGTTATCGTCTTTAGTTGCAATTAAATCATTTGATTTTGCCATCATTTCTATAACCTGATCGAACGGACGATTTAAAATATAGGAAGATACTTTCAGTGTTTTGATATCCGGTGCCAGAACAATATTTTTTCCGGAACGATCAATAATTGCTTGCGCAACAGAAGGTAATGAATCGTTTTGAAGTTTAACCGATAAAAAATCATTTTGAGGATTATAGCTGACATCAATCGGTTTTGGCTCTTTTTTAACAATGACTTTTACTTCTTTTCGCTTTTTGAAGGTCAAAATATTACTCATAAATCCGACTTCAAGGTCGTATTTTTGAGTTAAGAACAAAAAGGCATCTTTAACCGTTACATCATGAAAAGTATTGACTACAGGGATGTTCAGATCACTATCGACACTTACATTCAATTGATGTTCTTCTGCAATTGCCATGATTAAATCGTAAAGTGACAACCCGGATACATCAATTTTTACCACTTCGTTTATACTAGGCTTGATCTTCGCAAATTCATCAAACTTCTGTCCTAATAAAGTAATATCTTCCTGTGCAAAAATGGCATTGGAGAATAAACAAAGGGCAATGATAGTTGTAAGTTTTTTTAACATTTCTTATACGTTTAGCAGTATTGAGTATATTTCATCTAACGATGTTTCCCCCTTAGTTAGTACATCAAAAGCTTTATCCGGAAGCGATTTATAATTTTCATCTTCTTCGAAATAAGAGGTAATCGTATTATTTTTTATAGCATTAGCAATCGGCAAATTTATAGGAATTACATCATAAATAGCTGTACGGCCTTTATATCCGGTATGATAGCATTCATTACATCCTTTTGGCTTATATAAGCTGTCAACTTCATACGGGATTTTAAAACTTTCCGGAAAATCTTTACAATCAAAATGAGTTTCTTCCTTACAATGCTGACAAAGTTTACGAACCAGTCGTTGTGCAACAGACAAATTTAGAGTTTCGGCAATCAGATAAGGAGGTACGCCCATATCAATCAAACGGGATACTGTTCCTACCGCTGAATTCGTATGTATCGTAGACAATACTAAATGCCCGGTCAAGGAAGCTCTGATAGCCATTAATGCGGTTTCTGAATCCCGAATTTCTCCCAGCATGATAACATCCGGATCCTGACGTAAAAATGATCGTAACGCAGCGGCAAAGGTCAATCCGATATCTTCTTTTAGCTGAACCTGATTAATTCCTTTTAAAGTATATTCAATAGGATCTTCAACAGTTACAATATTACTTTTGCTATTATTCAACAAACGTAAAGTAGCATATAAAGTTGTGGTCTTACCGGAACCGGTTGGTCCGCTAATCAAAATAATACCATTAGGTTTTTTAACAGCTTCCAGATATTTTTCTAATTCCTCTTTTTGAAAACCTAAGGAGGTAAGATCAATATTGGATGCGTCCTGACCTAACAAACGCATTACAATCTTTTCACCGTATAATGTCGGTAAAATAGAAACGCGGACATCAAAACTGCCTGTTGTGATCCTTCCGTCTTGCGGCAAGCGCTTTTCGGTAATATTCAACTTTGAGCGTATTTTGATCTTATTGACCAATTCCAGATAATTATCTTGTTCTATTTTGTAACGTTCAATTAATTGACCATCAATCCTAAAACGAATTCGGGCAGAACTTTCATATACTTCGCAATGAATATCACTACTTTTTAGACTCTTAGCCTCTGATAATAAATTTTCCAAGAAATCTCCGGTGGTAACTGATAGTGTCTTATTGGAATTTTCGATTCGTTCTTTTCGATAATAAATTGATAATGCTTTATTGACCTGCTCTTCAGTAGTTGGCACTAACCGAATATTTTTACCGACTAATAACTCTAATTCTTCCTGAATTTCATGAGTTGCGTTTTGTTCCCAACAAAAGAATGACACTTCACTATCTGTCACAGTTTGAGGAACTATTTTGTAATAGTTAGCCAAATCCGCTGAAATGATGTGTAAATTTTCGCTATGAACAATGATCTCTTCCATTTTTACCAACGAATTAAAGTGATTTTCTGATAAGGGATCATTATATCTTTGATCACAAAGATAAGAAGTAACAATGCTGAAAGTCCGGCTAACGGCACTGAATTATGTTGAATATATTTTCGAAAAATTTTTTGTGCTACGATAGCAAAAATCATTGATAACACAAAAAAAAGAATGTATTGATGTAATAGAAACAACGGTGTAATCGCTATGTAGAATAATAAATCACCCAATCCGAAATAATTAGTAAACGGGTTAAGTAATTGCTTTTTTTTACCACTCATATACAGAACCAAAACACCAAGAGTTACTACCAAAAATAATAAATTGATAACTGTTATTTTTAAAATTTTGAAATGCCAACCTGATAAAAAATAAGCACTGATAAAAGTAATAACGGGCAATACGATATGAATATGACGAAACTTTACATCTTGCCAGAAAATAAATAAAAGACTGATCACAAAAGCGATAAAAAGAAAAGGCATCATTCTTTTACGACTTCTTTTAATGCTTTTTTATCGTTTATTTCCCAAGTATTATAGGCACCGTCTCCATCTAGATCTGAAACAGAAGTTGCACGAGCTAAAAAGGAGTTGTTAGTCGCTTCAACGATCTCAATGCGGTATACTGCCTGACCACCGTCTTCAACAGTAAGTTCTTGTTCAAAACCTATTTCTTCTAAGTTGTTAGAATATTTTGAAAAACGATAAAAATAACTTTTCTCTAAACCATATACCTGATTTAACATGGCTTGGGCTTCAATTGCTTTAGCCTGACTGATTACTGAAGTTTGGTTAGGCAATACCATTAATAATAGTATTCCGATAATACATAACACAATTAAGATCTCTGTCAAAGAGTAAGCTTTTACATAAGCTTTTTTGGATCGCTTATATAAAGTGCGTAAATATTTAAACTTCATAAGTAATTTTGTTTTGGTACCGCAACAAAAATACAAACTTTAAGGAAATACATATAAAAAATAATACAGATTTTTAACAAATGTATTTTTATTGATTTTTCTATGTTTTTTATAGTCAATTACTAAACTTATTCCTGCAAATTATCAATATAATAAATTATTAATTTAAAGCATTTAGTTTTTATATTAAATGCTGTTTTTGAAATGCTTAAATTTTAAAATTTGTTTTATGTCTTGGTTTATACTACATTATTTTTATTATTGTAATTTAATATCAATAGTTAATATAGTAAACGAAATCTATTTTGACTAATAAAAAACAGAATACCATTTTTTGGTACTCTGTTTATTGCTTTATTTATAACTCATAATCTTTTTTGATAAAAATAAAGATTAAAACCTTTTAAAATGTTATACGCTTGATTTACAATACTTGCTCCAACTTTGAAATACTTTTGTCGCGATTATCACGAGTTGTAACGCTCTTGGTTTTATTTAGTGGTACGCGAAAGGATTTCGCAGTAGCGGGCGAAACATTACCCTATTTCCATTTAACCTCTTTTATTATCAATGTATTTAGACTGTTATTTATTAATACAGCTTTCAAATAATACCCACTCATCATTGTAGAGTCAGAAATCTCATACGAATAATATTCGCCATATTTCTTCCAACAATCTTTTTGCAATGAATCGCCTAAATTATTATAAATATGATATGCAATCTTTTCTCTTTCTATATCATTCAATTTATACAAAAAACTAGTAGAATAGTCTTGAAGAGTATTATTAGAATCATACTTTATAACATCAACTTTATTAGGAATACTTATTTTAAGATAGTTTTCAAAATCTCCTTTTTTATCATTATTTGAACAACTTGTCAATAAAAATATAAAAAAAATAAGTACAATAGCTTTAAATTTCATTATATGTTAAATTAAAAAATATTATTGATGATCTTCACCATTATTTGGTTTTGAAGTTCTTGAAGGATCTATGAAATTATTACCATCATTTAAATATAATTCACCTCCTTCTTGTTGTATTACATCTAAACTACCTTCAATAACAAAAGGGTTTCCTGCAAGGAAAACATTAGCTATACGTGTCTGCATTTCTGCGAAAAAGGGTCTATCTCCTGGATTAAAATCATACACATCGTTAAAAATTACTTTTCCTATAAATTGCTTTTTATTCGTTTTTTCATTTATCGAAATTTTACCAACAAGAACAACAGTAGTATTTCCTAAAGTTCCCGATGTTCCTGAATAAGTTTCAAAAGGCTTTGTGAAGTCTTTTTCTTCACCTTTCTTAATTTCTCCTTGTGATGCAAAGTCAAAAAAGCCTAATTTAACATTTTTCTCATAACGAGGAAACACTTCCAACATTTCGTCCCTATTAAGAGTATATTTTTCACCTTTACCAAACGAATAATGATCTATCAAATTTAATGCTGTTTCATTATTGTAAAATGGTAATTTAAACATTGCTGAATTAAGTTCTCTATTACCTCTATTGTGAATTTGATCATAAACATCTAGTATTTCTTCTGTAGTAGCATCATTACTTGATAATTTAAATGCTAAATTCATATCTAATCTGGCTTCAATTCCTTGTTCTTCTAACCCTTCTAACTCGACATAAGCAATAACTTTATTACCGCTAAATGAATATGGTGTATAATGAGGGTATTCTTTAGTCAATGGGTCAACTGCAAAGAACCTTCCCACTCTAGGGTCGTGCATTCTAAACTTGTAATTTAAGCTATTCCCTTCCCCTTTAACTTCATCATCTTTTTCTTGTCCTTGGAATCCGTAACGATAGGCAGCGCTTGATGCGTGTCTATCCGGTATAAGGCTTCCGAAAGGATAGTAGTCAAAATACTTTTATAAGCAGTAAAAACTGGGGTTTTAAAACTTTGTTTAAGTTTAAAAAATGCACAATTTGGCAATTTTCGTCTTTTTTTGAAGCTAAAAACCGGACTTTTTTTAGGATTTTTAAGAACGTTTTGTCGCTCAAATTTATAAATAAATTATTTCAAAATTTTATAATGTTGAATTTTTTTGAGTATTTAGGTTGTAAGATCAATAGTATTTTTAAAACTTTTATTCAAAACTCCATTTTCTTCTGAGAAAGATATGGACTTATTCCCATATATGAATGTTATAATGCATATGATTGAGTACTTTGGAAACTTAAGTTGATTATATTAAAATATAGTAAAAATATGATAGAATAGTAAATAAATTACGGAATGATCGTTTTTGGAACAGACTAAAGAAGATTATTTCATTATAATAGGTATGGAGCAGACTCTTTTTTGCAGAAGAAATGAATTAGAAGATGCTATAAAATAGCAATTTAGCTTAAGTTTTTTTCATAGAGGAGTTTAGCATCAGAATCTTTTTTCAGTTTAAAGCCCATTTTGTTTATAAAATGAATAGCACTTGTGTTGTAAACGGAAGTTTCGCTCATTAATGTTTGAAAATGATTTTGTTTCAGAAGGTTAATCACTAAGGAAAAGGTTTCTTTCATGTAGCCTTTTCCTTTGTAATTAGAATGTATTGTTCCTCCGATAAAGATTTCACTCTGTTCTTCGTTACATTGATGCAGAGCACAATCACCGATTAGGATATTCGGATCTACTTTTAATTTAATAACGTATACGATATGGCATAAAGACAAGATTCTTTGAGTGAACTCTTCATGGTTTTCATGGAATAAAAATATAGATTCCTCAAAAATCTGATGTTCTATTCTGTCTTTATATAGTTCGAAATAATCATCTGAATTTTCCAGTCTTAATTTTTCCAATATAACTTTTGTTCCTTCAACAGTTGTAGGAAAGTCGTTGAGTTTAGTTTTTTTCATTTTCTCCTTTCTATCATGTTTAAATATTACCGGAAATTACAAAGAGAACAGTAAACCATTCTGATTATCTTTTTTAAAAGGTATAATTTTGAGGAATACCAAACGTTTTACAGATAGTTTTCGATTAAACTTTCAGCAAAGCGCAACAAGGTTACCAATCCCGTTTTTCTGTTTTTTGCTTTTTCTTTGAACTCATTAAGCCTATCAGCTTCTAAATATCTTCCTTTTATAAAAACGGCTTTCGGGTTTTTCAATATTGAAATATTGTCTAAAGGATTGGAATCGGTCAGAATTAAATTGGCAATTTTACCTTTTTCAACAGTTCCCGATTCATTGAATAGTTTTATTTCTGTTGAAGGATTTACGGTAGCTGTCTTAAGGGCTTCGTAAGGAGATAATCCGGCTTCAATAAAATATCCTAATTCCTCATGTATTGCAAATCCCGGTTGATTGAATACGATTCCGGCATCTGTTCCACATAATAATTTTACTCCGGAGTCATGAAGCTGTTTTACGATGTATAAATGAAACCGGTGTTGCTTTTTAATATTTGCTAAGGTTTCGGGGTTATAGTATTGTTCGCTTGTCCATCGGTTATAGTCATTAACAGAACCTAAACTCATCAGTGTCGGATTCATATATTCACCGCCTTTTGTAGTTTTGATTAATTCTTCGTTTTCAATAATATCTATTATATTCTGATAAATTGTCAATGTAGGCGTATGTGCCATTTTTGCATCAACATAATCCTGAACGACTTTTTGTAATGCCAGACTATCCAATTTGTATTGCAAAGCATTCTGGACAATATCTTCGGTATGTTCAATACTTTGTATGGCTTGTTTAAAATGGTATTCGTAAGGGACTTCAAAACTAGGATGGGCTACAACCGGCATATCGTTTTTTTCTGATTCCCGAAGAATAGCATCAAAAATGTCTTCAGGAACACCTGCATAAGTTTTAACCAAATCATAGCCTTGCTCATGAAAATGGTGTAAGAGCTCTTCAGCATGTTTGGCATTTTTTACACCTAATTGATCAAATTCGGCATTTTGCGCGCCGGTTAATTTTGGTGTTGTTGTGATGAATAGGGGAGCCAATAATTTATCATGATTAGTATCTTTCTTGAAACGTAAATGAAAAGGCATACCCCACGCATTTCTTACAGCAGTAACTCCATTAGCCAGATACAAGCCAAATTCCTGCTTATCCCAAACATGGACATGCGCGTCTATCAGTCCGGGAGATAAGAACTTTCCTTTTCCTTCAATTACGGTAACGTCTATTTCAGGAATGTCCCCTGAGATCGATTCAATTTTACCATCTCGTATCAGTACGTTTTGGTGTAGTACTACCGTATCTTTTGTCATAGGAATAACGTTAACATCTTTGATCAGGTAGCTGTTTTCTGTGAGAAGATTTTCGTCAGTAATATTTAAATAACGGGTTTGGTATGAATCGACTATAAAAGCGATGATGCAGGTGAGAAGCAGGATTAAAATTAGTCCTGCTATTGTTCTAAAAAAATATTTTATGTATTTCATAATCATGTATTTAATTGCTTTAAAAACTAAAAAAGCATAGTCATTTGCAAAACTATAGTTTTATAAATTATTTTCGGGTTAAGTTTAAATTATCATTTATAGTTTTTGTTGCATAAGAATATCTTTTATTACGTTTTGCATTTTTTGAGGTTCATACATCGGTATTTGATGTCCGATGCCTTCAAACCAATACAATTCTTTTTGGGGAGCTTTAAGTTTGTTGTAAAATTTTTCGGTGAATTCAAAGCTTGTTGTTAGGTCTTGGTTACCAATAAAAATATAGGTCGGACAATGTAAGACGGGCAATTGTTTTAATAGCTTTATTTGATAAAGCTCTTTGTAAAGAGGCATCCATTTTTGTCCCCAATCTTTGAAATAACTATAATAACTTTGAAAGTCTTCGTCAGACATTTTTTCTCCTTTAAAATCAGTAATCCATTTGAATTGAATCGCCATATCTTCAATGCTTTCATAAGGAATACTAATCGATTTAAGTTCATTAATAGCTGTTATGTTGCCTTTCTTTTTATAATAGTTCAGAAGTTTTCTTTGTACCAGTTTCTGACTTTTGTTAAGATCTACTAAAGGACTTATGGCTATTAATGCCTGAATCTTGTCCGGGTAAGTTTCAGCCAAGTGAAAACCTAATACCGTTCCCCATGAATTAGCGACTATTAGTATGTTTTTTTTATCAAATTCTTTCAAGAGAAACATTAAAACCTCTTCTGCATCTTGTTTCATGATCGAAAGAGTAGGCAATGTGTCAGAAGTGTTTAATTTTCGGGTGTTCCCGGATTCTCTCTGATCCCAATGAACAACAAGATAATCTTGCTCTAATAGGTTAGTGATCTGATCTCTGTGTCGGGAAGAAGCGGCTCCGGGGCCGCCATGTAGGTATAGCAAGATAGGGTTGTTTTTGTTTCCTTTTATATTGACAGATTGTTTTATTTTTCCGATTTCGATTACTTGTATCGTGTCAATTTCTTGACTATATAAGTTTAGACTAACCGATAGAAATACAAGAAAAAGGATCAGTTTCTTTTTTACTGAACTTTTAGTGTATGAAGTACCTGAAACCGTTTTTGCTAATGTGTCAGCGGTTTTATACTTTTTTAAAAATGACGTCATTATAAATTTAAAAATTGATTTAGTTTACTTTCCACATTCTGGATAAAATTTTGAAATACAGCCTGATGCTCTGCTGTTGAAACATCGTAATTAGTTAAAATAAAATAGCCTTGGTTCTTAACGCTATCAAAAGCCAAATTACAACTTATTCCCGGGTCTCCGCCGGAATGTTCTATCGTATTGCCGTTAAGTATCCAGAAAATACTATGATTAAAGGCGGTTTCAGTAAAAAGCATTTGATAATAATTGGGGGCAAATAAGGTGTTTGAAATTCCCATATTTCCTTTTATCATATCTTCTAAAAACTTTGATAAATCATCATTATTAGTTTTCATAAAACCATCAGGATATGAATCACAACTGTAGAACGGAAACGGGATATTTTTTTCAAAGTATACATTTGAATACGCATAACCCGGATCCCCAAGATGATATTCAAAGCCGGTTTGATCCATTGCTAAAGGTTCTAAAATATATGTTTGCACAAATTCTCTATACGGCATTTGTGATCTAAGTTCAATGAGATAGGCTGTTAAAGAGGAGGCTATATTCGAATAAGAATAAGCGGTTCCCGGAGGATTTGAGGTAAAATTATTCAGTTGGTATAAATTTCCGGAGGGATAGTAATAATCCTCAATTAAGGCTTGTAATGTTCTGGGACTTCTGACTTCAAATTGAGCGTCTAACAATAACTGAGCTCCTTCAGTGCTTAAATCCTGATTCGGCAGTAGGTAATATGTAGATAAAATAGTATTCGGGTTATCTACTAATCCCGAGGAGTGTTGTACTAAATGTTTGATCCGGATCTCTGAATTAGTGTTCAGAGGATTATTTATCGGTTGAGGAAGAATATCGTTTATCGGTGTTTCTAAATCAAAAAGACCTAATTCAATACATTTTACAACAGCAACAGCAATAAAAGTTTTACTGATCGAACCGATGGGTTGAAGCGTTTGGTTAGTATAGGGCAATTCCAGTTCTTCATTTCTGTTTCCAAAGCTATTTTGGTAGGTTATACTACCGTTTTTCACTGTTGCAACAGTAAACCCCGGGATCGGAGTATGAACAGAAAGCGCTTCTAATGCTGTTGTAAGATCATTTGCAGTAGTGATTGTAGTTGGAGTATCGTCTTTTTCACAACCTAAAAAAAGAATCCCTGTGACTATTAAAAATAGATTTTTCATGTTTTTTTATTTTAAAAAGAATAACCGATCGAAAACTCACCTAAAAACGGGTTGATAAAATCATAACTGTCTTCCCATGAATCAACAGCCGTGTTTATAGCCATATTGTTTAAGGATGTTTTTTTATCTTTAAAGGAAATACCGTAACCGAAAGCAAGATTTAGGTTGAATCCGTTTTTCCAAACCCATCTTTTTCCGATATTTAATCCTATGGTCACTTCCGGTATTTTAAAGTCAAATTTCTGAGCATTGATTTCACCTTCTCCTTTGTATAAACGATATCTCGTGTAAGCCCCTGCATAAAAAGAGTTCATTTCTCCTGAAAAATGCCTTCTGTAATTTAAAATAAATGCCTTACCGTTAGATTCAATCGTTGCGGCAGTATAGGTTTTTGGGATGGCTTCATAATCCAATCGGACAACAATGCCGTTTTTGGGCGTAATTAAGTACTCATAGTTAGCCGAAAAGATGCCGAAAGCCATTCCGGCAGGGCAAAAGTTAATAGCGTGTCGCTTAAATGGTTTCTTTGGTTCTTCATGTTCCTGAGCTTGTGTAGTATTTGGTCCGAGAGCGAACAAAAGAAAGAATGCGAATTTTAATAATTGATTTTTTGTTGATGATGACATTGTTCTTTATTTTTTATAAATAGTATGAATGATCTCTTAAAGAAGAGATTGAATTTTTTCGCTGCAAATTTGCGATGCAATAGTATGGGAATCGTCCTGAATTATAATTCGGGACGTATTTAAACTATCATACGATTTTAAATAGGAGAGAGGTCAGAAAGACGTTTTTAGAAGAAAAGATTACCTTTTGTTGGCTTTTAGCCAAGAGCTGGGAGTGGTCTTCTCATTTTTTTTAAAGAAATTATTAAAAACACTTTTAGAGTTAAAACCACTGTCATACGCTAAACCTAATAATGTAATGTTTTCATTTTCAGGTAAAAGTGCAATAGATTTAAAGTGTGTTAATCGTTTCTTATTGACAAACTCGTTAAAGTTCATTCCCATAACTTCATTGATCAGATAAGATAATTTATTAGGAGAAGTATGTAAGGCTTCAGCAACAGTATTTAAGCTTAGTTGCGGATCTAAAAAAGGCTTGTCATGATCAAAATAAGAAAGTAATTCTTCTTTAAGTTGGGATTGTT
This sequence comes from Flavobacterium sediminis, assembly GCF_003148385.1. Taxonomy (NCBI): domain Bacteria; kingdom Pseudomonadati; phylum Bacteroidota; class Flavobacteriia; order Flavobacteriales; family Flavobacteriaceae; genus Flavobacterium; species Flavobacterium sediminis. The sequence goes on along the minus strand of NZ_CP029463.1, from coordinate 3,404,856 downwards.
CCTGTTCGTTGAGAATTACTTTCGACGTTTCTTTACCGGAAACAGGAAGTGTAATATCATCATACGATAAATTGCTGACATTGAGTGTAAAAAACTCCTTGTTAGTCTGTAGCGGTTTTAATAAAGGTTCAAATTTATAATTTAAGATCTGTCCGCGTTTCTGGTCGATATACGATCTTAAGATGTCAAATGCTAAGGCTGTATACCGAGTATTGGCAAGAATGAAAAGTTCAAAGAGCGTTATTTGATTTCTTTCCAAAGGCTTGTCTGTAAAGCTTGCTAAAACGTCCTGTGGTAATTCATTACGACCGCTGTTGACACAATCAAAAAGCAAATGGATCTTTTCCCATAAAGGGTTGTTCTTAAAAGTATTTGTAAGTTCTTCTTTTCTGTTTAATGAAATTAAACAAAGTGCTTTTTTGTGATAGGCCAAGTCAAAATCCGGACGTAAGTTTATGGCTCTTGAAATGTGGTGTAAAGCCGTTTCAAAATCTCTTTTGTAATAGTGTATGTTTGCGTACGTATAATGATTATTAGCCGATAAAGGATCTACTTCAAGTAATTTGTCTGCATATACTAAAGCTTCTTTAAAAAAACCATGAGCCAGGAATAATTCGGCCATAGCCTCTAAGCCATCTATATGATTGGGGTTAATCGCCAAAACTTCATTAATGTAATGATAAGCAGATTTAAAATCCCATTCGCCCCAAAAGCTTCTGCCTACAAACGATAACGGATATTCGGGCAATTGAGTGTCTAATGCTTTAGCCTTCAGGAAATTTGTAATTGCCTTCTCCATTCCTTCTTCTTGCGGCATATAGCCCCAAGTAACGAGCAAACCATAGCATTGTAAATTGGCATAATAAGCTTTAGCGTAATTAATGTCTTTTGAAATAGCGTTATCGTAATATGTAATTGCTTTTTTCAGAGATTCGGGCGTCCATTGCAATTGAAGTGAACGACCTTTTAAGAACAGTTCGTAGGCATCTACATTGGTAGTACTGTTTTTAACCAAGTGTTCTTGAATCTCAAAATACCCGAAATTGTTTCGGATCTCATTAGCAATCAATAAACTGACTTCGTCCTGTAATTCAAAAATATCGTTTAATTGGCTGTCAAAGTTTTTAGACCAAAAATGAGTACCGTCAACGGTATCGATCAGCTGAGCTGTAATACGCACTTTATTAACGGACTTTCTAACACTTCCTTCTAAAATTGTTACAACGCCTAATTGTTTCCCTATTTCTCTGACATCAATATTCTTGCCTTTAAGCGCAAAGGAAGAGGTTCGGGCAATAACTTTCAGTCCATTGATCTTTGTTAGGGCATTAATTATTTCTTCGGTAATTCCGTCGCTGAAATATTCGTTTTCAATATCATTACTCATATTAACAAACGGAAGAACCGCTATGGATGTTTTAGCCGTTTGTGTGTCGTTATGTGTAGCAGTGTCTGGCAATTATTATTTTGTAAGAAATGGTTTGAATAGCAAAAATAATGTATTCTGTTTATATATGATGATGAAATAAAAATTGTGAAGAAATAATCTGGAAAAAATTTTTAAAATAGATTGTCTGTCTATTAAAATTTTAATTTATATAATTATTAGTGATTTTTTTAATATAACGTTCAATTAGTTCAATTTTTTCACCCCAATATTGTACAGCTTTTTCTAAATTAACTTTTCGGTTCTTTTTTGTACCTGTTTTAAATTCACTTGGAATGCTAAAAAGAAATTCACAGTTTTTATTCTGATCTTTATTTCTTTCACTTTCATTTTCCGGTTCAATTCTATTTGACCAAAATCGTCTGTGCTTTATATAGACTTCTTTTTCCTGTTCTAAGAATTGAATTAAACTTTCTTTGTCTTTTGGAATATAGCCTGGACCTGAACAACCGCAGGAATGAAAAGTAATTCCGGTTTCATATAGTCTTTCTACATGATTCCATGCCTTTAGGTCTTTTTTTGGGGAGATTTGAAATCTAATCCCATATTTGCAGTCAGTCCGCCACACTCTGGACATTTGTAGGATTGAGATTCTATAGTTTTGGAATATGCTACCTCTCTGTCAATATCAATGAGTAACCTCCTTTTAAATGTTTTTCGACATTCAAAACATGCATAATGTTGTTTATATGAATTAGTTCCGTATCTACACACTTTTTAAAACTTTTAACTAAGAATGTTTTTTAATGACTGTGGGATATATTTGAAAAGCAATTTATGAATTATATAAAAAAAAAGACAAAATACTTTTTAGTATTTTGTCTTTTTTGTGGAGTCGGAGAGAATCGAACTCTCGTCCAAACAAGCAATCGAAGAGCTTTCTACACGCTTAGTTTTCACTTGGATTTTCGACTAAAAGCTAGACTGAAAACGGTCACTTTTAGCTTAGCTTTACAAGTGTCAAAGTGGGGTTAAAGCTTTACCACTTCTAGGTCTACTTTTACGGTTCTCCTGAGCCAAACGCCATAAACCAAGGCTTTTGAGGAGAATCTAGCTTTCCGCCCTCGGCGGAACTAGGCAAATCTTACTATAATTCAGATTAAGCAGCTAAAGCGTAATTATTTTCGCCGTTTAATGTTCGTATAGCAGATATTTACGAGCCTACCATACTTGGCTCGGCGTGCTTACTAATCAATTCCACTCGCTGTCAAAACCAGTCGACCCCATTAAGAATTTCAAAATAAGTATTCGGAAATAGATATAACAAAATCCGAGCCAAAATTAATACTTTTTAGTGAAATAAAAAATATTGCAAAAAACAATGTAGGACGTTATATTTGTAACATAACCAAACAATAACAAGCAAACTGTAACATTATTATGAAATTCGGAATTATTAAAGAGCGGAAATCGCCACCTGATAGAAGAGTTGTATTTTCTCCTGATGCTTTGTCAAAATTTAAACAGGAGTACCCTCAAGCGGAAATTAAAGTTGAAAGTTCTGATATCAGAGTTTTCTCAGACGAAGCTTATTCGGAAAAAGGAATTGAAATCAGCCGTGAAATGAACGATTGCGATGTTTTGATAGGCGTAAAGGAAGTTCCGATCGAAGCACTCATTCCCGATAAAAAGTATTTTTTCTTTTCACATACTATTAAAAAGCAACCGTATAACCGTAAATTGTTACAAGCTATTCTGGATAAGAATATCACATTATTTGACCATGAAACCATCGTAGATGCCAACAATGCCCGTTTGATAGGTTTCGGCCGTTATGCCGGAATTGTAGGAGCGTACAATGGTTTAAGAGCGTTCGGTTTAAAATATGAATTGTTCGATATTCCTAAAGCAGAGACCTTAGCCGATCAGGTAGCTTTGTTGCAACGTTTGCGCAAGAACCGATTGCCGAATATTAAAATTGTTCTGACTGGAAGAGGAAAAGTAGCTTACGGAGCTAAAGAAATGTTGGACGGTATGAAGATCAAAGAGGTTTCGGTTGAAGATTATCTGACTAAAAAATACGATCAGCCGGTTTATACTTTTATTGATGTTCTGGATTACAACAAGCGCAAAGACGGACAAAAGTTAGACAGAAATGATTTTATAACGAACCCGGAAGAATATGAATCTGATTTTGAACGATTTACTGAGGTTTCGGATCTGTTCATTGCCGGACATTTTTATGGAAACAATTCGCCTGTCATTTTGTCAAAAGCAATGTTGCGTTCTTCTAAATGCAAGCTGAAAGTAGTGGCAGATGTGTCATGCGATATTGATGGTCCGGTAGCCTGTACCATCAGAGCGAGTACTATTGCGGAACCTTTATATGGGTATTTGCCTTCTGAAGATAAGGAAGTAGCTTTTAATCACCCGGCGGCTATTACAGTGATGGCTGTGGACAATTTGCCTTGCGAATTGCCGAAAGATGCCAGTGAAGGTTTCGGAGAAGTTTTTTTAGAACGTGTGATTCCGGCATTTTTTAATAATGATAAAGACGGAATTTTAGAGCGTGCAAAAGTTACTGAGAACGGAAAATTAACACCACGATTTGCGTATTTGCAAGCTTATGTAGACGGTAAAGAATAGAGATTTTTTAACGATAAGAAGCAGTCCCAAAAGTTATTTCTAGCTTTTGGGACTGTTCTTTTTTAATTCCAGAGCGTCCCGTTAAAACCGATTACTGTTCCGATCCATAAAAAGAAGATATAAGCCAGTAAGCATAACAAAATCTTAAAAAGGTTAAACAGTTGGTTTCTAAAAGATATTGTACTAATTAAATAGGAAACACCGGCTCCGGTAGCAGCTATGACTGGAGTAAGCAGAATGGGTCTGACAAACCAGTTCTTGCCCCAGACCGGATTAGGGTTGTTCACACTTAGGATCAAAGCTGTAACCAAGACAAAAGCGATTGCAAAACCCAAAGTTAGAGCTATAAAAAAGTTTTTTGATTGTATCTGTTCAAATAGTTTCATAAGCATTACAATTTAGTTGTTCCAATCAATTTTTCGTGAAAAGTACATAACAGCGCCCAAGATCAGGAATAATCCGGTACTGCCAACTAATAAAGCATAGTCTTCTAACTGAATGATTACATAGATAAAGCTATATAAAGCAGTTAACGACAGGCTTATAAAGATAGCATATTTTGTACTTTTAAGTACGGAAACGGAGTAGAGTAGGAGCATAATAATAACTGAAGCGGCTGCGATTGCATAAGCCAAAGTAAAACTGGAGTGCTCGGTAATAGAGATCAGCAGCGTGTAGAACATGATAAGTGCTAAACCTATCATTGTGTATTGAAAAATGTGAATATTTACCTTGCTGATGGTCTGGATCAAGAAGAAGACTAAAAACGTAAGTCCGATAACCAGAAATCCGTATTTTGACGAACGCTCGTTTTGTTGGTATTCGTCAACCGGTTCAATTAATTTCACACCATACGAATAGTTGTTCAGATTTGGGATTGCCCCAGGTATTGTTGCGAAAAAGGTCGGTTAACATGTATGATCTTCCAGTCGGCATGAAAGTTTTCAGCTGTAATCTTTTTAGTAGAATCGTTAGAAGCAAAAGTTCCTGTAAAAGAAGGAGAACTCCAGTTGGCATCAATCGAAGTGGCGGTTGTTTTTCCAATAGGAATAAATTCGATGGAATTGCTTCCGTTGTATTGGATATTCAATTGGAACGGATTAGTAACATCGGGTTGGTAGCTAAAAGTTTCTGTTTCTAATACATCAAAATAAGCATCACTGTCTGCATTTGCTTCCAGAGTCAATTGAGAATTATTCAACGTAATTTTCAGATCACTTTTAATGCTTTTCAGATCTGTAGTTTTTACAATAACAGACGTTTTATCCCAAAGTATATCTTCCGGTTTACAATCTAGCTTTTGCAGATCTAAAGAACTGAAATTTCCTTTTGCCAGTAGATTTGCTTTAAAAACAATCGGTTTGTAAATACCTCTTTTCAATTGATCTACTTTTTCAATTTCAGTAGTATGCTGTAGCGTTTCAGGAAAGAAATAAGCATAGGTTAATTCTTCTTGTTTTTGAATGGATTTTGTTTTTGTTTGTTCATCGTAAACTTCGGTTTCAGTGTAGGTTTTAACAGGAACTTTTAAAATAGGTCCCATAAAATGGATATTTTCGCCCCAGGTTTGTGTTTCTTTTTTTATAACATCATCTTTGCGTATTGAACGTTCCTGAATTAAGTTTTGTACTAAATTAAGGGGAATGAGTAACACTAAAGTAAGGACACCTACCATGATCATTTTGGCTGTTGTACTTTGCAAGAAAGTCTTCTTAGGGACTTTAAACTGATTTTCTGATTGATTTTCCATGATGAATTATTTTATATTAAAAATTGATTTTATTTCTACTGTCGGTCGATGTAATAATTTATAGAATTCCAGGTCATAGAATAAATAAGCATTTTTGCCTCTTTTATAGCAATTGCGAAAACTATTGTAGTGTATCGGATAAAATACAATGCCGGTTAGGATGACCAGTAAAGTAAAAGGCGACCTTTTTCCATTGCCCAGAAGATAAAATTGCAGATCAACTTCTTCTTTAACCGTAGTACCGATAGTTGTAAGGACATGAAATACATCATGTTCTTCTAAGCTGTCCTGTACCTCAAAAGCATTGTTCTTAAAGAATAATCCCAGATCATTTCCCAGTGTTCCGGCATCAAAGAGCAGAAGAGATTCTACACTTATGCCCCAAGGCTTTACTCTTTTAAATAACAATTGGTACGGAATTTTAATCATTTTGTAGAAGAATTCAATTATTTTATCTTTCATAAAGTACTTTGTATTTCAAAGTTAAATGGTAAAAATTTTTAGTTTTGGTTGGAGATCAATTTTTCAAGTGCTTCAATATGTTCCTGAAATGCTTTTTTCCCTTCTTTAGTTGCAATATATTTTGTATTTGGCTTCCTGCCGATAAATTGTTTTTCAACGGTGATGTATTTTTCATTCTCTAAGGCTTTAGCATGACTTGCCAGATTACCATCGGTTACGCCTAAGATCTCTTTTAGCGTAGTAAAATCGGCACTTTCATTCACCATTAGAACCGACATAATGCCCAGTCGTATACGGTGATCAAAAGCTTTATTGATATTTTGGATGATATTTTTCAAGACGAATCCCGCTTTAATTAATTTCTATCGTATTTAAAATACATTATACTACCATATAAAATGTGACATACACCAAAACCTAATGCCCAGAATAATAAACCATAATTCAGGAACCAGGTCGACAGCAACCCCAAAAAGATCATGGTTAATCCTAAGTAGCGAACATCCCTTAAGGTATATTTACTGGCATTTACACAAGCCAGTCCGTAAAATAATAAAGTTAGGGGAGCCACAAGGTTCAGTATTTCTTTTTCAATTAAAAAAAGGATAAAGATACCACCGGCAACTAAAGGAATTGAAAAATTGATAAGCAACCGTTTTGAAGCAGTATTCCAGATGGATTCATTTTCTCTTTTAGCCTTTTGCATACTGAAAATGATTCCGGTTGCAACAGAAGCTATCAACACAGAAAAAGCAATAGCGATCAACCGATACAAAATGGTCTCTGTAATAACTAATCCGGCATATGGATCGCCCGGCATACTGTCAGTGTAAATTGTTCTGTAAGCCAGCCAAGCTCCGATTAAAGCATAAATACCAGCCAAGACACCTGATAAACCACTTAACGACAAACATAATGTCGATTTATTCATGATTTCTTTAATGTCTTGTATATCTTTTAAATATTTACTTGCTTCCATATAAAAGTACTTTGAATTGCAAAGTAAATGAGTTTTTATCAATTGAACAAATTTTTTCCAGTATTTTTACAAAATGAAAGTAGTAGATGAATATATTTTGAGACAGCCTGAATTATATAGGGAAATGCTGTTGCATGTAATTGCTGTCATAGCACATGATTTGCCGGAGGCAGAATTGCTTTTTAAATGGGGAATTCCTTATTTTTATTATAAAAAGAAACCGTTTTATTATCTGGCTCCGAACCATAAGAAAAAATTTTTGGATGTTGGATTTGCAAAAGGCTTTGAGCTGAAAGAAAATCAGGAATTTTTAATAGGAGAGAAGCGAAATACTGTAAAATCCCTTCGTTATTATGCACTGGAAGAAATTGATAATCAGGTTTTGATTGCTGTAATAAAAGAAGCTCTGACACTGTATAGAACCTAAAAAGCCGATTGAATTTCAATCGGCTTTTAAATGTATGTTTTGAATCGGAATTTTAGAGTTTAAAAATACCTCCGATAGCAATAATTCTTTGTAAAAACCAGAAATGTTGTTCTGCATGATCAGAACTGCTACTGGTTGTTCTGATGTCTTGCATATTGATATATCCGCCTTTTAGTTCAGTTTGTATAAAGAAATGTTTGAAGAAAGTAAAATTAAGTCCGGCCTTTGCAGAAAGTCCGAATCCGGCAACATGAAATTCGTCATAACGATCTTTGCCCAATAATTTAGTATTTGTTCTCGGATATAAAAAACCTCCGCCAATACCTTCTGTAAGGTTGATCTGGAATTTATCAGTATTTAATGTTTTACTGAATAACTTAGTAATATCGTCAACTCTTGAGATCTCTGTATTTACATAATTAAGACCATCAGTATGTTCAAATGTTAAAAAGGCTTCGTCTAAAGTCAATTGGTCAGCAGTCGGATTTTCGTTATAACTTCCGGCATTAGGGTAATACCCTGAATAGTTTACTCTTTTATCCTGATACATTACGTATTTCATGTGGTCTACACCCAATGAAATGTTGTAGTGATCTGTAATAAAATAACCGATTCGTAAGTTGGTTTGCGGGATAGTCATTCTTCCCGGATTGAAATAATCAATGTGCCAACCTTTCGGTTTGTCATGTGCTTCAACATCATAAATAGTAAAATCATAACCATCTCCTTTAAAGCGGATGTCTGATTTAGAGTAACTTTCGCGGTTTCCACCCCAAAAGATATAGAATTTACCTTTGTTATGGGCTGTGTATTTTTCAGGATTTTCAACGGTTTCTTGTGAAAAGCTGTACTGTGAAAAAACACAAAAAGATAGTACAACCATTAGAAATGATTGTTTCATTTTAAAATACAATAGATTAAGTTAAAATTGGTTTACGGTTTTTCTTAGGGCAACTAATTTTGTCATTAAACCTTCTAACAGGTCAAGGTGTAACATATTGGCACCATCACTTTTAGCATTAGCCGGATCAAAGTGAGTTTCTATAAAAATTCCGTCTACTCCGGTTGCAATTCCGGCTTTGGCAATAGTTTCGATCATCTCAGGACGTCCGCCGGTAACTCCGCTGGTTTGATTAGGCTGTTGCAATGAATGTGTAACATCCAGTACCGTTGTCGAAAATTGTTTCATTGTAGGGATTCCTCTGAAATCTACGATCATATCCTGATAACCGAACATCGTTCCTCTATCGGTAACCATTACCTTTTCATTGTTACTGTCCAATACTTTTTGTACAGCATGTTTCATACTTTCGGGACTCATGAATTGTCCTTTTTTCAGATTAACCGTTTTTCCTGTCTCTGCAGCAGCAACTACTAAGTCGGTTTGACGTACTAAAAAAGCAGGGATTTGTAAAACATCTACATATTCGGCAGCCATTGCAGCATCTTCATTGGTATGAATATCCGTAATAGTAGGGATTCCGAACTCTTTAGACACTTTTTGAAGAATCTTTAAAGCTTTTTCATCACCGATCCCAGTAAAACTGTCAACTCTTGAACGATTAGCCTTTTTAAACGAACCTTTAAAAACGTAAGGGATTTCCAACTTGTCCGTAATGGAGACAATCTTTTCAGCTATACGCATAGCCATTTCTTCCCCTTCTATGGCACACGGACCTGCAAGCAGGAAGAAGTTGTCTTTATCTGCGTTTTTTATTTGTGGTATGTTATTTATATTCATTTTGTTTCAATTAAGTTGCAAAGATAAAAAATAAAAACCATTTAAACGATCGTTTAAATGGTGACAAATGTTACGAAATAGAAAAATATTTTAATTATTGATCGTCTGGAATTTTTTGATAGTAAATCCTTTAGGACATACGATCTTACCTCTTTCATAACTGTTAAAGTATAACTTTTTAGTGATATTAGTTCCTTCAAATTGTACTTCATAAATAGATAGTGTTCCGGCTCCCATGTTGTTATGTTGGGTTGGGAAGGGACAACAGGTATCTACTTTCTTGAATAATATTTTTTCGCCGTTAGGTCCTGTTAATCCGTTAAAAAAATAGGTAACAAAGGTTTCCTCTTGTCTTTCCAGAATAAGACCTATATTGATAGGAAAATCTTTGTCATAACCATATTTAGTGTCTTCAGCATATTCCGTTATGATAAAAGCATTATTCTGTACCTGGGGCTTTTTAGCCGTATCATTAATATTCTTCAGGGTAGACTTTGTACTGGTACAGCTTACCGAAAGAAAGAGTAAAAACAAAATTAAATGTTTCATCTATAGTGGTTTAGTTTTACTAAAATAACTAATAATTGCTGCAAAAACAACTCCGAAAGAAAGCTTGTCAAAAATATTATTTTTTACAAAAGCCTGAATGTTGTAGTTTATTTTTGCCAGTTCCTGATCTTTACTCATTGCAATTGCTTTTTCAAAAAACTCAGGAGATAGTATTGTAAAAGTAATATAAACAATTATTGAACTGGTTAGAGCAATAAAAAAACTTAAGACAATTCCACTACCAAAACCTTGTTTCCAGTCCATTTGTCCATTGTAATATTTTTTCTTTTTTTCTTTAATAGCCAGTATATATAAGATAACAGCTATAGGAATAAACAATAAGTTGAACAAAGGTTCGGCATTAGCTTTATCAAAATGGAAACCTAAAAAGCGTTCAAAGAACATCCATACTAAATAGCTAATGGCATAAATGACAGACCATTTGAGTTCAATTTCAAATTTTTTCATTTTAAAGGACTAAAATTTAGCCCAAAGGTAGTAAAAGTAGTTTAGATAATAAAAGTCTATTGCTTTGGTAGACTATTAGTGTATCACTATATTTGCAGTCAAATTTTTTGAACAAAATGGAATTAATCTCAGGAACCTGGCATTGGGCAATTTCCGGCTTTTTAATAGGGATAATTATGTTGGTATTGATATACTTCGGAAAAACTTTCGGAATGTCGTCTAATTTGAGGACGATGTGTACCATGATGGGGGCCGATAAAGCCAGTGATTTCTTTAAAATGGATTGGCGGGAACAAAAATGGAATCTGGCAGTTGTTCTGGGAGCTATTTTGGGAGGTTTTATCGCTTCCTATTTTTTAAGTGATCCTGATACAATTCTGCATCTGAATCCGAAAACAGTTGCAAGTTTGAATCAATTGAATATTGATACTCCTGAAGGAAAATGGGTTCCCGATGCTATTTTCGGCTGGGAAAATGTTTTGAGCATAAAAGGATTTACCATTTTATTTATCGGTGGAATTTTAATCGGTTTCGGAACCCGGTATGCCGGTGGTTGTACTTCCGGACATGCGATCAGCGGTTTGAGTAATTTGCAAAAACCGTCGTTGCTGGCTGTGATCGGTTTTTTTATAGGAGGTTTGATCATGTCTCATTTTATTTTACCCTTAATTTTTTAATGCTATGAAATTATTTCGTTTTTTTAGTATAGGTATTGTTTTCGGAATTGTACTGACTAAAGCAGAGGCTATTTCATGGTATCGTATCTATGAAATGTTTATGTTCCAATCATTCCACATGTACGGAATTATAGCTGTAGCTATTGCAACAGGCGTGATCGGAATACAACTAATTAAAAAGAAAAAAATAAAAGATTACAAAGGTTTTCCCATTCAGTTAATAGATAAGGACAGAGGTTTTGTACGTTACTTGGCAGGCGGATTACTTTTCGGATTGGGTTGGGGATTGGTAGGTTGTTGTCCGGGACCTGTTTTTATTTTGCTGGGAACAGGAGCTTTTAGTATTATCATTGTACTAGCAGGAGCTTTACTGGGTACTTTTTTATACGGTATTTTGAAAGATAAATTACCACATTAAAAATAATTGTAACAAGAGTTGCCTAAAAGATGTTTAAAGTATTTTATTTTTGAACAAAAATAAAGATGACTACAACAATTTATATTCAAAACCTGAAATGTGGCGGTTGTGCCAATACAGTGACTAAAAATCTTTCTCAGTTAGATGGAATTGAAAATGTTTCTGTTTCGGTTGATGAAAGTGCAGTAACATTTGATTACAACCATGAGAACTTAGTTGCAGAAGTAAAAGAACTTTTAAAAAAGACAGGATATCCGGAAGCCGGTGATGAGAATTCATTGGGAACCAAAGCCAAGTCTTTCGTAAGTTGTGCCGTAGGAAAGATATCATAAAAAAATCCCGAAACTTAGTTTCGGGATTTTTTTATTGTATTTCAGCACTCAAACCGGCATCCAGCAGGGCTGTACATTGCGGCTTCAGATCGTCATAACTTCCGGTTTTAACGGTACATTTTCCCGTGTAGTGAACCAGAATAGCGCATTGTTCAGCTTGTAAAGCATCATGTTCGCAAACCTGTATAAGTGTTTCGATTACATGGTCAAAAGTATTGACATCATCATTGAATAAAATGATCTCGTGGTTTATTCCCACTTGCTCTTCTACTAAAACTTCTTCCTGTACTTTTTCAATTGTGCTCATTGTATTTTAGTTAAAAGTTTGAAAATCAGTGTAAAAATATAAAAAATATTGAGTTTTAAAAAATTATAATAACTGAATCTATTATTTACTATATTTTAATGCAGTCCAATTGTTGCGCTCTTTTTGTCCTACTAATTTTAGTCCTTTAGCACTGCAACAGTTATCAATAGCAGCTATATCTTCCCGATAAAAACCACTTAAAAATAAGATACCGTCTGTATTCAAGCAATCGGCATAAGTTTGCATATCGTTTAAAAGAATGTTACGGTTAATGTTAGCAATGATCACATCGTATTTCTTTCCTTCCAGTAAAGTTGCATCACCTTCATAAACTGAAATATGTTGGCAGTTGTTTCGTTCCACATTTTCGATGGAATTCAAATAACACCAGTTATCGATATCAATGGCATCAATAGGTTGAGCTCCTTTCATTTCGGCTAAAATGGCTAAAATAGCAGTTCCGCAACCCATATCTAAAGTTTTCTTTCCTTTAAGGTCGGTTTCCAGTAAATGTTGGATCATCATGTGGGTCGTTTCATGGTGTCCGGTTCCGAAACTCATTTTAGGTTCAATGATAATTTCGTATTCCGCATCTGTTTTTTCATGAAAAGGAGCTCTTACATGACATTTTCCGTCGACATCGATCGGTTCAAAGTTTTTTTCCCATTCTTCATTCCAGTTAACCTGTTCTATTTGTTCTACTTTATAAGAGACTTCAAAATTAGGATTATCCAGAATATGAACTCCGTTCAGAATATTTTCGTCCCATAAATCTTTTTGAATATAAGCTGAAAGACCTTCTTCGGTTTCAATAAAACTTTCAAAAGGTAATTCTCCCAATTCTGCAATTAAAATTTCGCTTCCTAAATCTTTTGGTTCTACTTTAAAATGGTAACCAACATAAGCATTTGACATAAAAAATATTTTTTTGCAAAGTTAACTAAAGAAAGAGTTATTATTTTAAAAATTTTATTTTTGCAGCCAAATTAACAACAACACAACCACAATGAGACCTTTTTTTAGTATTTTACTGTTTTTAGTCTCAATTTTTGCTTTTTCGCAAAAATTAGACTCTTTAAAGAATAATGATATTCGTTTAGCAGCCTTACCTTATTATAGTTATGGAAAAGGTTTGGGGGTAACTTCTCCTGATAGTTTATTCCAACTGAACATTCGTTTCAGAATGCAAAATCGGGTAACATATATCAGTGAAGAGGATAAAGACAACCGATACGAAGCACAAATTCGTCGTTTGCGTTTGCGTTTAGACGGTTATGTTTGGCATCCTCAATTTTTATATGTGATCCAATTGTCTTTTGCACCGGGCGATGTCGGTACAGTTCACGACGGAGACAATGTAAATATCATTCGGGATGCCGTATTCATTTACCGTCCGGATAAACATTGGAACTTTATGTTCGGACAAACCAAATTACCGGGAAACCGTCAAAGGGTAAACTCTTCCGGGGCTTTACAGTTAACCGACCGAACGATCAATAATGCTAAATTTACGATCGACAGGGATTTTGGTTTTCAGGCTTATTATCTGAATGAAGATTTGAATACTTTTTCTTATAATATAAAAACGGCTGTTTCAACCGGAGAAGGAAGAAACTGGACCAAAACATCAGATGACGGGGTAGCTTTGACGGGAAAAGTAGAATTAATGCCGTTAGGTGCATTTAAAAGGAACGGAATTTATTTTGAAGGCGATGTAGCTCGTGAAAAAAAGCCGAAATTGATGATTTCCGGAGCCTATCAGCAAAATAACAGAGCAGTCAGAACCAACGGACAATTAGGGGACGTTTTATATTCCCCTCGAACGCTTCGTTCGTACTTTGTAGATGCAATGCTTAAATATAACGGCTGGAGTTTAATGTCGGCTTATATGCAACGTGAGGCTAAAGATCTGGTAACCTACAATCCGGATGATGTAACTGATTTTAATTATGTATATGCAGGAAAAGGAATGGATTATCAGTTGAGTTATATTTTCAAGAACGATTTTGAACTGATCGGGCGTTTTTCTAACCAATATGTAGATAAGGAGATCAAACCCTATACTCCGGATTTGAAACAATACAGTATCGGCGTGACAAAGTACCTGAGAGAACATGCCTTTAAAATGCAGGCAGAATTGACCTTTGATGAAAAAGAATATTATACGGGCGATACTAAAAATAATTGGTACTTAAGGTTACAATTAGAAATAGGAATTTAATTCCGATACAATTGTTTACCTTTGCACCATATTTAATATCATTATGCTGCAAATAGGGGAATACAATAGGTTAAAAGTATTACGTGAAACAAAAGTCGGACTTTTTTTAGGAGATGAAGAACAAGATGTTCTGCTGCCTAAAAAATATATACCTAAAGAGTTTTTCATTGGTGATGAAATGAATGTTTTCATTTATCTGGATCATGAGGAACGTCCGGTGGCTACAACTTTAAAACCTTATGTAAAGCTTAATGAATTTGCACATTTAAAAGTAAATTATATCAATAAATTCGGTGCGTTCTTAGATTGGGGATTAGAAAAAGACTTGTTTGTTCCTTTCAAAGAACAGGCAAAGCCTATGGAAGTCGGGAAGCGGTATCTGATCTATGCTTATTTAGATGAAAAAACCAATCGCTTAGCGGCAACAAGCAAAGTACAAAAGTATTTTGCAACCGATGTTCCGGATTATGAACCAAATGAAGAGGTTGAAGTAATGATTTCTCATATCACGGATATGGGGATAAATGTCATTATAGAAAACCGTTACAAAGGGTTAGCTTATGCCGATGAAGTGTTTAAAGATATTAAGCTAGGTAAAAAGACTAAGGCTTATATCAAACAAGTGCGTCCGGACGGAAAAATAGATGTAACATTTACAAAAATAGGATTAGAAGCCATTGATGATGATGCACAAGTTATTCTGAAAGAACTGAAAGCGAATAACGGTTTTTTAGGACTACACGATAAAAGCCATCCGGAAGAGATCAAGACCATTTTGCAAATGAGTAAAAAAGCATTTAAAAAAGCAGTCGGATCATTGTATAAAGCCCGTTTGATCGATATTAAAGACAACGGAATCTTTTTAGTTTAAACAGATACAATAAAAATTTAAAGACCCTGTGAATAGTTTGATTTACAGGGTTATTTTTTAGAAATAATTTTTTAATTTAGTTTATGCCGTTTATAGAACATTCAAAATACAACGATTGGGTTCCGTTCATTCATAAAAATCCGCATATTGCTACCATTTATGCCGGCAAGTTTAAAAAATTTCCTATTCCGGATTACCAACGGGAAAAATTAGAATTAGCTGACGGAGATTTTTTGGCTGTTGATTTTAGAATGATCAATCCTGATAAAGCTGTAATACTTTGTCACGGACTCGAAGGAAATTCGCAAAGAACCTATATCAATAGTTGTGCAGATTATTTTTTAAAACATGATTTTTCGGTTTTTGCCTGGAACAACAGAAGTTGTAGTGGCGAAATGAATCGTTTGCCGCGTATGTATCATCACGCAACTATTGAGGATTTAGATGCGGTTATCCAATTTACCTTGTCTAAAGGGATACAGGAGTTGTATCTGATCGGTTATTCTATGGGTGGTGCCCAAGTGATGAATTATTTTGGAAGAATAAAAAATATTGATAGGAGAATAAAAGCAGGTGTTTCCGTATCGGTTCCGGTAGAAGTAAAGGCAAGTGCAGATGCTTTAAAAAAAGGATTCAATCAGGTTTACATGAAAAATTTCATGTTAGACTTAACCCGAAAGTTGAAAGTTAAGGCAAAACAATTCCCTGAATTGATTGATGCGGAAAAACTGAGTAAGGTTAGGAATTTTGATGATTTAGATGATAATTTTACAGCGCCTTTGCATGGTTTCATAGACGGAAAAGACTATTATTATAAAGTTTCACCCGCCAGAAGCATTGAAAATATAAAAACTCCGGTTTTGGTTTTAAATGCTTTAGATGATCCTTTTTTAGGGGAAGGATGTTTCCCTGTACAATTGGCACAAAACAATCCTTTTATTTATTTAGAAACACCAAAATATGGCGGACATTGTGCTTACCCGATGAAAAATTCTCATTATTCTTATGCAGAAATCAGAGCACTGGAGTTTATTAACTCTTTATTTTAGTTAAAATGTAATCTTAAGAGCAATATCCCTCTTTTTCCTAAAAATTATTGTTTTTCGGCAATTAAGATGTTTTCAATTCCTCTTATAAGAGCATCGGAATTAAAGGAAATACTATCAATTCTTTGTTCAACTAAAAACTGTGCAAATTCAGGAAAATCGCTTGGCGCCTGACCGCATAATCCCACTTTTGTATTCATTTTTTTTGCAACTTGAATAACAGTAGAAATTAAGGTTTTTACGGCTTCATTTTGCTCATTAAATAGATCACTTACCAATTCAGAATCACGATCAATGCCTAAAGTGAGTTGAGTCAAATCATTAGAACCTATGGAAAATCCGTCAAAAATTTCTGCAAATTGTTCCGCTAAGATTACATTGCTGGGAATTTCAATCATAGTATAAATTTCGAGATCATTTTGACCTTGTTTTAAACCATATTCGGTCATGAGATTTAGTACTTTTTTCCCTTCTTCTACGGTTCTGCAAAAAGGAATCATGAGCTTAACATTGGTAAATCCCATTTCATTTCGTACTACTTTTACGGCTTCACATTCCAGTTTGAAACCCTCTTTGTAGAGCGGACTATAATATCTTGAGGCTCCTCTGAATCCTAACATCGGATTTTCTTCTTTAGGTTCAAATTGTTGGCCTCCGATTAAGTTAGCATATTCATTTGATTTAAAATCACTCATTCGTAAAATCACATCTTTAGGATAAAAAGCAGCTGCGACCATAGCGATCGCTTGAGAAAGCTTATCTATAAAATAGTTGTTTTTATTGTCGTATCCGTGGGTTAAGGATTCTATCTGATTCTTTACATCCGGATTCTTTATGTCTTCAAATTTTATGAGAGCCATCGGATGTATCTTAATACTATTATTTATAACAAATTCCATGCGCATGAGCCCAACTCCTTTATTCGGTAAAAAGGAATTTTTAAAGGCTTTATCAGGATCGGCCATGATTAACATTGGTGCTGTTTCAGGAATTTTTATTTTTTCGGTATCAATAATGTCTTTGCTCCAATTGAGTTTGTCTTTATACACAATGCCTACTTTACCTTCGGCACAAGATACTGTAATTTCATCTCCGTCTTTGATTACAGTGGTAGCATTTCCGGTTCCTACAATAGCTACTGCACCCATTTCTCGGGCTACAATTGCGGCATGACTTGTACGTCCGCCTTTATTCGTAATAATGGCTGCCGCTTTTTTCATAATAGGATCCCAATCCGGGTCAGTAAGATTGGTTATGAGTACTTCGCCTTCTTTAAGTTTATCTGCTTCATCAGGACTTTGGAGAATTCTGGCTTTTCCAGAAGTGATTTTATTTCCTAGCGCAATACCCTTTGTTAGAACTTCTCCTTTCTCTTTAAGAGTATAATTGTAAATGAGGTTCATTTTTTGATCGGCATAAACCGTTTCAGGTCTGGCTTGTACAATATAGAGTTCATTAGTAAGACCATCTTTTGCCCATTCAACGTCCATTGGCCTTTTATAATGTTCTTCAATGGTATTTAGCCAGTGTGCTAATTTGATGATCTCATAATCATTTAATACCAATTGTTTTTGTTTTTCGGGAGGTGTATCCCGATTAATTGTTGTAGATAGTGTTTTTGAAGTATTTTCATTTTCCGGAGCATAGACCATTGTTTGTTGCTTTTTGCCCAAACGTTTTGAAATAATACTCTTTTTATGATTTTTTAGTGCAGGCTTAAATATTATAAATTCATCCGGATCAACAGCCCCTTGTACAATATTTTCACCTAATCCCCAAATGCCACTTATAAGGATCACATCCCGAAAACCGGTATCAGGATCTAAAGTAAAAGCAACACCGGAGCTACTTAAATCAGAACGGATCATTTGCTGTATACCAACAGATAGTGCCACTTTCATATGATCGAAACCATTATCAATTCTATATTTTATGGCTCTTTCTGTAAAAAGAGAAGCCAAACATTTTTTGAAAGCACTCAAGATTTCGTCAATACCTACAATGTTAAGGTAAGTTTCTTGCTGACCGGCAAAACTGGCACCGGGTAAATCTTCAGCAGTAGCACTACTGCGCACAGCACATGCTACATTTGGTACTGTTTTTTCACAAAGTTCCTGATAAGAATTTCGAATATCCTTTTCTATATCAAAAGGGATTTTACCCTCTAAAATTAGTTCTTTTGATCTTGTACTGACTTCTTTTAAATTCGAGAAATTTTGTAAGTCTAACGTTGCTAAGATCTCAGTAAGTTCTTTTCGAATAGAATTAGCCTCTAAAAAGGTCCAATAGGCTAGAGCAGTTGTTGCAAAACCATCCGGAACTTGAATACCTTTTGTACTTAAATTTTGGATCATTTCTCCAAGAGAAGCATTTTTTCCACCTACAATAATAACATCTTTTAAATTTACTTGAGTAAATGGAATAGTAAATTCTTTGTTCATATTGTGTTGTTTTTGAGTAGTTTAAGATTAGCTTAAAGATACAAGATTAATCTTATTAAAGAACATTATATTTTAGTTAAGTTGTTTTTGGTAAAAAATAAATAACTTTGAGTATCTCTTTAATTATCATTAAAATGTTTGGGAAAGAAAAAGTATATTTATTATTGAGTTTAATCAGCTCTTTTTTGTTACTTACTGGAATTATTCAGGTTTTTCCTAAAGTAACATTTATTGGTTTGCGTTTTTCCCTGATTTGGATTCCTGTTTGGATTTTGATCTTGCTACTTCCTTTATATGGAATTGTTGAAATCATTAAAAGAACCGATGAGGCTAATTATATGTTTTGGATTGCTTTGCTTTTAAATCTGTTTAATTTTTTTATTGCCATCAGACATTTTAATTTTCAATTCTTATCAACATGATATAATAGAATAAACAATAAATAAAAAACCACCTTATTTAAGGTGGTTTTTTGTGATTTTATTTTTGGAAGATTATCTTAAACTGGCTCCTAACTCTTTTTCAAAATTAGTTTGTAATTTAGTCATGATCTTTTCAATATCTTTATCTTTTAACGTCTTGTTATCGTCCTGAATGATAAAGCTGATCGCATACGATTTTTTACCATTAGGAAGATTTTTGCCTTCATAAACATCAAACAGGTTAATTTCTTTTAATAACGCTTTTTCTGTTTGTTTAGCTAATTTAAAGACTTGTTCAAAAGTAACATTGTCATTTAATAACAAGGCTAAATCCCTGCGTACAGCCGGAAACTTAGGAATGTCGGTAAACTTAATTTTATTTGAAATATATTTTTGCAATTTTGACCAGGCAAAATCAGCGTATAAAACTTCTTGTTTGATATCGAAATACTTTAAGATCGATTTTTTAACTGTACCGAACTCTACTATGGTTTCTTTTCCTATGGCCAGGGCAATACCTTCCTGAAAAACATCATTTTCAAAAGGAAGAGTACTTACTTTGGTATCTAATCCGATTCGGGATAAAATACTCATTATATATCCCTTAAATAAGAAAAAGTCGGATTTATCAGTAGGCTGTTTCCAACTTTCATTGTTTCGGTTTCCGGTTACTAATAATGTTAAATGTTTAATCTCATCATAACCTGAAGGTAGTTTATGATACGTTTTTCCGAACTCATAGAATTTCAGGTCATTTCTCTTGCGATTGATATTAAAAGAAACAGCCTCTAATCCGGAAAATAACATAGACTGGCGCATAGCTGACAGGTCATTGCTTAAAGGATTCAACATTAGAACGTTGAAATCTTCTTTAATCTTTTCTGAAAGCTTAACGTAATCAGGAGTAGTTAAAGAATTAGCCATCATTTCATTGAAACCTAAGGCACATAGCTGGTCAGAAATGATATTTTGTATTTTGAACTCTTCTGTTCTTGATGAGTTAGAAACCGTAGCATTCAATTTCTGTGAGAATTGAATATTGTTGTATCCGTAAACTCTCAGAATTTCTTCAATAACATCAATTTCACGTTGTACATCCACACGATAAGAAGGAATGATTAGTCCTAAACCTGATTCTGTAACGTTATTGATCTTGATATCTAAGGCAACTAATATTTTTTTGATGATCTCTTTCGGGATTTCTTCACCGATCACTTTTCTGACTTTTTCGAAGCTTACAAAAACCTGAAAATCGTCTACTTTCTTAGGATAAATATCTGTTATTTCCGAAGTGATTTCACCACCGGCAACTTCCTGAATTAAAAGAGCAGCACGTTTTAAAGCATATTCCGTGATATTAGGATCAATACCTCTTTCAAAACGGAAAGAAGCATCAGTATTTAATCCGTGTCTTTTAGCTGTTTTACGAATAGAAACCGGATTGAAATAAGCACTTTCTAAGAAAATAGCTTGTGTGCTTTCACTTACTCCTGATTCTTTTCCTCCGAAAACACCGGCAATACACATTGGTTCTTCAGCATTACAGATCATAAGATCTTCAGCGTCTAAAGTACGTTCCACATCATCTAAGGTTCTGAACTTAGTTCCGGCTTCAACAGTTTTTACGATAACCTTATTACCTTTAATCTTATTGGCATCAAAAGCATGCAATGGTTGTCCTAATTCGTGTAAAACGTAATTTGTAACATCCACTACGTTATTTTTAGGCGTTAAACCGATAGCTTTTAAACGGTTTTGTAGCCAGGAAGGAGAGGGCTTAACATTAATTCCTGAGATCGTTACACCACAATATCGGGGAGCCATTTTTTCATTTTCTACTGCAACATCGATTTTCAAAGTGCGTTTGTCTACTCTAAAGTTACTAACAGAAGGTGTAATCAATTCCACATTCTTTTCGTTATTGTAAAGTCCGGCCTTTAAGTCACGGGCAACTCCGAAGTGGCTCATAGCATCGGCGCGATTAGGCGTTAATCCGATTTCAAAGACTTCATCCGTTTCGATTTCAAAAAGTTCAGCAGCAGGAGTTCCGGGTTTAACGTCTTCGTCAAGGATCATAATTCCGTCATGACTTTCGCCTAAACCTAATTCATCTTCAGCACAAATCATTCCGTGACTTTCCTCACCTCTGATCTTCCCTTTTTTTATTTCAAATGCATTTCCTTCTTTGTCAAATAATTTAGTCCCGATAGTGGCTACAGGTACTTTTTGTCCGGCAGCTACATTAGGAGCACCGCAAACAATCTGAACCGGTGGGTTTCCGTCACCCAGATCAACGGTAGTAATTCGTAATCTGTCTGCGTTAGGATGTTGTACACAAGTTAATACATGCCCCACAACAACTCTTTTTAAACCTCCTTTTAAACTTTCAAAAGTATCTACGCCTTCTACTTCCAGACCCAGATCAGTCAATAAAGCCGCAGTTTCTTCAGAATTCCAATCTAACTTTATAAATTGTTTTAACCAATTATAAGAAATACGCATTTTCTATTCAATTTTAGTCTGCAAATATACATAATGCTCAGAAGAGTTTAAAACATTATTTTAATTATAGTGTTTAATACTTTTTTAGGCTTAAAATTAATGATTTGATAAAAAAATGTGATTTAAAATGAAATTTAGTGAAAAAATATATGTTAAAATTTAATTAAATAAAATCTTGTGCTATAAAATGAAAAAATTATGCTATTTTTTTATGGATTAGGGTACTACCTTTGAATAAAACCAAAAAAAACAAAGATTTATGAGTAATTTAGTTCAAAGACCAAATTTCAAACAAAAGTACGATAATTATATCGGAGGGAAATTTGTTCCTCCTGCAAGTGGTGAATATTTTGATGTTGTTTCTCCTATAGATGGAAAGGTATTTTCAAAAGCTGCACATTCTAACAAACAAGATTTAGAATTGGCCGTAAATGCTGCATCTGAAGCTTTTGAAAGCTGGAGTAAAGTATCACCTACAGATCGTAGTAACTTGTTGTTTAAGATAGCACAGGTTATGGAAGATAATTTGAATTTGATCGCAGCAGCTGAAACGGTAGACAACGGTAAGCCGATTCGCGAAACAATGGCTGCTGACATTCCGTTAGCAATTGACCATTTCAGATATTTTGCCAGTGTGATCAGAGCAGAAGAAGGTTCTGTAAACGAATTGGATGAGCACACAGTTTCTTTGATCGTACACGAACCAATCGGAGTTGTAGCTCAGATCATTCCTTGGAATTTCCCTATCTTAATGGCTGTTTGGAAATTAGCACCGGCTTTAGCTGCCGGAAACTGTGTGGTATTAAAACCGGCTGAAAATACACCGATCTCTATTATGGTATTGATGGAGTTGATCGGAGATTTAATTCCTGCCGGAGTAATAAATGTCGTAAACGGTTTCGGTGCTGAGTTGGGTAGAGCTTTAGTGACTAATCCTAAGGTAGCAAAAGCAGCTTTCACAGGTTCTACAGCTACAGGACGTTTAGTAATGCAATATGCAACTGAAAACATTATTCCTGTAACCTTAGAATTAGGTGGTAAATCTCCGAATATTTTCTTCCCGTCTGTGATGGATCACGATGATGAGTTCTTCGATAAAGCTTTAGAAGGTGCAGCATTGTATTGTTTAAACCAAGGTGAGATCTGTACCTGTCCTTCTCGTTTATTAGTTCACGAAGATATCTATGATAAATTCATGGAAAGATTGTTAGAACGCGTAGCTGCTATTAAAGCAGGAAACCCGTTAGATCCTACAGTAATGATCGGTGCTCAGGCTTCAAAAGTGCAGAAAGAAAAAATCATGTCTTACATCAAGTTAGGTAAAGAAGAAGGTGCAGAATTGTTAATCGGTGGAGATGAAAATAATTTAGGTGGTGATATTGAAGGTGGTTACTACATTAAACCGACAATCTTTAAAGGAAATAACAAAATGCGTATTTTCCAAGAAGAGATCTTCGGTCCTGTATTAGCAGTAACTACATTTAAAACTACTGAAGAAGCTATCGAAATAGCAAATGATACTATTTATGGTTTAGGAGCTGGTGTTTGGACACGTGATGCTCACGAATTATACCAAGTGCCAAGAGCTGTACAGGCAGGTAGAGTTTGGGTAAACCAATACCATGCTTATCCGGCAGGAGCTCCGTTTGGAGGATACAAACAATCAGGTGTGGGACGTGAAAACCACAAAATGATGTTAGACCACTACAGACAAACTAAAAACATGTTAGTGTCTTATAACAAAAATAAATTAGGATTCTTTTAATTGATACCATAGGGCTTGCCCACTGGTTAAACTAAGGTGAACCCTATCAGGCTGTATAAAAACTGATAGGGTTTTCTTTTACATTTAAAAAAAGCGTTTGATAAAAGGCTTTTTTTAAAGATCAGATTATTATTGCTACTAACTTTTAGCCTTTTCAATTATTGAAAATGATCTTTATCTCTTTTAAGAGAAAACTTCTAACAGAAACAACTAAAAATAAAGAATTATGATTCCTAAAACCATGAAAGCGGCTGTTGTGCAAGGGTATGGACAGCCATTAAAAATAGAAGAAGTACCGGTAAGAGTACCGGGTAGATATGAGGTCTTGGTAAAGGTGATTGCCTGTGGAGTTTGTCATACGGATCTACATGCTGTAGACGGAGACTGGCCTGCTAAGCCGAAAATGCCTTTAATTCCGGGACATGAAGGCGTAGGTATTGTGGTAGCATGTGGTCCCGAAGCAATGGTAAAAGAAGGAGATGCAGTAGGTGTGCCTTGGTTGTATAGTGCTTGCGGATGCTGTGATTATTGTATTACTGGGTGGGAAACCCTCTGCGAAGCTCAGAAAAACGGAGGATATAGTGTAGACGGAGGTTTTGCGGAATATGTGATAGCAGATTCACGTTATGTCGGACATTTAAAACCGGATGTAAACTTTTTAGAGATTGCTCCGATACTTTGTGCCGGTGTTACGGTATATAAAGGACTTAAAGAAACAGAAACAAAACCGGGAGAATGGGTAGCCATTTCAGGGATAGGAGGTTTGGGACACGTTGCTGTTCAATATGCAAAAGCTATGGGAATGCATGTTGCAGCCATTGATGTTGCCGATGATAAATTAGAATTAGCTAAAAAGTTAGGTGCGGATATTACGGTAAATGCTAAAACTACTGATCCGGGACAGTATTTGCATAAAGAAGTAGGAGGAATGCACGGTGCTTTGATTACTGCTGTTTCGCCTATAGCTTTCAAACAGGGAATCGATGTGTTACGTAGAAAAGGAACAATTGCTTTGAACGGATTGCCACCTGGATCTTTTGAACTGCCAATTTTTGAAACCGTACTGAAACGTATTACGGTCAGAGGTTCGATTGTAGGTACTCGTAAAGACCTTCAGGAAGCTTTAGATTTTGCAAATGAAGGTTTGGTAAAAGCGACTGTAACTCCTGCTAAGTTAGAAGACATCAATGATGTGTTTGACAAAATGAAGCATGGACAGATTGATGGTCGAATAGTATTAGATATTGCCGGAAATTATAGTAATTGATGTAATAGTTTTTATCATTAATTTTTGGTATATTTATAGTTAGGTTGGGCAAAGTGGCCAACTGTATAAGTTGGCTGCTTTTTTAAATTAAAATGTTATGGTTAAGAGAATAGAAGTTACTGATCAGGCGAGAGAGATGATCCTTAAGTTAAAAGAAAAATTCGGTGATTTAATGTTTTATCAGGCCGGAGGATGTTGTGAAGGGACTCAGCCTCAGTGTTTTGAAAAAGGCGGTTTTTATTTAAGAGCCGATGATGTTTGTATTGGAGAAATTGAAGGAACTGAATTTTGGCTCGATAAGGATTTGTTTGAATATTGGAAGCACGCTCATTTTACTTTGGATATAATGGATGGAATAGGAGCGGGTGGTTTCTCTTTAGAAACACCTTACGGAAAAACATTTAAAGTAAATTATCGCATTTTTACACCAGAAGAAGAAGAAGATCTGGAACCTGTTAAACGAAATACACTTTAATAGTTCATCAATTGGTATTGTTTCGGGGTAATGCCTTCGTATTTTTTGAATATCCTGATGAAATAATTGCAGTCTTCAAATCCGGAAGCAAAACTGACTTCATTGACCTGAATGCCGGGGTTTTTAAGTAGTCTTTTGGCAAATTTTATTTTTTCATTTAAAATAAACTCTACCGGAGTCATGCCTAATTCTCGTTTAAAGTAACGATAAAAGGAAGTGGAGCTCATACACGCTTTTTCACTTAGTTCTTTAATGTTGATATTTTCAGTAATGTTTTTACGAATGTATTCTACAACTTGTGTGATCGGATTGGAACTATCTAAAAGTAATTGTTCATTTTCATACGAACGAAAAGTTTGTGTCTGAATGATCCTGATAATCAGTTCTTGTAAAGTTAAATCGGTAATAACATCTTTGGTAACCGATGTACTCATACATTCTTTGATTAATTTATTCAGCGTAGTGGCTAATTCAACATTATTGTAAAAGAAATAGTTTTCATAATCCAATTTCCAAAAGTTATTTTTACCTTCTTTTGGGTAGCGTTCGTTTAAAAAAGCTAAAGTTTCTTTTATCTTAAAATGATCAATGGCTAAAGCTAAACACTGCGTAGGATTTTTTTGTGAAGCTTCCGGAAAATCAATTTTCATTTCTACATTCGACGGCACTACGACAGTTTCCCCCGGAAGATATTCAAACTCGGGATCATCAAATAAGTGCATGACCTTTTTGCCTCTTAGCATACTGGTTACTACCAGATCGTTGAACTTTAACGGAACCAAAGCAGATTCTTTATAAGTCTCAAACAAATTCAGTTCACAGTTGTTCAACGAAAAAACCGTACGGTTTTCCACAAGTGTCTTTAACGATTTTTCGTGAGTCAGAGCTGGAGTACTGAGTAAACTTTTAGAAGGCATTGTAATTTTATAAAAATGATAAGTCTAATTTATGAAAAATTAAATGAAAATAAAAGTAAACTATATTTAATTAGCGATTTATGGAGAATGATAAGGTTATTCTTGCTTCATTTTTTTTAAATATAATTCAAAAGACTGAAAATTACTCTCTAGTAAAAAGGTAATGTAACCTGCTATTTGTTCTGCCGGTTGTTTGAACCCTCCTTTAATCCATTCTTGCATGAGGTAAATGGTTCCTTTCTTTTGAAAAATATATGTCAATTGTGCGAAGGGCTTTGCTTTTTGAGGATAGTTTTCTATTGATTTTGTTTTGTAGGTATTAATTATTTTAGTCAATAGTTTACTGTTTTCTATATTGCTAAAGATAAGCTCACTTATTTTTTTATTATTTTCTAAACACTTGCAAGAAGCTAAAATTATACTTTTTAATTCCTTGTCATTTTTTACTTCTTTTCTCAATTCCTGAAATAAGGTATTTTCAATTTCATGTAGAATTTCAAATGGGGAACTATAATGATTGTAAAATGTGTTTCTATTGACTTCAGCTTTTCTACAAAGTTCAGATACTGAAATTTCATTTAGTTTTTTATTTTTTAAAAGGCTTAATAAAGTGTCTTGTAAAATCATCTTAGAGTATTGAACTCTTCTATCTTCTTTTTTTTTCATCGAATTATTATACAAATTACGGTTTAACTGTTTGTAAATATACAGTTTGCTATAAAAATGTGTTTTTTAATATACAGTGTGTCTATAAATTTACAATGTGTATAAAAATAAGTAAAATAATATATAAATAAGTATCATTATGATTTTTGGAACACCTATAAGTTGGTTTTTGGTTGAAATTTTTTCATTAGTCTTGTTTTTTATGTGCATGAACCATGCAATAAAACAAGAGCGCCCATTTCTTAGATTACTTGAACTTTTTGGTTTTGTCTTAGGAGCAGGAATTTTTGAAAACATAGGGGTAAATAGTGCTCATGCATATTATTATGATATAAGAAGAATCATGATGATAGCAGATGTCCCTCTTGAAATTTTATTACTAGAAGCATCTATTTGGTATGCAGCATTTAATTTGGCTATTAAATTGAACTTACCTAAATGGGGAATCCCTTTTATTGTAGGTTTATTTGGCTCTATTCAAGATATGACAATAGACCCAGCAGCTGTTTTTGATAGTTATGCCCTTCAAGATACAGTTGCTAATACTGTTAATTTGAAATATCCTGGAGCTTTTATAGATGGATATTTATCAGGACAATGGAACTGGACTAATCCGGGATATGAAAATAGTTTTTTTGGAATTCCTATTTATAATTTTAGTGGTTGGATGTATCTTATGTTTTTTTATACGGTTTGGATATTAATCGGAAGATGGCTTCAAGAAAAATTTGATTCAATTGTAGTCGGATACTTTTATCCATTTATAGCAGGTGTTTTAAATGTAGCTTGTTTAGGTTTTCCTTTGACTGTTTTTTTGGTATTTGGAACATTTGATTCTAATCAATCTACTTTTCAAAGCGAATTGATAATTCTTTGTATTAATTTTGCTTTTGCAATATCACTTCTCGTGTTCTATCGCAAAAGATTAACTAAAATTGATATAAGAAAAGACGGTGTAATCTTATTTCTATTGCCAGTAATTATGCACTTATATGATGTATTTTATGCTTTTATACAAAAAGTAGAAATAGCTTATATACCGGTTTTGATAGTTTCATTGTTACATTTTGCTTATCTGTTTTATGTATACCAAAAAAGTAAAAATATGACAAGTATAGTTTACTAAATACAAAAGAGAAGAATCAATAAAAAAAGGAGTTTTCAAAAACTCCTTTTTTTATTGATTTCATTACAAAATTTCTTCTACATGTTTTTTAATATTGGCTGCTATCTTTTTAGTCGGTAAGTCATTAGCATCGTCACCGAAGGGGTCTTCAATTTCTTCAGCAATAAGCTCCAGACTGGCCAAGACATAAAAAATAAATACTACAACCGGAATAACATAATAGCCTAAGTTAAACACATAACCAAAAGGTAAGGTCATCACATAGATAAAAATAAATTTTTTGATGAACGAACTGTAAGAGTAAGGAATAGGTGTGTTTTTAATACGTTCGCAAGCTCCGCAAATATCCGTAAACGATTGCAATTCGGCATTAATGACAATTAATTGGTCGCCGGAAATTTTTCCCGAAGTGTACAGATCATTCGCTTTCTGGAACAGCATTTTAGCAATTTGGTTCGGACGGTGTTTGTGATGGTCTAATTCTAAATCCAAACCTTCAATTAGCATTAAAGCCGTTTCTTCATCTGCCAGGTGCTTTTGCAAAAAGGAAGCATAGTTGGGAATTAATTTTCGAAAGTAGTTACGGTCGCCTTCTTCCTGTAAGTAAGCAGAAAGTTTTAGCGCTAAATTTCGGCTGTTGTTGACTAAGGCTCCCCAATGTTTTCGACCTTCCCACCAGCGGTCATACGCAGTATTGGTCCTAAATACCAATAAAAGGGAAATCACAAAACCCACCATGCCATGCATCACCGTAATGTTCTTTACATGGCTATCATCGCTTAGTTTCCAGAATTCTATTTCAAGATAAGCTACTGCATATGAGTATAAGCCAATAGTGATCATCATAGGGATTAATTGACGAAATGTATCCGATTTATGAAAACGGAAAATAAAGGTGATCCAGTCTTTCGGGTTGTATTGTACCATAATTTTAGTGTTCAGTATTCAGTCAATAGTAAGCAGAAAAGTAATATTAACTAATATAATTCCAAATATTTTTCTTTTTACTCAATTCTAAGAAGATTTGCTTCATTTTTTGATGTTCGGGTTTCGTCATATTCGGGTCTTCTTTCAGAATCTTAATTGCAATATGACGAGCCAATTGTAAAATGTCTCTGTCTTTAACCAGATCGGCAATGTGTAAATTGAGTACGCCGCTTTGTTGGGTTCCCATAATATCACCGGGACCACGTAGTTTTAAATCGACCTCGGCAATTTCAAAGCCGTCATTTGTGGCACACATAGTTTCTAAACGCGTTTTACTGTCGTTACTCAATTTGTGTCCTGTCATTAAAATACAATAACTCTGTTCAGCGCCACGACCTACACGTCCGCGAAGCTGATGCAATTGCGATAATCCGAAACGTTCCGCACTTTCAATGACCATAACGGAAGCATTGGGAACATTTACGCCCACTTCAATAACAGTGGTTGCGACCATAATGTTAGTTTTACCTTCAGCAAAACGTCGCATTTCTTCGTCTTTATCAGCAGGTTTCATTTTTCCGTGAACAATAGAAATGGAATATTGTGGCAACGGGAAATCGCGTGAAATACTTTCATAGCCATCCATCAAATCCTTATAGTCCATTTTTTCAGATTCTTGAATTAACGGATACACAATATAAATTTGTCTTCCTTTTGCAATTTCATCTTTCAGGAATTTCCAGACTTTCAATCGGTTACTGTCGTAGCGATGTACGGTTTGTATCGGTTTTCTTCCCGGAGGCAATTCATCAATCACAGAAATATCCAAATCGCCATACATGCTCATGGCTAAAGTTCGAGGAATAGGAGTAGCGGTCATGACCAGAACGTGTGGCGGAATTTCATTTTTCTTCCAAAGTTTTGAACGTTGTTCAACACCAAAACGATGCTGCTCGTCTATGATAGCTAAACCTAAATTGTGGAACTGGACTTTGTCTTCTAAAATAGCATGTGTACCGATTAATATATCTAAACTTCCGTTTTCGAGTTCTTCGTGAATAATTCTTCTTTCGGCAGTTTTAGTCGAACCCGTTAGCAATTTGATGTTGATGTTTAGGTTTTTAGCTAAATCAGAAAGTCCGTTGAAATGTTGTGCAGCCAAAATTTCGGTTGGAGCCATCAAACAACTTTGGAATCCGTTGTCTTTAGCAATTAACATAGCAAGTAAGGCAACAATTGTTTTTCCGGAACCCACATCACCTTGTAATAAACGGTTCATTTGGGCATTGCTTCCCAGATCGTTCCGAATTTCTTTAATTACTCGTTTTTGGGCATTGGTTAGTTCAAAAGGTAAATGATTTTGGTAAAAATCGTTAAAATTTTCGCCTACAACCTCAAATGGATGCCCCTTGATTTTATGTTTTCGGATTAAATTTTTTGTGATAAGCTGTAATTGGATGTAAAACAGCTCTTCAAATTTTAACCGAAACTGTGCTTTAGCTAATAACTCTTGATTTTTTGGAAAATGAATATTGAACAATGCCGCATTTTTCGGGATCAATTGTAATTCTTGAACAATGCTATCCGGTAAAGTTTCCGAAAACAAAGCCTGTGTTTCTACGAATAATTGTTGCATCATTTTATTGACGGTTTTATTCGTAATATTTTTGTTGGCCAATTTTTCCGTACTCGGATACACCGGTTGCATAGCACTTCGCAAGCTGGCTTTGTGTTCTTCTAAGAACTCCATCTCCGGATGCGCCATATTGAATAAGCCATTGAAAGAAGTTACTTTTCCAAAGATCACATACGGAACATTAATCTTTAAGTTTTCTTTGATCCATTTATGTCCCTGAAACCAAACTAATTCCATTTCACCCGTATCATCAATAAAGGTAGCGACTAAGCGTTTGCCTCTTTTTTGTTCAACAGTTTTAATGTGGACGATCTTTCCGACAATTTGAACTTCCGAATTACTGTTAACCAATTGATTGATCTTGTAATAATGTGTTCTGTCAATGTATCGATTCGGGTATAAATTCAGCAAATCTCCGTACCTGTGAATAGCTAACTCTTTGCGAAGCAAATCGCCACGTTGTGGACCAACGCCTTTGAGATATTCTATAGGAGTTTCTAAGAGATTGTTTTGCATATTGCGAAGATAGCTTTTTTGTGAGAAAATTTAAAAAGTATAATTTGAAAAAGCAGGGAATCGCTATATTTGAGAAGTACATTTTTATAAGAATAAACTCAAAGGAAGCAATTCAATGGCTAAACCCATATATATTTTAGGTACCGGACTTTCTCATAACGGTTCGGCAGTATTGTTAAAAGACGGTCGTATTTGCGTTGGGATAGAAAAGGAACGGCTGAGCCGAAAGAAACACGACGGAGGAAATGATACTTTAGCTATTCAATATTGTTTAGCTGCCGAAGGAATTGGGATAGAAGATCTGGCACTGGTCGTACAATGTGCTAATTTTGATATACCCGGTCGGGAACGTTTTGAAGGAAAAAGAGTTTTTGCAGATACAACAACTCCAAAAATGGTTACCATTTCTCATCATTTGGCTCATGCTTATAGTGCTGTAGGAACTTCTCCTTTTACAGAATGTGCCGTGATGGTTATAGATGGTTGCGGCAGTCCGTTAGATCAATTTCTCGCTCTTCATCCGCAAGAAAAAGAAATAGTAGCTAAATCTTTTTTGGAAGAAACGGAAATGCTATGTGAAAAAGATAGTTTCTATTATTTTGACGGGCAAAAAGTAACTCCGCTAGTTAAAGATTTTAGTAAAATGGCACCACATGATGCCAATTCGTTATCGTTGCCTACTACCCAACATTCGATAGGAGGGTTCTATGCCACCATTAGTAAATATGTTTTCGGAGATATGGATGATGTAGGCAAGTTAATGGGATTAGCCCCATTTGGTACAACAGGAATTTACGATTTTGAAGCTTTTGAATTCCAATCAGGACGTTTGTATCTTTCAGAAAGTTGGAAAGAAAATTTTACCGATCCTTCTACGGGATATGACTATTTTAAGGAACATTTTGAATATTATGCCAATATTGCAAAATGGGCACAAGAACAGGTTGAAAAAGCTGTACTGCAATGTATCACGAATCGGATAGAAGAGTTTCCGTCTGCAAATTTATGTTATACAGGAGGCGTAGCTTTAAATGCTGTGGCTAATGCGAAATTACAGGACATCAAAATTGTGGAGAATACTTATTTTGAACCGGCTGCCAGTGATAATGGATTGGCACTAGGTTGTGCTTTTTATGGTTGGTTAGACTATCTTAATAAACCAAAAGTTGAACATAGCGGAAACACTTGTTTCGGAAAACAATATAGTATTCAGGAAATTGAAGATGTATTGAAAGAAGATGAATCGTCAATTTATACAAAAATAAAGTTTGAGAATGAAGAAGAGTTATTGCGTTATTGCACCGAAAAACTAAATCAAGGTAAAACACTCGCCTGGTTTCAGTCCGGATCAGAGTTTGGTCCGCGTGCTTTGGGAAGAAGAAGTATTTTAGCCCATCCGGGGATCGATAATTTAAAAGATCACATCAATAGAAATATAAAATTCAGAGAAGATTTTCGCCCGTTTGCGCCTGCTGTGCTCAAGGAAAAAGTTTCGGAATATTTTGAAAACGGAAGAGTAAGTCCTTATATGATCTTGGTTGATAAAACCCGCCCGGAATATTTGGAACAGCTTAAGAATGTAACTCATAAAGACGGTTCTGCTCGTGTACAAACAGTAGATGAAAATTGGAATGGTTTATTTTACAGGCTGATAAAAGCATTTTACGAAGTTAGCGGAATAGCAGTTTTGTTAAACACAAGCCTGAATCGCAGAGGAATGCCTATGGTTGAAACGCCCAGAGAAGCACTTCAGTTATTTCATGAAACGGCACTGGATGTTTTAGTAATGGAAAATATAGTTTTGGAGAAAAAATAGAATAATCTTCAGCAATCACTTTTTGAGCAATTCTGCTATGATTTGATTCGCTACAGGAGTATTCATCTTTTTTAATTCTTCAATCATCAATTGTTTTTCATTATCCTTTAGTTCAGGTATTGGTCGTATGAATTGTTCTTCTGAAGCTTGTTGAAAGAATAGCTTGTCTGTCCATTCGTTACGGATGCCATCAATGACGAGATGTATTCTGTCCTGTGCGCCGTTATTGGCTACTGAATGCGTAAAATTAGCATCAATATACCAACATTCGCCTTTATTCATTTGGAGTCTTTGACCGTCTAAAATAAATTCCACATGTTCATTTGTGATAATCGGAATATGAATTCTGAAATAACCGTCTTCATATCCCAAACAATTGTCGGTATGTGGTTTTACGGATGCTCCGGCTGCCAGACGCAATAAACGAACGGTAGTTTTTTCAAAAGCAAAACTGTCAATGACTTCTTTTAAATAAAAGCAAGAAGCCATGATTTCAGTATACGTTGCTTTTTCTGTTCCGATAGGAAAAGCATTGATATTCTCTGATTTTCCGCCTTGTGAAACCAATGCAATGGAAGACCAGTCACCATCATAATCATTCGTGTTGTAATGCGGCTTCCATTGATGATTCGTTATTTTTTGAAGATCCTTTTGCAATCTTTCAGGATCCCATTGAATTGGGAATTTTATATAACGTACGAGATTATCCATAAATTAGTCTCTTAACC
The DNA here is from genome assembly GCF_003148385.1 of Flavobacterium sediminis. Taxonomy (NCBI): domain Bacteria; kingdom Pseudomonadati; phylum Bacteroidota; class Flavobacteriia; order Flavobacteriales; family Flavobacteriaceae; genus Flavobacterium; species Flavobacterium sediminis. The sequence goes on along the minus strand of NZ_CP029463.1, from coordinate 3,371,371 downwards.
ATTGTTTCATTTTAGGAAATACAATGCCGTTTTGGCCATTTTCTTTACTTGCGGTTAATCCACACCATTCTAAAAAGGGCAATCCGATAAAATTTTGTTGCGTATAGCTTTCAATAAGCCATTGCGAACTTCCTTTGTAACCATTTTGGTGAAATACAACATCATTAGGAAGTTCTAAATGAACAGAAGCAGCATAAGACCAAAGCATAGCTCCGATTTCATCACCTTGTGAAGGCCAATCTTTATCCATTTTTTCCGTTCCGATATGAATCCTTTCTTGGGAAGGAGTTACAGCTAAATGTCCGGCTTCATGTAAAATATCTCCGGGATACAGAAGTTTATCCGTATCAATGATGATACTGTTGCTTAAAATCTTTAAACCCGGTAAAAAAGTAGCTTCAGAAAGGACTTCTTTAGGCGTAGTGATGCCAATCTCATTTAAAAATGTTGTAATTTTTTCGATAAGTAGCTCTTTTTCCATAGTTGTTTCTATTAATTTGGAATCAGGTCGCAATACCAAAATCCATAATCTGAATCATCATCAGTGTTTTCTGTTTGTGGCTTTGGATATGTTTTTCGCACAATTTCTCCTTTTTCAAAGGTAACAGGTTGGCTGAAAAGCGGTCCGTCGAAAGTAAAGGTATGAAATTCTCCGTTTTCTCCGCACGGATCAACATTTTCAGGTAGATCTGCTATAAATTGTTCGTCTATAATTCTGCCGGCAAAGCTTTTATCAAGATACTGTTCGTTTACACAGGTCACAATGGTTTTAAACCCTAAAGTAAGAAATTCTTGAATAAGTTCTGAAGTATCAGCTTTCCAGAGAGGAAAAACAGCTTTAAAGCCGATACTTTTTAATTTTTCTTCTCGGTATTGGCGTAAATCTTCCAGAAAAATATCTCCGAAAACAGAATATTCAATACCCTTTTGATGAAAGGAGCGAAGTGTTTGTTCCATTTTCTTTTCATAGGTTTCCATAGTAGTCATACTGGGAACACTCATTAATGTAAGTGGAAAACCTAGGCTTTTGGCTTGTTTTATTAATAAGTCGACCCGGATGCCGTGCATGGAAATACGTTGGTATTCTTCACTGATGCTGGTTAAAAAAGATACGATCTCATATTTGTCTTGTTGTAGGATCTTATATAAGGCTAAAGTGGAATCTTTTCCGCTGCTCCAGTTAAAAAGGGCTCTTTTTTTCAAAGTGAGTAAATTTTGAACTTCTGAAGCGTAAACTTACACATTTATGGAGAAAATTTCTCAAAGCTTTGTAAATTTGGAAAAATATAAAAAAATCCATGAAACTTTATCTAAGCTTTTTATTGTTCTCGATTACCTCATTATATGCCCAACAATTTCCAACAGTAGATTTTATAAAATGTAATGCCTATGTTAAGCCCGACTTTAATGAAAAGAGCATTTCAGGAACCGTAGAATACGAGTTTGTAGTACATAAAAAACCGGACACGATTAGTATTGATGCTGTAGCAATGGATTTTGATGAGGTAAAGATCAACGGAAAAAATGCCAAGTTTGTGAATTCGGGCAAAGCTTTAAAATTGTTTAAAGGCTATAAAAAGGGAAAAAATAAGGTAACGTTTCATTATAGTGCCAAGCCGAAACAAACACTTTATTTTGTAGGAACTCCGGAAGATTATCAGATTTGGACGCAAGGGCAGGGGAAATACACCAGTCATTGGTTGCCTAGTTTTGACGATGTGAACGAGAAAGTGATTTTTAATTTGAATATTGATTTTAATAGTCGTTATGATGTTTTGTCTAATGGACTAATTTCCTCTCCACTGGTTTCAGATGCTAATGAAACAATATGGTCTTATTCCATGAAAAAACCAATGGCTTCTTATCTGGTGATGTTAGCTATAGGTAATTTTGTAGAGCAAACAGAAATTACTTCGTCCGGAACTATTTTAGAATACCACTTAGACCGAAAAGACAGTTTAAAATTTGAACCTACCTATCGACATTCCAAACAAATATTTGAGTTTTTAGAACAGGAAATCGGTATTAAATATCCGTGGGAAGTCTATCGACAAGTTCCGGTACGTGACTTTTTATACGCCGGAATGGAAAATACGACTTCAACGATATTTGCTCAGGATTTTGTAGTAGATTCTATCGGTTACAATGACAAGCGTTATCTGAACGTCAATGCACACGAATTGGCACATCAATGGTTCGGTGATTTGGTTACCGCTACATCAGGAGTTCACCATTGGTTACAGGAAGGTTTTGCTACCTATTATGCTTTATTGGCAGAACAATCGGTTTTTGGTGACGATTATTTTTACTATCAGTTATGGGAAATGGCGCGCCAGCTAGAACAAGCCAAAGCAACGGATACCGAACCCATCTTAAGTGAAAAAGCAAGTTCACTGACCTATTACAAAAAAGGAGCTTGGGCACTACATGCTTTACGCAGTGACATCGGTGCGGAAAATTTCAAAAAAGCAGTCAAGACCTATTTGGAAAAATATGCTTATAAGAATGTAAATACAGATGAGTTTCTGGCTGAAATACAAAAAGTATCACCGGATTATAATATAGCCAGTTTTAAGAAAAATTGGTTAGAAACGGCAGGATTCGATTTTGAAGGCATTCAAAAATATTTAGAAGGAAATTCATTTATAGAACAGTTTTACGAAGTAATCAACAGTTATCAGATTCCTTTTGCCGACAAAAAGGAACGTTACGAAGCCTTAATGCAATCGGATGTGTATACACCGGTAAAAACTGAAATTTTATACCAGTGTAAAAGTGTTCCGCTTAAAGAAAAACAACATTTGATAGAATTAGCAATGGCTACCGGTAACATAAAAGTAAGGCAAGCCGTTGCCCAAACAGTAGGTTTTATTCCGTCGACCTTTCAGGATTCATTTGAAACCTTATTAAAGGATAAATCATATATTACACGAGAAATTGCTTTATTCAAGCTTTGGAAAAGTTTTAAAGACTTGCAATACCAGTATACAGAAATGAGCAATGGTTGGGAAGGTTTGAATTATAATCTGAAAATTGCCAATTTAACTTTAAAGTTAGTTACAAAAGGGATTGATCCTAATACTAAAATAGAAGCTATAGCTGAGTTAGAGAGCCTGACCAAAGCACCTTATGAAATGATCGTAAGGGAATCGGCTATTGAGACACTTTTAACTTTAAAAATTCCGTCCGAACAAAATTTGATCAGTATTTTAGATGCGACAATGCATCATAAATGGCAATTTGTTAAATTTGGAAAAGATAAGATCAGAAGGTTGCTTTCCGATGAAAAAGGACGTCAGGATTATTTAGCCATTCAGCCAAAACTTTCAGAGAAGCAACAGGAACGATTAGCACAATTTTTAAAAGAAACGGAATAATGAAAGCATTGGTCATTTCGGGAGGAGGAAGCAAAGGAGCATTTGCCGGCGGAGTAGCACAATATTTAATTGAAGACTTGCATAAAGATTATGAGTTATACCTGGGAACATCTACCGGAAGTTTATTGGTTTCACATTTAGCGTTACAAGAAGTAGAAAAAATAAAAGAAGTCTATACTTCAGTTACTCAAAATAGCATTTTTAGCAATTGTCCGTTCCAAATCAAAAAGCGTTTTGGTGAAGATACTATCGAAATCAATCACTTTAATGTCATTCGAAATTTCTTAAAAGGATCTAAAACCTTTGGCGAAAGCAAGAATTTACGAAAATTATTAGGCGAAGTATTTACAGAAGAAGAATTTATAAAACTCCAAAAAAGCACTAAAGAAGTTATTGTAACAGTATCAAACTTATCGTTGAATACAGTAGAATACAAATCGGTTAACGATTTTAGTTATGAAGACTTTTGTGATTGGGTTTGGATTTCCTGTAATTATATTCCGTTTATGTCGCTGGTGCGAAAAAATGGCTGTGAATATGCTGATGGTGGTTTTGCGGTGCAAGTACCTATTGAAGAAGCCATAAGAAGAGGAGCAAAACACGTTGATGCCATTATTTTACATACCGAAACGCCTTTGTTTAACAGAATGCCGTCGAGAAGTCCGTTTACAGCACTGACCAATTTGTTTTCCTATATGATGGATCGTATCGAGTATCAAAACATTAAAATAGGAAAATACGAAGCTAAAATAAAAGACACCACAATTAACTTTTATTACACGCCTACTTTGTTGACTACTAATTCATTAATCTTTAAAAAAGAAGAGATGAAAGACTGGTGGCATAAAGGATATCAGTATGCCCAACAAAAAGATGTGGACACACAAGAGATACAAGGAGAAGATAACGGCTAGAATACCTTTTTCAACTCTTCTTTGATAAAGGCAATGGCAATGTCCGTTGCTGATTCACTTTCCGTCAGATCCGTTAAGATAGCTTGTCGCATTTCATCTGCAGTAGTAATACCTTCTGTAATCGATTTGTTACGGATCAGAGTGATCACACTATTTTTTGCTTTTAAGATAATTTCCCAGGCTTCATTGGAAACATACACCTGTTGCGTAATATTATGCTCATATTCCGTTTGAATGGTATGCACTAATAGTGTGGCATAATTTTGCGGATCTAAGCCGTTAGAAGGTACTCGTAATAACAATTGTACCGGATTGATGCGTTCCAGAAATAAAACCAGACGCTCATAAGCCTGTAAGCGGATAGGTAACGATTGTTTCTGGTTTTGTTTTAATAGTTCAAAACGTCTTTTACTGTCTTCGTTGTTAAAAAATTTCTGAAACAAAAGAAAAGCAGTTCCGCCGGTAATTAGTGCCGGTAAAGTATAAGCTGCAAGCTCTATAATTTTATCTGTACTCATCCTGAATTAAAAATTGGTACACAAAATAAAACTAATCTTTTGGAAATTGCAAACCGAATGTCCATTCAAATTGTTAAATGGTTAATAACTTCTCTTGTAATAACCCTGTGCATGTTGTATTTTTGTAGCTTAGTTAAAACTTTGGAAACGAACTTATGCAGCAGTATATAGACCAATTAAACGAAGCACAACGCGCACCGGTATTACAAAAAGACGGACCTATGATCGTCATTGCAGGAGCAGGCTCAGGGAAAACCCGTGTATTGACCATGCGTATTGCTTATTTGATGAGTCAGGGAGTTGATGCTTTTAATATTTTAGCTTTGACTTTTACCAATAAGGCCGCACGTGAAATGAAAACCCGTATTGCCGGTATTGTGGGAAACAACGAAGCTAAAAACCTTTGGATGGGGACTTTTCACTCTATTTTTGCTAAGATCTTACGTATCGAAGCCGATAAATTAGGTTATCCGTCTAATTTTACGATCTATGATACTCAGGATTCTGTTCGCCTTATCGGGGCAATTATCAAAGAAATGCAGTTGGATAAGGATGTATATAAACCTAAGCAAGTATTAGGCCGTATCTCACAATATAAAAATTCATTGATTACGGTGAGAGCTTATTTCAATAATCCTGAATTGCAGGAAGCCGATGCAATGAGTAAAAAACCGCGTTTGGGTGAGATTTACGAAAATTATGTAGAACGCTGCTTCAAGTCGGGGGCTATGGATTTTGATGACCTTCTATTAAAAACCAACGAATTATTGAATCGTTTTCCCGATGTTTTAGCTAAATATCAGGATCGTTTCCGTTATATTCTGGTCGATGAGTATCAGGATACCAATCATTCACAATATTTGATTGTTCGGGCACTTTCCGACAGATTTCAGAATATTTGTGTGGTAGGAGATGATGCGCAAAGTATTTATGCTTTTAGAGGTGCCAATATTAATAACATCCTGAATTTCCAAAAAGATTACGATGGCGTTAAGATGTATCGATTGGAACAAAATTACCGATCAACCCGAAATATTGTAGAAGCAGCCAATAACGTTATTGATAAAAATAAGACTAAACTGGAGAAAGTGGTCTGGACGGATAATGCAGAAGGACCGAAGATCAAAGTTCATCGCAGTTTGACTGACGGTGAAGAGGGACGTTTTGTAGCCTCGACCATTTTTGAACAAAAAATGCAGCATCAATTACCGAATTCCCATTTTGCGGTATTGTACAGAACCAATGCTCAATCCCGTTCCATTGAAGATGCTTTGCGTAAACGCGATATTCCGTATCGTATTTACGGTGGTTTATCATTTTACCAACGCAAAGAGATCAAAGATGTGCTAGCTTATCTGCGTTTGATTATTAACCCTAAGGACGAAGAAGCCTTAGTGCGTGTTATCAATTATCCGGCTAGAGGGATAGGGGATACAACAGTAGAGAAATTAACCGTAGCAGCCAATCACTACAAGCGTTCTATTTTTGAAATAATGGAACATATTGATAAGATCGACTTGCGATTGAATTCAGGGACTAAAGCTAAGTTGAATGATTTTGTGACCATGATCAAAAGTTTTCAGGTAATTAATGAAAATCAGGATGCTTTTTATCTGGCAGAGCATGTGACCAAAAAAACAGGCTTGGTTCAGGAATTGAAAAAGGACGGAACACCGGAAGGAATTGCCCGAATCGAGAATATTGAAGAATTACTGAACGGTATTAAGGACTTTATTGAAGGACAAAAAGAAGTGGACGGTGCTCGTGGAGCCTTGTCTGAATTTTTAGAAGATGTGGCTTTAGTTACTGATCTGGACAAAGATACCGGAGATGATGATCGGGTTGCTTTGATGACGATACATCTGGCAAAAGGATTAGAATTTCCACATGTGTTCATTGTAGGGATGGAAGAAGACCTGTTTCCGAGTGCGATGAGTATGAATACCCGAAGCGAACTGGAAGAAGAACGTCGCTTGTTCTATGTAGCCTTGACCAGAGCAGAACATCAGGCTTATCTGACCTATGCGCAATCACGTTATCGCTGGGGAAAATTAGTAGATAGTGAACCTTCTCGTTTTATAGAGGAAATAGACGACCGTTATTTAGAGCACCTTAATATGGAAACCAATACATCCTATCGCTACAAACCGATGATGGATGTGGATATTTTCGGAGAAGTGGATAAATCAAAATTGCGTTTATCCAAACCGGTAAGTAGTACTCCGCCAAAATATATAACAGATCAGGAACCACAGAAACCGAATATCCGAAAGTTAAAACCTGTTTCAGGGATTAAGACACAAGGGAATGCTAATTTATTTGATAACAATTTGGTCGTGGGGAATATAGTGATGCACGAACGCTTCGGAAAAGGACAGATCGTGAGTTTAGAAGGTGTAGGAGCTGATAGAAAAGCAGAGATCAGATTTGAAGTAGGGGGCTTAAAGAAACTCTTGCTCAAATTTGCAAAACTGGAGGTTATCGGATAAAACGGATCTCATGTTGATTCACAATTCTAAACAAAAAAACGGAAACAAAAGAAACAAAAATTAGTATGGCAGAGTTTATCAAAATATACGAAGACAAGCCCAGTGAAGCTGCTATTCAAAAAGTAGTTGATGTATTGCGCAGCGGAGGGTTGGTTATTTATCCTACAGATACAGTCTATGGTTTGGGATGTGATATTACAAATTCCCGGGCTTTGGAGCGCATTGCCAAGATAAAAGGGGTAAAGTTGGAAAAAGCTAATTTTTCCTTTGTATGTAGTGATCTGAGTAATATTTCCGATTACATTAAGCAGATAGACACTTCTACATTTAAAATTCTGAAAAGAGCATTACCCGGACCTTATACTTTTATTTTGCCGGGGAATAATGATTTGCCTAAAGAATTCAGAAAAAAGAAAACTGTCGGGATTCGTGTACCGGATAATAATATTGCCATACAAATTGTAAAAATGCTGGGAAACCCTATTGTTTCAACTTCTATTTATGACGAAGATGAGGTATTGGAATACTCAACAGATCCGGAATTAATCTTTGAAAAATGGCAAAACAAAGTCGATATGGTAATTGACGGTGGTTACGGAGATAATGTAGCGTCGACAATCATTGATCTGTCAGGCTATGAGCCGGAAGTGATCCGCGAGGGAAAAGGAAGTTTAGATATTTTTTAATTACGTATAATTATCAAAAACAAAATGACCTCTTTTCCGGTAATAGCTTCAACCCTATCAGAAGTAGCATTAGAAAAATTTATAAAGGAAAAATACCATCTAACAAAAAATCTTCATTGTAAATTATTTAGAACAGGAGTAAATCACACCTATTTTATTTCGGATAACGAAATTCAATTTGTTTTTAGGGTGTATTGCTATGAATGGCGAACTAAAATTGAAATAGAAGAAGAATTAAAACTTCTAAATCTTCTCAAAGACAATTCACTCCCAATTTCCTATCCCATTTCAGATATAAATGGAAACTTCATTCAAGAAATTAATGCTCCTGAAGGAATTCGGTATGCAGTACTTTTTTCATTTGCTAAAGGTGAAAAAATGAGGTTTATGACGAATGAAACTTGCTTTGCCATTGGTGCTACAATTGGTAAAATACACAATGTTACAGCTGATGAAAAAATAGATAGAGTAAACTATACTTCAGATGCTCTTTTAAATAAACCGTATGATCTATTGAGTTCTTTTTTTTCTGAAGAATTAAGTGAAATGAAATATATCAAGCAAATTTCCAAGCAAATTAAAGAAAGTAATTTGTTTGCAAGTCAAAAAGGAATTGTTCATCTTGATATTTGGTATGATAATTTAAGTGTAAATAAGGATAATCAAATTACTATTTTCGACTTTGATAATTGTGGAAACGGTTATTTAATTTTAGATATCGGTTATTTTTGTAAACAGCTATTTTTCATTGAGTCAGACAAGAACGAATATGAGATGAAAGTTAAAAGTTTTTTAAATGGATACAAAAAAGAAAGAAATTTATCAGATGAAGAACTAACATTAATTCCAGGAGCAGGAGCATCTATTTTTATATTTTATCTTGGTGTTCAAGCACAAAGATTTGATTGGTCCAATATATTTTTTACAGAAAATTATCTAAAGATGTTCGTTGGCAGAATCCAAAATTGGATGGATTATTATGAAGCAAAAAACAGCAATGTTTAATGCCCTTTAATTATGGATTTAGCTAAAATTCATGATGTCAGATTTTATTTCACTTCCGATGCCATTGGGCAAACCTTTTAAAGCGGTAATCAAGTTTTCGATAGTATTACTTGTTTCTTCTGTAGATTCATAAATATCAAATTTAAATTCTCTTTAAAATTAGGCCGCTTCAGGCTACAAAATGTTCATTTCACGCCATTACAAAATAAGTACTTGAAAATACTGATGCAACTTTGTGTCATTCAAAAAAGAAATGATGTACAAAGTAATTTTAGTTCTGACTGTTTTCGCTTTTTCTTTAGTCGGAAAGGCACAAACAGCAGATCCATTAAAAGGCAAATGGATCAATGAAGAAAAAAACCGCATTTTAGAATTTGTTAAGACAGATTCCGGTTATGAAGCCGTTATCGTAAAAGCAGAAGAGCAGTCTTTAATAGGTAAAAAACAAATAACCGGTCTTAGGTTAGAAGAGACTGATTCTTATAAAGACGGCGTTTTATATATTTTTCAAAAGAACAGAACAGCATCTTGTTCTGTTAAAATTTTAGACTCTGATGCTATAGAGTTAAAGGCTACTATTGGAATATTTTCCCGAAAACAAAAATGGACCAGATACAATGGTTGATACAATGGAAAATATTCTTAAAAGTATTGCAGTCTTGTTTTTGCTTTGTATTGCTTTGGAAACTAAAGCTCAGGTTAATTTTAGTTCGTTAGAAGAAGTGTTGCGCTATGCTGACGAACATGAAATTTCGATACGTTCCGCAGGTTTACAGGAAAAGATCTATACCTCTGAATCCAGAAAGTCAAAAATGGCATTATTACCTTCAGTAAATGCTCAGGCCGGATACAATGATAATATTACTTTACAACCTACTTTAGTACCTTCTGATTTTCTGAATCCTTCTGCTTCATCCGGAACATATCAGGAGTTTACTTTCGGTAGAAAATATGTCTATACTACAGGATTTACAGCAAATTGGGATATTCTGGATTTTCAGAAGTGGTTTGCAGTTAAAACGGCAAAAAGCCAACAGGAAAAAGGAAGTATACAGCGAATGTATACACGGTATTCTGTTTATAATTTGTTAGCCAATACATATTACAGTATTCTGTTGTCTGAAAAATCATTAGAAATTCAATCTCAAAATTACCTGATCATGCAACGTATTTATAAAAATGCCGAAAATAAATACAAGGCTGGTATCATTTCGCAAGAAGCATTGAACAGGGCTCATATACAATTACTGCAGGTAAAAAATAACAAAGAAGCTGTTTCACATTCTTTGCAGGAATTGTACAATGATTTGCAGTCACAATTAGGAATAGAGGATGCTCTGAATATGACGGAAGAGTTAACGTATTTCGGTCAGGATAATGATATCGAAGGAAGTTTTACGGAACATCCGGAAGTTGTATTGCAACAAGCTGAATTAAAAATAACGTCTTCAAAATTGCAAGAAGCTAGAGCGGCACAGTTTCCATCATTAAGCATTGGTTACCAATATAATTACAGCTGGGCAACAGATAGTTTTATGGAGTTTCAAAATGCCAATGAGCTTCCGCAACAGATCTTAGGACTAAAATTAACTGTTCCCATTCTGAATGGTAGTACAGTACACGAGCAGATCCGCCAAATGAAGATTTCACAGGAGCAACAAAAAATTACGTTGGAAGCTCAAAAGCTGAAATCCGGTAAAGAAGATGAAAATCTGATCTTAGCTTTCAATAGTTCAAAGGAAGAGTTAGAAAACAGGGAAGAGATCGTATCACTTCAAAGTACCAATGACCGCCATACAGATAATCAATACGAAAGTGGGATCATAAGTCTGGAAGAACGATTGGATAGATTTCAGGATCTGTTGAATGTGCAGAATGATTACCTGCAAAGTTTCGGTAATTACTGTTTGAACTATTACAAATTATACATACGAAACCTAAACTACTAATACTATGTCTTGGAATTATAAATATATGATTTTGTTATCTGTTGTTCTATTGATTGCCTGCAACAGAGATAAGAAAGTGTCTCCTGTTCGAAAAAGCATTCAGGAAGCCGTTTTTGCCAGTGGTACCCTATCACAGGAAAACGAATTTTATCTGGCAGCGGGTTATGACGGAGTACTCAAAAATGTAAACTATAAAGAAGGTGAGTCCATACAAGGGAATGCGGTGTTTGCCACAATAGAGCATAATGTTCAGAGGAATCAATTGGAAGAGGCTCAGCTTAATTATAAAGACGCACAGTTTAATTCGTCTGCTCAATCGTTACAGTTAAAACAATTGAATGCACAGATAGAGCAGGCAAAAGCACAAGAAGCATTAGATTATAAAAATTATCTGCGATATAGAGAATTACGGGAACAAAATTCGGTTTCGGCATTAGACTTTGAAAAAGCTGAGTTACAGTATAAAACCTCATCAGAGCAATTGCAATTGCTTCAGAGTCAATATTTGGATATGGAGAAAACGCTGCGTCTTGCAAAAGAAAAAAGTTTGTCACAACTCAACTCCCAAAAAGAGATATATGACGATTATTTTGTGAAATCGGATAAACCGGGAATCGTACTGAATGTATATAAAAAAGAAGGAGAACTAGTAAAAAGAGGAGAAATAATAGCTAAGATCGGTAGTGGTTCTTATTTAGCCAAATTATTTATAGCAGAAGACGATATTGTTAAGATCAGGAACGGACAACGAGCAGCAATACAGCTCAATACTTATCCGGATGAGCTATTTGAAGGACACATTACTAAGATTTGGCCCGCGTTTGATGAAACCGAACAATCGTATGTAGTAGAAGCCCGTTTTGAGCAAATGCCCAAAGAGATATTTTCAGGAACCCAATTACAAGCTAATATTGAATTGGAAGTGCATCAAAATGTGATGGTTATCCCGATAAAAGCCTTAATAAAGGGTAAGTATGTAAAGTTAGAGAACGGTGAAGAAATAGAAGTTCAAACCGGATATAAGAATGAGGAATGGATAGAAATAAAATCAGGTTTAAAAGATAATGATGTGCTAATTGAAATGCCATAACTATGAACTATACCAATTATAAAATATCATGGGTACACCTGACCTCCAGAATCCGTCAGCTCATTGTAGCCGTATTGAGCGTTACGTTCGGAATTTCCATGTATATTTTCATGAACAGTTTCATGAATGGTGTAAATGATGCCCAAACAGAGATCACCTTTACGTCAATGTCTCATATAAAAGTGTATAATGATCTGCCCCAAAAAAGCCCACTCTTTTTGCCCCATTCAATGATGAGTGATACACTGATTATGCTGAGTAATCCTAAGCGGATCAACTATACCGAAGGTATACGAAACGTTCAGGAAGTTTCAGATATTTTAATGAGAGATAAAGATGTAAAGGCTGTTTCGGCTCAATTAAGTGAAAATGTATTCTTCAGAAATGGTGTAACCAAAGTAAATGGTGTTTTATATGGCGTCAATGTAGAAGATGATGACAGGCTTTTCCATACAGCGCAGTATCTTACAGAAGGCGATCTATTTCAGTTGACCAAAAGAACGGACGGAATTGTATTAGGAACCGGTTTAGCAGATAAGATCAGTGCTAAATTAGAGGATAATATTTCATTGACCACCTCAGAAGGGGTGACCAGAATTTTTAAAGTGGTCGGATTGATTGAAACGGGAAATGCAGGTGTAGACAAAACCAAGGCTATAATCTCCATTCTTTCTGCCCGACAACTTTTATCTAAGAACAGAAGTTATGTTACTGAAGTCTTAGCTAATGTTTCAGATTATAACACAGCACCGGAAATAGCACAACGCATACAACCTTTTACAGATTATAAAGTAGAACCCTGGCAGGAAGGCAACAGCCAGTTAGAATCAGCGAATGTACTGCGTGATATTTTAGCAGTGGTTGTTTCTTTGACTATACTAATCGTAGCCGGCTTCGGAATATACAATATTATGAACATGACCGTAAACGAAAAAATGAGAGAAATAGCCATTCTTAAAGCTATGGGATTTGGCGGCAATGATATAGTCAATATCTTCTTAACACAATCTTTAATTATTGGTATGTTAGGAGGCTGTGTAGGGTTATTTTTGGGTTATTTAATCTCTGCAATTGTAGACCGCATTCCTTTTAAAATTGCGTCGTTGACCGACTTGCCCATAGCTTATATTCCAACCGATTATTTTATGGCTTTGTTCTTCGGGTTGGTTATCACTTTTGTAGCCGGCTATCTTCCGGCGAGGAGAGCTTCAAAAATTGATCCGGTAGACATTTTAAGAGGATAAAAAAAAAGTATTATGGATTTTGCACTTTCAGCTAAAAATATCAATAAATTTTTTCATGAGCCGCTTGATTTTCAAGTGCTTCAGAATATTTCTTTTGATGTAATGAAAGGGGAGTTTGTTTCGATAATAGGAAAATCAGGTTCGGGAAAATCGACTCTATTGTATCTGTTATCAACTATGGATACCGATTATACCGGAAAGATCAGTATAAACGGAGTGCCCGTAACCGGTTTAACACAAAACGAACTCGCTTCTTTTAGAAATCAGCATATTGGTTTTGTTTTTCAGTTTCATTATTTATTACCGGAATTTTCCGTATTAGATAATGTGATGTTACCTGCTCTGAAACTCAATAAGCTCTCAAAAGAAGAAATAGAACATCATGCCATGGAATTATTAACATTACTGGATATTAAAGGACACGAAACCAAACAAGCATCCAAAATATCAGGAGGACAACAACAACGGGTAGCCATTGCCAGAGCTCTGATTAATGAGCCTGCTATCATTATGGGTGATGAGCCTACCGGAAACTTAGACTCTAAAAATACCAAAATTGTTTTCGACATCTTTAGGCAATTGGCAAAAGAAAGAGGTCAGACCATTATTGCAGTGACACACGATGATGAGTTTGCCGCGAATTGCGATAGGATAATAGAACTAGTTGATGGTAAAATTTTAAGTTAATTTGAATTGAAGTGAATAGGTTAATTATTTTTGTAGTAGTACTAAGTTTCAGTTGTTCTCCTTTTTTAAGATCTCAGACTAAGGAATTTCCCTTAGCAGGGATATCATATCAATACGATAAGTTGAAGTATGAGGATATAGACGGTTATGTGACTTCATGGGATGCTTTTATCAATTATCCGATAAAAAAAGTAAACAAAAGTGTTTTTTTAGGAAAAATGCAGTTGATCGCCCGATCGTTTGTCGACTTAGAGGATTCATATAATCAGAAAGTTTATGGTTTGGAAAATAACTTCTTTTGGAATACAACGTTGGCTAATCAGGATAAATGGATCGTTTGGGGTCAGGCAGGTCTTTTTTCTGATTTTGTCGATATAAGCGAAAAAGATATCAGGTATTCAATAGGTTTTCACTATTTGGATTATTGGCATGATCGTTTAAAGACAGGGTACGGAATAGGATATAGCCGACAATTTTACGGTCATCAGATCAATCCTTTTTTATCGATTGATTACCGCATTAATCCGAAGTTGAAATTGACAGGAATGTTACCTGTTCGTCCTAAATTAACGTATCAGATGACTGAAAACTGGAGTTGGAGCAATGAGTTTTACGGTAATGTAGATACTTTCAGGTTATCGGAAACGGAGTATGAAAATAGTTTTATTCGGATCAATAATTGGTATTACTTAAGCAAAATAGAATATTTGTTAAAAAAACACCATTTGTTTACAATAGGAGTCGGGTTTGATTTTGCCCATAACTTGAAGTTTTATAATGATTCTAATGCCGGTACTATAACTTTATTTACCTTTGATTTAAATGAAGCCGTAAAGCCTGTCAGTGAGTTGAAAACCAGAGGGTTTAAATTTCAGGTCAGTTATCGTTTTATATTGTAATAATTTTAAAAATTATGATGAAGACTCCTATAAACAGAATATTACCTTTTGCATTATCCTTTTTGTTACCGGTAATAAATTTAGTGAGCAATAAAGAAACCAATGATTCAATCGGAAGTTTCTATGATTATCTGGAACGTTGGTTTATAACCTCTGTCATATTAGTGGTTTTATGGTTTTTAATACGTTTTATTACTAAAAAAGGAAGTGTTTTCAATTGGGGAAAGATTGTGGTCTCTGTTTTAGTGCTTTTAGCATTTTTTTACACATTACTCTCTTATACAGTTTTTGTAGAACTCGGTCTCAAATGGAACATGATTATTAAATTTCTGTTTGCTACTACACTTTTTCTGGTCATTCAGTATGCATTATATGCAAATAAAAGTATTATGCGTTTAGAATTGGTAAACGAACAGATGAAGACAGAAAATTATAAAGTACAATTAGATGCTTTGCGCACAAAAGTGGATCCCCATTTTTTGTTTAACTCGTTGAATACTTTGAGAACTATGATCCGTAACAAGCATGAACATGCCGAACAATTTGTTTTAAGCTTATCTGATTTTTACAGACAAACACTAAAGTATAATGAGTGTACTGTAATTCCGTTACGAGACGAAGTTGAGGTTTTAAAGTCGTATCTTTTTTTAATGAAGAGCCGTAATGAAGATGCAGTGCAAATCACGATATCGATCGATGAAAATCGTTTGAAAGCTTTGATACCGACTTTGGCGTTACAAACGGTTGTAGAAAATTGTTTTAAACACAATTCCATGACGGCCAAAAAACCGATTTTTATCGCGATAACAACTGATGAAAATGATACGTTAAAAGTGATAAACAATTTACAACCGAAACTGGAAGTAAAAGAGCAATCCGGTTTTGGCTTAGCCGATTTGGTAAAACGCTATGAGCTATTGGGAGTAAAAGATGGTGTAATTGTTGAACAAACAGATGAATTTTTTGAAGTAATATTAAAACTAATTACTGTATGAATGTTTTAATTGTAGAAGATGAGAAGCACACAGCTCAGTTATTGAGAGAAATAATCAATAAGCACCCCGATTTTACTGTCGTTGATTCTTTGGAATCGGTAGAAGAGGCTGTAATTTATTTAAGCCAACACCAACAAGAACTGGAATTATTATTCTTTGATATTCAATTAGCAGATGGTCATAGTTTTGAAATATTTAAACATATTGACGTTGTAGTTCCGGTAATATTTTGTACGGCTTATGATGAATATAGTTTACAAGCTATAAAAAATAACGGTATCGATTATATATTAAAGCCTTTTAAAGAAGAAGAAATAGAAAAAGCGTTGTTGAAGTACAAGAGTTTTAGAAATACAATAAAAGCAAAGCCCGTTCCGGTTACAATACAACAAGAAACGGGATCACTTCAGCAATCTTTTTTAAGTCAGTACAGAGAAAAATCTATAATTATAAAAATTAAAGACATTGCTTTGTTTGCCATCGAATTTGAAACAACCTATATGTACTGTTTTGACGGAAAAAAATATCCGTTATACAAAACATTAGATTATGTATCATCAGTTTGTGATGATCAGTTGTTTTTTAGGGTGAACCGACAGATCGTCTTAAATCGTAATGCCGTTACAGCCTTTGAACCTTATTTTAATCGAAAAATACTGGTTCACACCAAGATACAATTCGACCAAAAAATTATTGTAAGTCGTTTAAAAGTAACAGAATTTAAAAAATGGTTGCAAAGCGGGTGATGACCGTTTTTGTTATTTTATTGTAAATAAAATATTGTAATTTGGTAATAAGAAAATGTCCAATAAATGATCTTAGATTCTGAATCCTTTAGTTTTTAATTCAGGTAAGGAAGCATAATAAGTGTAAATAATTGAAATATTTAAAGATTATTCCTTCTTTTCTGTTTAATTGTTTTGCTAAAATTAATATTTTACTAAAATAATTAAGTGATGTTGAAAAAAGCTTTTGTACTAAATTATTCGTAATATTTTAACTTTTAAAAGTAGTTTTATTGTGGTATTCCTATTAGTTTTAACGAAATTATTGAGAATGATTTGTTAATTTTTGAATGCTAAGCTATAAAATTGTGTCATTTAACTATATTTTAAGACCAAGCTCTTGTTTGAAATTACAACTTTACATAATTTTGTTGCGAAATGAGAGAGACTTTTAAAAAATATTTCTTACTATTATGTTTCATCCTTTTGGGTGGGTATGCTCACATGTCTTCCCATACCGTTAAGGAAGTTGCAAACTGTTCTCCTGAGATTATAGCTCAGAGTCTGAGATTAGAAGATAGTGTCTCTTTTCAAACTGATGAAACTTCCGGTAACAAGTTTTCTTTAACAGCTAAAGAAAAGGAACAGGAAAAAATAGAAATAGCCGAAAACGAAATTGAAGAAGAAGAGATACTTCATGTAAAGAAATATCTTGACTATAATAATTATTTCGGGTTGTTTTGTACAAAAGTTCTGGATCCTTATTGCTACTCAAGCGACAAAAGCTTATCTATAGGGAAGTCTTCATTTTTTTATTCCTCTTTAGAATCACTCTATATCGTATTTCGGGTATTTAGACTGTGATTTGATTTTTTTTCAGGTGTTTACGATCTTACATTTTACGCCTGAAACTTCTTGCTTATTATTTATTGTACAAAAAGGGTATCTGTATCATTTTTTAATGAACTGATTTTATCCCCTTTGTACCTTTCTTATTAAATTATCTAAGAAAACCATATCGTTAAAAACCCAAAAGTTATGTTGAAGAGAATTCTCATGTTAATGAGTTTGTCAGTTGTATTGATTAATACAAGTTGTCATTCTGATAAAAAAGATAAAGGTGAACATACCAAGTTCCTGGTAACCAGTCCTGCAATTGCAGACACCATTATCAATAAAAATTATGTGTGTCAGATACGTTCAATAAGTCACATTGAACTTAGAGCACAAGAAAAAGGTTATTTGCAAAACATCTATGTAGATGAAGGGCAACATGTTAAAAAAGGACAGTTGTTGTTTAAGATTATGCCTAATTTATACGAGGCAGATGTTCAAAGAGCTCAGGCTGAATTGAAATATACTGAGATTGAATATCAGAATACTAAAAAATTAGCTGATAATGACGTTGTAGCTCCCAATGAGTTAGCAATGGCAAAAGCTAAATATGAAAAAGCAAAAGCAGAACTTCAATTAATGCAGGTTCACCTACAGTTTACAGACATCAGAGCACCGTTTGATGGGATCATTGACCGTTTTCATGTTCGATTAGGAAGTTTAGTTGATGAAGGTGAACTATTAACAGAGCTATCTGATAATAGTAAAATGTGGGTCTATTTTAATGTTCCGGAAGCTGAGTATTTAGATTATATGACCCAAAATCAATTGAAAAAAGACAATAACTTATTACATGTAGGGCTTGAAATGGCTAACGGTAAAATGTTTGACCATGAAGGTGTTGTGGAAACAATTGAGGCTAATTTCAATAATGAAACCGGTAATATTGCTTTCCGTGCTACGTTCCCTAATCCTAATGGTTTATTGCGTTTCGGTGAAACAGGAAATGTAGTGATAACCACACCGATCAAAAATGCCATGTTGATTCCGCAAAAAGCCACTTATGAAGTACTAGACAAAAAATATGTTTATGTAATTACTAAAGATAACGTGGTTAAAGCAAGAGAAATTGATATAGAGGCTGAAATACCTCACTTATACGTGGTAAGATCAGGTCTTGAGAAAACTGATAAAATCTTGTTGGAAGGTCTCCGAATGGTTAAAGAAAATGAAAAGATTGAAACAAATTTCATGGATCCGAACAAGGTAATGAACAGTCTTGAACTATATGCCGAATAAAACCAGTATCTAAAAAAGAAAATATGTTTAGTAAAATCATACATAGACCGGTCTTTGCGATTGTAATTTCGGTCATAATAGTCTTTATAGGTACACTGGCAATTAAACAGTTACCTACATCACAATTCCCGGATATTGCACCGACAACCGTACAGGTTACCATTGCTTATCCCGGAGCAAGTGCCGACGTACTTGTAAAATCAAGTTTGATTACGTTAGAGAATGCCATAAACGGTGTACAAGGAATGCGTTATATAGCTGCCGATGCCACCAGTGCCGGTGAAGCAACAATTAATGTGATTTTTGAACCTGGGACAGATCCTAACGTTGCCGTTGTTTTGGTAAAAACAAGGGTAGATCAGGTAATGCCACTATTACCGGAATTGGTACAGAAAGAAGGGGTAGTGGTAATGCCCGTTCAGCCCAGTATGTTGATGTATGTCAACCTGTATAGTACCAATAAGAGTATGGATGAAAAATTCCTGTACAATTACGCAACGGTAAACATGATCCCTGAAATTAACAGGGTTCCCGGTATTGCACGTGCTAAAATATTAGGTAGCCGTAGATATGCTATGCGTGTTTGGTTAAATCCGGAGCGTATGAGAGCATACGATATTTCTGTTGAGGAAGTAATGAAAGCGCTTAGTGAGCAAAGTTTCATCGGGAGACCCGGAAGGATCGGTCAAAGTTCCGGTATAGCAGCTCAGTCGTTAGAATATGTATTAACGTATCAAGGCCAATACAATACTCCGGAACAATATGAAAATATCATTGTAAAAGCGAATTCTGAAGGAGAAAGAGTTCATTTAAAGGACATTGCCAGTGTAGAATTAGGTAGTGAATTCTTCGATATTTATTCTAACTTAGACGGACATCCTTCAGCATCTATCGTGTTAAAGCAAAATTATGGTAGTAATGCCAGTGATGTAATTGAAAGTGTAAAATTGAAATTGGAGGAAATGAAGAAAAGTTTCCCTCCGGGAGTAGATTATAAAATCAGTTATGACGTATCACAATTCTTAGATGCTTCCATTGAACAGGTAATCCACACTTTACGTGATGCCTTTATCTTGGTAGCCTTGGTAGTATTTGTGTTCTTAGGAGACTGGCGTTCAACTTTGATCCCTATTTTAGCGGTTCCGGTATCACTTGTAGGAGCGTTTTTTGTGATTAAGCTTTTCGGATTGTCGATCAACTTAGTAACATTGTTTGCCCTTGTATTGGCTATCGGTATTGTGGTGGATGATGCCATTGTTGTGGTTGAGGCCGTCCATGCCAAGATGGAGGAAAAACATTTGTCACCATATAAAGCCGTGCGTGAAGTAATGGGTGAGATCAGTGGTGCTATTATCGCGATTACCTTAGTAATGGTATCTGTATTCATTCCTATTTCATTCATGACAGGTCCGGTAGGTACATTCTACCGTCAGTTCTCTATAACTATGGCCAGTTCAATTGTGATTTCAGCTTTAATTGCCTTAACGCTAACGCCGGTATTATCAGCAATGTTGTTGAAAAATAACCATGGAAAAGAAAAGAAACAAAACTGGTTCACCCGATTCATTGATAAATTCAATCAAGGTTTTGAAAAATTAACCGGGAAATATGTAGGTGTACTTAGAAAGATTGTGAGCAGAAGAACTGTAACCTGGGCGATCTTATTAATTTTCTGTGCGGGTATTTATGTTGAAAATCATTTCTTACCGGGCGGATTTATTCCAAGTGAAGATCAGGGAACTATTTATGCTATTATTCAAACACCACCGGGATCCACTTTGGAACGAACAAATGCGGTTTCAAGAAAATTACAAAAAATATGTGAGGAAATTGACGGAGTAGAATCGGTTTCATCATTAGCAGGTTATGAGATTATGACAGAAGGTAGGGGATCAAATGCCGGTACGTGTTTGATCAACCTTAAACCTTGGTCTCAAAGAGAGCATTCCGTAACGAAAATAATGGAAGAATTAGAAGAAGAGACCAAAGGACTCGGAGCCGTTATCGAATTCTTTGAACCGCCTGCAATTCCGGGATTTGGTTCGTCAGGTGGTTTCTCTTTACGTTTATTAGATAAAAATACGACTACAGATTATCATGAATTCGATAAAATAAATAAAGAGTTCATGGAAAACTTAGGTAAGAGAAAAGAGTTGACCGGTATCTTTACGTTTTTTGCGGCCAACTATCCTCAATACGAATTGGTATTTGATAATCAGGCAGCTATGCAGAAAGGTGTTTCTTTAGGTAAAGCAATGGACAATCTTAATATCATGATCGGTAGTACCTATGAACAAGGATTTATTCGTTTCAACCAGTTCTTCAAAGTATATGTTCAGTCAGCACCGGAATTCAGAAGACTTCCATCTGATATATTGAATATGTATGTGAAAAATGAAGAAGGAGAAATGGTTCCTTATTCGTCTTTCATGAAATTGAAAAAGACACAAGGACCAAATGAGATTACCCGATTTAACTTGTACAATTCTGCTGCTATCAGAGGACTTCCGGCACCAGGTTACACTACTGCTGATGCTATTAAAGCAATCAAGGAAACAGCAGTAAAAACATTACCGCACGGATATGATATTGCATGGGAAGGTTTGTCGTATGATGAAGCACGTAGAGGAAATGAATCAGTTTATATCTTCTTAGTAGTATTAGTCTTCGTATACTTGGTATTAGCAGCACAATACGAAAGTTTTATTATTCCTTTAGCTGTAATTCTGTCTTTACCGGTAGGTATTTTCGGTTCTTTCTTTATGCTTAAAGCAATGGGATTAGCGAATGATATTTATGCACAAGTAGGATTAATTATGTTGGTCGGATTACTCGGTAAAAATGCCGTGTTGATTGTAGAGTTTGCCGTTCAAAGGCGCCAACAAGGTGTTAGTATTTACGAAGCGGCAATTGAAGGAGCGCGTATGCGTTTCAGACCTATTTTGATGACCTCGTTTGCTTTTATCGCAGGTATGGTTCCTTTGGTATTTGCTTCAGGAGCAGGTGCGATCGGTAACCATACTATCGGTTCTTCTGCATTGGGTGGTATGTTTTTCGGTACGGTTTTCGGGGTAATAGTTATTCCGGGATTGTATTACATCTTCGGAAAATTAGCAGATGGTCGTAAGATCATCAAAAACGAAGAAGAAGGTCCTTTAACTGAAGAATTTTTTGAACATGAAGAATAAAATAAGAATATACAAATACGCAGGTATAACCTGCGTATTGTTAGCATTAGCGTCTTGTAAGTTACCCGGTAATATAACGCCAAGACAAGAAAACAATACAGTTCCGGAAGCTTATGCTGCTCTGGCACAGGATACTGTTAATTCGGGAAAATTACAGTGGAAGAACTATTTTACAGATCCGTATTTACAAGCTTTGATCGATACTGCATTGGTAAACAATCAGGAGCTAAACATTACGTTACAAGAAATAGAGATTTCCAGAAATGAAATCAGAGCACGTAAAGGTGAGTATTTACCGTTTATCGGTCTAAAAGGAGGAGCCGGATTTGAAAAAGCATCCCGATATACGAATATTGGTGCTATGGAGGCAACAACTGAAATTGAACCCGGTAAAGAGATGCCCGAGCCGCTTCAGGATTATATGGCAGGTGCATATGCAACTTGGGAAGTAGATATCTGGAACAAGCTACACAATGCTAAAAAAGCAGCGGTTAGCCGTTATTTGTCAACCGTTGAAGGAAAGAACTTTATGGTGACCAATCTGATCTCTGAAATAGCAGATTCTTATTATGAATTATTAGCTTTAGACAATCAGTTGGAAGTAGTCAATCAAAATATTACCATTCAGACTAAAGCTTTAGATATTGTTAAACTATTGAAACAGGCAGCCCGTTCTAATGAATTGGCAGTAAAAAGATTTCAGGCTCAGGTATTAAAGACCCAAGAAATGCAGTTTGAGATCAAGCAGAAAATTGTGGAAACTGAAAACAGAATTAATTTCCTGATCGGTAGATTTCCACAACATGTTGATAGAAGTTCGGATAGTTTTGACAATTTGGTTCCTAATGTAGTACATGCAGGTTTGCCGTCTGATTTATTAGCTAATCGTCCGGATATTAAACAAGCCGAACTAGAATTGGCAGCAACAAAACTCGATGTGAAATCAGCTAAGGCATTATTTTATCCTTCATTAGGTATTTCAGCAGGAATAGGATATAAAGCATTTAATCCGAGTTATCTGGTAAAACCTGAATCTTTAATGTATTCATTAGCAGGTGATTTAGTTGCTCCTTTAATTAACCGAAATGCTATTAAAGCAACATATTTCAATGCTAATTCAAAACAAATTCAGGCGGTATATGACTATGAGAGAACAATTCTTAAGGCTTATATTGAAGTTTCTAACCAAATGTCAAAAATTCAGAATTTGGAGAGTAGTTACAACTTGAAAACTCAGGAAGTAGATGCTTTAACACAGTCAATTACGATTTCCAATGACCTGTTTAAATCAGCCAGAGCTGATTATATGGAAGTTTTGTTAACGCAAAGAGATGCTTTGGAAGCTAAATTTGACCTGATTGAAATAAAAATGCAGCAAATGAATGCTATGGTTACTATTTACAGAGCCCTTGGTGGTGGATGGAATTAATCGATCTTAAATAAATAATAGCTATTAACCTTTATTTTAAAAGCCATTTTACTTTTGTAAAGTGGCTTTTTTAATGATGATATTTTCTTTTGGTTGTGATTATTTTAAACTTAAAAGGATCGTATAACATACTTATTAATAATACAGAAGCAGCTATAAGCAGTGTATTTAATTGCAGGTTAATTTCTGAAAAAAAGAAACCACCGATCAAGCCTCCCATAAAAAATCCGCAGATGATAACAACTCTTAATGCTATTGTTGTTTTGATCTTACTTCTGTCGGGATATGATTTAGGGAAGAATAGTTGAGACAATTCGATACCCAGATCCGTAAAAAGTCCTGTTAAGTGAGTGGTTCTGACTACGGCATTGGAAATTTTGGTAACGTAGGAGTTTTGTAATCCCATAGCGAAAAGCAATAAGCAGGCGATCGTGTTGTCTGTTATGCCAAAATTATAGTTACTCATCACGGCAATAGCAATTAAAATGAATGATTCTATAGCAGTGGGAATTACATAGGCGTTGATCTTAGTGTTTCCTTTGTATTTTTCAACTAAAAAATTGGCACTAAAGGAACCTAATAAAAAAGATAAAATATAAAGTAAGTAAACAGTTCCCACCCAAAACTTAAAGTGTGCAAAATCATTGATAAACAATGCAAAATGTCCTGTTACATTTGTTGTAAGCTGCTTGATCGCTAAAAAGCCGGAGACATTCACAATTCCGGCAACAAAAGACAATATAGTAGCGATTCGCAGATTGTGTTTGAAAGTTCTGCTTTTACCTTGATGCCTGAACATAATGCTTTATTTTATATAAATTGTAATGTGGGAGATTTTTTTATTGCAGTATTTTTCTTTTCATACTGAAACAGAGCAGAACAGTCCATAACATCTGAGATACCATCTAATTGGCATAGTAAACTAACCACAGCTGACAGTCCATCAAATAAGATGTCTTTATTTTTCGGATCATCCGGACGTTTATGTTTGTAATGCAAAGGAAGCTGATAACCGCAGGCATTTAAAAAAGTATGTTCAATTAACAGTAGTTCAGACGGAGAATAACCGTTGAATTTACGTCCTAATTGTTCATGTACCCGACCCCAATAATTCAGTTCTAGTGTTCCATGCTGTTCCGCAAAGTTTTTCCAGAAATCGTTATGATCTAAAATATTACCGACAGCACATTGGTTGCAACATTCCGGATGCAACGTATCGTTGTGGAAAGCTTTGTAAAGCTTATTTAGAGCCATATCCAATCTGTCGGTAGTTTTCATAGAAAAAAGATTAGCATAAAATTAGAAAAAAACGGCGTCTTTTACAAATCTTTATGTTCTGATATATCAGTCTATTTTTTTAAAAACTAAAGGAGATCCATCCGAATTAGAAAGTACAAGCCTGTTATCAGCAATAGTATAGGTTGTTGTACTTTGTAATGCTTTTAAAAATTCGGTTTCTTTACTACCGGATTCGCACATCATTTTTGTCGTCATGATTTGAGAAAATCGAAGGAGTCCTTTTTCGAAGAACAAACTACCGTTCATTTGATTGCATCCTGTAAATCCTATAAATTGATTTGTCTTTGTATTGATTTCAATTCTAGGAAATTCATTTTTAAAGTCGGATCTATCTATTGTTTTCCCATTCAATTCTTCCAGGATCCAAATATCGTGTAAACGATAATCAGTGATGTAATCTCCGCAGCCTTTTAAAATTGTAAGATCTTTGTCGAGCCCTTTTTTAAGCTCAATATCAACCGTATAATTTGATTGTTTATCTGATGCTTGGTTCAGACATTCAACATGTTTAATTTGAATGTTTAATTCTGTTGATTCGGTATGTATTTTATAACTTTTTACATTGGCATCTGCTGCTTTAATCGGTTCGGTGTGTGGCGTTACAAAAGTCTGTTCAGGAGTTATCAGGGTTATTCGTTCATCGGTGATTTTTAGTTTCCAGAATGGTTCTGTACCATTTGCTGTAAAATAAATTCCTTCCGTTAAATCTGTATTATTTTCTTTGTTTTCAACAGCAGGGCTTTTACTGACGTTTTCTTTTGTTGTATGGTCTGACGACTTTACCTTATTGCAGGCTATAGTCATTGAACAGCTTATAATCAGAAAGACCAAATTTCTCATTATTTTACTTCTTTAAATCGCATCATAGAAACATCTCCGATCATCAAATTAAGCTTTCCGTTTTCATCAATTTTATATTTATTTACCAGTTTTACAGTTTTCAGGAAAAAAGGTTCTCCTTCACCACAATACATCATGGTTGAGATTCCGGGTTCTTCAAAAGAAATAGCATCTCCATTTATCGTAAAACCGGCAGAATATCCGTTACAACCGGCATTACCTTCAACTTTTTGAGTTTCCTTATTAAAAGAAATCATTGGCTTTTTGTTCGGAAAAAGCCCTTCAAAAGCGATTCGTGGACCGGAGAGATACTCTAATTCCCAAGTTTTTCCATAAATATTTTCATCTGCTGTTTTTTGAGTTGAAGAGCAGGATTCTGTAAAGATCGTGACCAATATAAGAAAAGCCAGTGTTTTTAAATGTTTCATAACGGGTTGTTTTTTAGGTTAGTATTGTTTCTTTTGTTATTTGCTAATGTCAGAATAGATATTGTTACCAGTATCAATACTAAAATGATGCCAATATTCAGTAGTGTCTTTTGATAACCGATAGTAGTAACATTTAAAAAAGGGTAGGGATAAAACCCGGACAAAGTACCTCTGATCAAAATAAATGAAATATAGCATACAGGATATAGTAACCATTGAAATACTTTTGGTAAACTGAGTCTACTTCGATGGGTATATAGGAGCCAATATAAAAACATGTACAAAGGGATTACTGTATGAAGTAGTTCATCAACAATAAGTTGTAAGCCTTTGGGATCCCAAATTTTTCTCAAAACTATTGTATAAACAATGCCAACAATCAGGATAAAGGAGGTTAATGCAGTAGGGGTTTCTTTTTTATGAAATAGTTTAAATGTAGTAATGTTTAATGCTTTTATCGTAAAAAAAAGAGTAACCAGCAAATTGGTCAAGATTGTAAAAAAACTGAAAAACCGAATAATAGATTCAGCGATAGAGGCTTGCCTGTTTTGAATCATTAAAATGAATTGGGTAATAATTGCAAACCACCCGAGACCAAGCCCTATAAATTCGATTTTCTTTTGCATGCTCAGAATTTGTTGAACAGGATATTATACTTCTTATCAAATATAAGGAAAAAACATAAGAAAATTTTGAATACCGATTTTGAGTATTTGAGCTACTTTTTAGTGATTATGCTTTTTTAGTGATTTTTCTGTTCCAATATGCAATAATAAATCCGCCTATAATTCCCGGAATAAACCAACCGTAAAAACTTGGAAAAAATTGATTAACCACAACAAATGCAGTTGTAGCCGCTATATAGCCACCTAACATTTTAC
The DNA here is from genome assembly GCF_003148385.1 of Flavobacterium sediminis. NCBI lineage: Bacteria > Pseudomonadati > Bacteroidota > Flavobacteriia > Flavobacteriales > Flavobacteriaceae > Flavobacterium > Flavobacterium sediminis. The sequence continues at coordinate 3,344,595 of NZ_CP029463.1, read as the reverse complement.
TTAAATGCAATCTGAGCCAGCTTTTTCTTAATTGCTTTGGTTTTTTATATAAAATAAGGTCTTTTACAGAAAATAGTATTCCGAAAGCGCCGAAAACGGTAAGTATAATGTTGCTATTTTTAGCTACTATAACAGGTAGTAAGATCATTAAAACTCCGGTAATGATCATAGTTACCGAAATCCATCGATCGACAGTTAAATTAGTATTTTGTTTTTTGAATTTTAAGGCTCGGAATCCTGTTAAGATAAAGTACAAACTAAAAATACCTATAGCAAATAAAAACGGATTGTGATGATTAGGAGAAAGGGCAACAAACATAGAAATAATTACAGATGCCAGCATGGCATAGAAAAAGACTGATCCTGATTTTTTATGAGCGGTTTGTCCTTTTGGGGTAAGGATAGCAACCAATCCCGTTATTAGTGCAACGCCTCCTAACGAAGCGTGAATGTAAATTAAAATTTTAACTACTTGTTCCATATTTTTATTGAATTGAGATTAGACTGTTCAAAATTCATTTTTTTGTATGGCTTTTAAAAAATATAATTTCCGAATTGTCATTTTCACAGGATGAATTGTGCTTTCTTTTCGAAAGAAACCACTCTGTATCTTCAGATATTTAAAATAATAAATGGGTAGTTTGAGATCATTATTTTAAAAGCAATATTAAACTGTAACTTAATAAATAGGCAAAAAAGGGAGCTATGATCCAAATAAAGAAGAACTGTTTAACAGTTTTATTCTTTAAGGTATTTTTGATTCCGTTAGTATTGACACTCAATGCTATAAAGGCCGCTCCGTTTAGTTGCACTAAAGAAGTAGGAATACCGGAAGTAACAGAAGCTAAAAGTAGCAAACTGGCAACTATTAATGATAGTACCATTGCCTGAAAAGGACTGACCTTAACGATTTCTTTGCCTGTCTTTTGTGTCACTTTATGACCTAAGAGAGAACTTCCTATGGCAAAACAGGGAGCAACGACCAATACGGATAAGATCGTAATCGGTAAAAAGGTTTGAGCTTCTTTAGTCATTTCATTTACAGCTAATGAAGCAATGGGAGCAGCAGCATTAGCAACGTTATTGGCTCCGATAGAAAAGGCAACATACATAGAGGCCAACAGTAATAAGATTTTTAATATTTTGTGTTCTCTCAGATGGGAATAATTTTCAGTAAAAATTTTTGCTTTCAGTAAAGGGAAAATCCATTTCGATGAAATATACATGATAGCAAAAGATACGATAGGTAAAATGACCCAGGTAGGTATAATTTCATAAAATAGTTTTTGTGTATTCAATCCGCTTAAGGCCGTCGCAGCCCCCGAAATAGCTAATACCGTTGCCTGACTTGTGGATTGGGGAACGCCTATTACATTAGCCAAAAGTAATGATAAGCTAATGGAAAGCAATATCACGGAAGTATTCAATGGTGTGAAAAAAGATTGTTCCAACAGTCCTTTTCCTAAGGTTAGTGATACTTCTTTTCCGGCAATTAAGGCTCCGCAAAGTACCATGATTCCGAACAAACCAGGAATTAAGGTACGCTGGATAACATTGGCTCCGTAAGCTGCTGCAAAAGCAGGTGAAGTTCCGCTACCTCCCATATTGATCGCTAAGAACATGGCTAAAAGGAACGGAACGGTTAGGGGAGTAAATAGTTCTGACATGATTAATTGTTATGATGTTTAGTAAAATCTATTGACTGATGGAAAGTCAGCCTTATGATATTTCGGTTGTAAAAATCAATTCCGGAATTTTGTTGCTGGAACCAATTAAGGTAACCTAATTCAAATCCATAGTTTTGGTTTGCTTTATAGTGAATGCTTGCTCCATAACGGTTTTGATTAAAGATATTTTGCTGTGTTCCTCCGTTGAGATTCAGATGGAGTTCATCAAATGCTTTGAGAACGAAGTGATCGTTAGGAGAGTACCTTAATTCCAGTTTGTAACGAAATCTGTTATTTTGAAAAGCAAAGGAATGATCGGATTGTTCGTTATAGCGAAATTCCAGCCAGTAACGGTGGTGTAAACTTAATTTTTCAGATATTTTTTGTAAACAGGCTATTTCAAACTGTGGGCGTAGTTCTGTTTGATTGTGATAATTGGTTACGGAAGGATCTTGAGGAAGTGATTGCACGAAGTATGTAAACCCCAGTGCCGTATTCCAAGCTTTACCTAATTTCCGTTCCAGTTGAGTTCTTGATACGAATTGGTGCTGTCTCCAGGGAAAAGAATAAGTTCTCTCCTCTAATTCCTGATGGAGTTGATAGTTTTCATTGAATTTTAATCTTAAGTAATAGCGTGACCATAAGAGTTGTTGGGTAACTACTTTTTTCTGGGCTGTCCCCGAATAGATAAGAGACATATCAGGAGTATGCTTAAAGTAATTTTTAAATTGGATTTCATTTAAGTCATGGATTAAAATCATGACAAAGTAATTAAAACATATAATTCCTACCAAATAAATAGGATATAAAAATAAAAAAATTATTTTTTCTTCAATTTTTTCTCTCTGTTGATGATGTCGGAAAGGGTAGCGGCTTTCAGTCTTTTTACGGTTTCATTTCTGATTTCCATAGCTATTTGCCGAATCCCACAGGTTTCTTCATCAGTACATTCATCGCATTTTTCATAAAATTGATAGGTTACACAAGGAAGTAGGGCAATGGCTCCGTCAAATAATCGCATGACCTTAGCCATGTGGATTTCATCGGGTGTACCATTTAGGAAGTAGCCTCCGTATTTTCCTTTTTTACTGTTTAAAATACGAGCATTTTTGAGTTCGACTAAAATAGATTCTAAAAACTTAAGCGGGATATTCTGTTCATTAGCAATTTTGCTGACGGAAATAGGTTGCTCCTCCTTGTTTTTAGCAAGGTAAACAAGTGCATTTATAGCATATTTTGTTTTCTTGGATATCACTTTAAGATCACAGCTTTAATTTTCAAATATAAGGAAGTTCATAAGAATAGTTCCGGTTTTGTGATAACTTATTATTTTTATCGATATTAACTTTTTATAATATGTTATCAATTACTTAAAAATCAATACTATTTAATTGCTAATATAAGTTTTTCATTCTGTTAATTTAGTTGGCGGATATCCGAAATGTTTTTTGAAAGCATGAGAAAAGTGAGATAAATTTTCAAATCCTACCTCATAGCAAACATCTATAGGTCTTTTGTTCTTTTCAGAGATTTGATAGTGAGCAAGCTCTAATCGTTTTCGGGTAAGCCATCGTTGCGGTGTGGTGTTAAAAGCTTTGCTAAAGTCACGCTTAAAAGTAGTAAGGCTCCGACCTGTCAGATAGCTGAATTTTTCTAAGGATAAATTGAACATAAAGTTTTTTTCCATATAATCGATCAAGCTGATTTTTCCGGGTTCTTCAAAGTTAGCCAGAATATTGTCTATGCTTTTGTCAATTGCCCTTAGAACGCTAATAGCCTCCGTTATTTTTAATGAAGCAATATCTTTAGGAAGGTCTTTCATTTCAAAATAGGGAATCAATGAAGAAAGACAACTCTCTAATAAAGGATGTTTAGTAAAACAATATATTTTTTGTGATTCTAAAGCTTTCGGTTTCACATTTAAATTTGCATAAAAAGTTCGTAATCTTTCTACTGATAAATGCATTACCACTGTTTTATGAGGCTGTCCGTGTTTCGGGTAATTAATGATTGTTGCCAGCTGGTTTCTCGGGATTAAAAAAATATCTCCTTTTTTAAAAATGTAAGTTGCATCAGTTTGTACAATCTTAGTTTCTCCCGAAATAAACCAGATCAGCATGTGATGATCAAACATGATATCTGATTTAAAGAACGTATCCTCATACCAGGAAAGTTTAATATCGGGAGTTATATATTTTGCTTTGTATTCCATTATGTTACATTTTAATTTCTATTCAGGAAACCCGAGCATTACAAAAGTAACAAGAATTTATACTGTCTGACTTTATTTAAAGTTCCTATTCTATATTGAATGATAAATTAGTCATCTCTTCACTTAACTTCCACAATCGCTTTGCACTGTTTTCATCTAAGGAATATGCTCTTACACCACTGGAAAAAGAAGATTCTGTAGCTAATGCTGCGATATCTCCATCTTCACAATATACACCACCTATAGTATTAAGCATAGGGTTGGTAGCACACCAAACGGTAGTTGCTGCACCTTGCGGAATTGTTTTTAAAGAGGCAGTTATTTCCGGTAGAATATTGCCTTCAGCATCGCAGAACCCCATTTGTTTAAATAGCTCTAAAGGGGCTTCTCTGCTCAATTCTGTTCCGCCAATCGATCCTGGGTGTACCGCGTATGTTCTCACATTAAACATTTTACCACGATTGTCCAATTCAAGTGAAAATAAGTTAACGGCTGTTTTTGATTGTCCGTAGCCTTGTAACGTTTCATATTCCCGGGTTATAAAATTAGGATCGTCAAAATCGAATGGTGCAAATTGATGCCCTTGTGATGAAACATTAACTACTCTTGCTCCGTTAGCATTTTTTAAAGCTGGCCATAATCTTGCTGTTAATTGAAATTGCGCCAGGTAGTTTGTTGCTAATTGTGATTCAAAACCACGGTGATCTCTACGTAGTGGAACCCACATGATGCCTGCATTGTTGATGAGTAAATGAAGCGCTCTGTTTGATGTTAAGAACTTTTCTGCAAAAGCATCAATGGAATCAGGATTCATTAAATCCATTGTTTCTAATTCTATATTGGTTATGCCTGCCAGATTTCTTTTTGCTTTTTCTGTATCTCGAGCAGGAATAATTACTGTTGCACCGGCTGCTGCAAGTGTTTTGGCTGTTTCCAACCCAATTCCTGTGTTGCCTCCCGTTACAATAGCAATTTTTCCTGTAAGGTTACTATTTTTTATGACTTCGTTTGTTGTGGATTTAGCATTAAATCCGGAACCTATTGGTTTTTGTAATGCTCCTTGATAATTGTTTAGTCCCATTTTTTTAAATTTAATTGTTTTTAACAGGACAAAATTAGGAGGAATGGTTTCCTATAACTTTGTTTAAACGGCTGAATACGCTTTGTTTAAAAGGTCATAAATTTTATTGTAGGTTATCTTTTTGTTAACCCTCAGGTTCCCAAAGTTCAATTTTGTTATCTTCTGCATCCATGATATGGACAAATTTTCCGATACTTTCATTAAGTTACTTATACTGTCAAGTAGAGTTTTAAGCTGGCTTACAAGTCCTACTATATTCTGTATCTGCATAGTTAATCATAAAGCGTTTTGGGAAAGAGATAACTCGTCTCCATTTTTAAAAGGTTTCCATTGAAGCGAATTTATCTTATCGGAATTGTCAATGTTTCTGGATTTAAGACTAGATGTACCACCATATTGAGATAGTTATGATTAAGGTTATTGTCAGATAGTTTCATTTTTTAATTAATTTTAGATTGAATGTAGATTCACTATCCTTAACCTGGACTATGTATAATCCTTTTGTTAAAAAAAGTGCTTCAATAGGTTGATTTGTTTTAGTGTTGAATTCAAATATGGATTTACCGTTAATATTAAAAATTTTTACCACTATGTCTTCTGATTTCTCTGATTGTATGCTGAATTCATTATCTACGGCATTTGGCACAATCGCATATTTTTTAACAGGTTCCTGAGTTACTACATCAGTAGATAAAACATTGTCATTTTCATCAAGGGACATCACCTGTGCTAATAGGCGAAGATAAGAGGCCTGATAGTAAATCGCAGGCTCACTGATTTCCCATGAACTATCAGAGCTAGTGTTAAAATCCAAATAACTTTTTTGAGGCGGTTGATTATATGGAGGAGATAGAGAAGTGTTAGCATAATAGTATTGATTAGCACCTCCTGTTACAAATCCGGGTGCAGGTCCGTAGGTAGAAGTTTGTGCATTGTCCCACACCGTGCCGTCGGAAAACCATGTATGAAACATTTCATTAAGACTTTTTTCGGCACCCAAATTATTCATATTGGTTAAATAGACAAGGCTTAAAGGATTTACACCATGAAAGTAATGAATTTGTTCTTTAGCTCGTAAATTATAGCTTGTTGTTGTAGAGGTGTTTATGCCATATTTACTAAATATATAATTTAAAATTCCGATGTTTGATTTTTGATTATTGCTTCCCCAATGATAATTCCAATCGTTGTTAAAAGCTCTATACAAGTCGGTGTCATTTTCAAAGAAAAAGTTATGATTCCAATTTCCGGAGGCCACTACATTTGCCGAATTAATGATCGTTGATACTGTCGAACTGTCTGCCCCTGATAACGTAGTATAGTACAATAAGGCATCGGAAGTTTTAATGGTATAATTATTCCAATCATAAGAAGCTATCTCTCCGGCATCATAAATATGGTTTATTATGTATTGATTGTATGCGGTATCACCTGTTAAGGCATATAAATAAATAGCGGCAACTAAAGCCATTTGATATTGTTCCTGAGAAGATTTATCAGCATCACCTGATTTTACAGAGCCATCATCGCAATTTTCATATAGTGTATTATTATTGAGATGTGGTAATACCCAGTTCCAACAACTTATTGCTTTGTTCTCTAAAGTTTGAGTGTAAGTTGACAATGAAGGAATTTGTTCAAAAATTATTGCTGAATGAGCTAGCATAGCAGTTGCAGCGATGGTCGATGAAGTACAAACAGGAGCATAATACCGTAAATCTGTATTAGCACTCGGAGGAGCAAAAAGGTTTTCGGAATAACTCTTGCTACCGATCTTAATGTGTACTGAACCATCTGTATTTATCATTTTCAGTAACCAATCCAATTCCCATTTTATTTCATCTAAAATATCCGGAATACCATTTCCTGATTCAGGGATATTCATGTTATCACCAAATAGCAGAGCATTTTCCTGATATGCCCATAGTAAGTCATGTATAGGATTTTCAGCAAAAGTGACGTACTTATTGTAGTCACCTGCGTCAAACCAACCGCCACTCATATCTTTTTCTGTTGCGGTGTTTCCCTGATCGTATACATCTCTTGAGTATGTATCTTGTGTAAATGAAATAGCGTCTGTGAATCCGGTAGCAGCATAGGGAGAAACTTTTTCTATGCCACATCTGTTATAGTAGAACATTTTGAAGGCGGCTTGAAGTACGGGATCATATACATTTTCAGAAATAGTAAAAACAGCTGAACTTACATTATTTAGCGGATCATAAATGTAATATTCTCCGGCTTGTGTGACAGCACTAAAATCAAACCACCAGCCTTGATCTCCTGATTGAGCATGTAACATACCATTATTCCAAAGTTGAATGTTTGCTGAAAATACTACAGCCTGAGTAGTTGCATTTTTAACTTGTAATACAGAATTCGGGCTGAAGCTTTCGTTAGCGTTAAATCCTTCAATTGGGTTACTGATTACAGCTACTTTAGTGTGAGACGGTCGGTAACCAAATTGATCCACATGGATAAATGGTGAAGTTTGTGCTATTGATAAATGGCTAATGATAGCTAATAAGTAGATTATTTTTTTCATCAGGCAGATTATTTATATGTTGTTTTTTTTAATATTTAATCGTTTTACTTGTCCGACTTCTATGAGTTGAATACTATAAATATAGATCACTATTTATTTAGTATGTAAAAGGGATCGAGCCAATCGAACAAATTAAGTTGCGAAACAACCCTAATTAAGTATGGATTTTGATTTTCTATTTAAAGGCTTCCAGAAGTAAATGAACCCTATTGCCAGTAGAACATGAAGAGTTAGGTTAGGGAGTATACCTGAAAGTTTTGTAATTGTTCCGTAAAAATAGGCTACTAATTCAATGATGAATAGTCCTATTTGAATGATAATGTTTCCGAAAAGAAATGCTTTTAAGGTTTCAGAGTTTTTGTGTTTTCTGATAGAGAATGCAATGACGCCAATTGTAAGAAGTAATAATCCTGTTTCTCTTGTCCAAACCAATGTGCCCGGTAGGGGAGTAACTCCTTTACTCACTAATAAAACCGATGGAAATACTATAGCAAAAAGACCGACTAAAAATGAGATTATTGAAGCTATTGTTAAAAAAACGTGTCTGCTCATTTATATGATGTTTATAGTGTTGAGTAGCAAATTTCAATAAATAATGTTAGGATATACTTGATATTTATTAAATAAAATAAATAGTTTCTTGATAAAGATCAAGTTTTTAATGTGGATAATTTTTTTCTGATTCTGCTTAAATGTTCAGGTGTTATGCCAAGGTATGATGCAATTATTTTTAGGGGGACTCTTTGTATTAAATGCGGTTGTTCCTCAATCAGTCTCAAATATTTTTCTTCTGCTTTGATTCTCTTCGAAGAAGTTTTCTTCGCTGTAATGACCGGAATTTTTTTCTTGAGATATAAAAGTTTCACAACAAAGTTGTGTTTCGTATCCATCTCTTAAAGCAAGTCGAAAGGCATTATCTAGATCAGTTGTATAAACAATATAAAAATTGTCTTCAGAATCAATCCATTTTTTTTCAAATTTACGTATCCAAATAGCATAATAGTACTCATTTGAAGTCTGTCCTATTGCAGTTTGAAAGACTAAAAAAAGAAATACCGGATAAAATAGCGTTTTCATATTCTGATAGAAATTTTATTTAAATTATCCGGCTTTATTCTTTTTTTGATTATTCCTTTAGACAATAATTAATCCTCAGGTTCCCAAAGTTCAATTTTGTTATCTTCTGCATCCATGATATGGACAAACTTTCCGATGCCTTCGTAAGCTGTTATACTGTCAAGTACAGTTACTCCGTTGGTTTTAAGTTGGTCTACAAGTCCTTCAATGTTTTGAACTTGATAGTTGATCATAAAACTCTTTTTAGAAGGAGAAAAATATTCATCACCATTCTTAAAGGGTTTCCATTGAAGCGAATTGATCTGTTCGGGGGTATTGATGTTTCTGGATTCAAAACTAGACGAACCCCAGTCATTGATCTCAATGCCTAAATTTTTAGTGTACCATTCTTTTGTTTCCTTCGGATTGTCGGAATAAAAGAAAATACCGCCAATTCCCGTTACTTTAGGAGTAGTAGTGTCTACAGGCGTAGTTGCTTTTTCTGCTTCCGCTTTTTGATCTGCCATAGTTTCTGTTTTTTCTGCTGCGTGATTGCAACCTATTAAAAAAGTTGTCATCAAAGCTAATGTTAAAAAAGTTTTCATTTTTGTTTTTTTGGTTTCAACTTTCGCACTGTTCTTTAATGTATTACACACTATTAAAAGGCTACTTATTATAACCAAAGATAACAAAAAATCCGTCAGAAAATGATTAGTGAAAAATTTTAGGAAGTAATAAAATCAAAAGAAAAAAGATACTATATGTTTTATTATTTAAAATTTTCCAAATCCGATAAATAAAGCGATTGCTAAGCAAAGTACTCCTATTATTTTCCAGGAATTGGTATGAAAGTTATTCGTTTCAGATAGATGTAAGTAAATTTCTCCGTTAGGGGAACGCAAATCAAAACAATCATGATCCCGATTGATTCTTTCTCTAATTGTTCTTTGTTTTCTCACCGAAACAATAACAGTATCTCCTTCTTTTAAGGACATAAATGATTTGACTTTCAAATTGTCATAAGAGCAACTTTCAATATCAAATTCTACTGTATGATTTTTAAATTCAAAACTTATAGATTTATATTTTTAATAAAATGTTGGCTAAATATATGAGAGTATGAATAGTTTGGATTTTATACTCTGACTTTTCTATTTAGTACTAATCTTTGTTTGTAACCTCTAGCTCTTATTTTTATAGTATTACTAGGGTTAGTTTCTCTTTTTCAATATTTTAACGATCCGATTATACATTAGTTCTGACATATTCCAATTATAACCTTCAAAGTCGACCGTATTTGTATATTGTATGACAACAGCGTCAATATCCTTATGATATTTAGCAATAGTTTGGTATCCCGGTATCAGTCCTGTGTGCTCGTACTTATAAATGGATGAATAGATTTCTTGTTCCTTTTTATCTTTAAAAACAGAGCCGTCATTTAAGGCTCGGATAAATCTGCTCAGATCTTCTGCTGTTGCCAATATTGAGCCTATATTATCTGTCTTTAAATCTGCATCATAGCCTACATAGTAACCACTCATTACATCATCTATGTTTACATCCTGAATTGAGCCAAAGGTATGTTCTAGATGCAATGGGTTTAAAATTTCTTTTTGAATGTATTGGAATGTACCATATCCGAGAACTCGGGTCATTATTTTTCCAAGTAATAAGTAATTGGTATTGCAATATTCATAATCTTCATCGGGTTTAAAGTTGGCTGGTTTATCCAAAACCAAAGCAAGATTTTCATCCGCTGTCTCTTTTGGAGCAGCCCAATACATATAGGTATCCGTATAATTAGGTATACCACTTCTATGTTTAACCAACATGCGTAATGTGATCTTATCTGCATATTGTATTCTGCCTTTCAGTTCAGGCAAATACTCTACAAGTGTTTTGTCTAATGATAATTTTCCGTCATAAACCAGTTTTGCAACGGCTACAGCATTATACAATTTGCTTACACTGGCAATTTTGAATAAAGCATTGGGGTCGGCCGGAATTTTGTTCTCTTTGTTCTTGTAGCCCGAAGTAAAAAATTCTGATTGATTCCCTTTTTTGTTGACACAGACAATTATACCGTCAAATCCGTAATCCGCTGCTTTGTCGACTTGTTCCTGAACGGTATCCGGAAGAGGCTTGATCCAAGCGTTTACAATAGGCCACGGAACAAAATACAGCGAAATCATTGTTCCTAAGAACAACAAAATTCTAATTATTTTTTTTGATTTTTTCTGAGTCATTTTATTTTCTGTATACTAATGATTTTAGGTCAAGAAGAAGTAGGGTAAATGAAGTTGGAGCCACAACAAATATAAGTAAACTTTTGAATTTTGGGAGAAAATTCGAAAGTAGGCGAGCAGCCACGATAACAGCTAGCCAATGTTGTACACTGTTTTTTTAACTAATTGCAACCACTTTTTGTTCAAAAATGTACCATGATCCATTTTTGAACTCACACTTAATGACATAACTGATAACATCCCAATTTCCTCTAATAACTTCAATACGATATTCAGCTTTTTTAAAATCATCACTAAAGAAAACTCTAGATAGAGTTACTTTTTTTATTGGATTTATATTATTTAAAATTTCATCATTTTCAGAAATTAATATTATGCTTTTTGGGTGATTAATTTTATTTATTAAAAAATCTTTTTCTTTTAATTTTTTATATGAAGTTAAACTGTCGGCAAAGTTTAAAAAATCAATTCTAGATAATCTTGTTTTAGAAGTGTCTATATTTTCATTTTTAATTCTGTCAAATAGACTAATTGTATCTTTAATTTCTAGAAATCTTTCGTAAAAGAAGTCAAGTTCTTTACCATCATGATAAGCATGATATTGATTAAATAAAATTCTTTCACTAATCGTAGACAAGGTTTGGTTAAACACAGAATATTCCAAAGAGTCTATTTGTGTACTAGATAATTCATCTTTATGATTCTTTTTGAAATTGTTGCAACTTGTAAAAGATGAGATATAAAATAACAACAATATTAGTTTATGATAGTTCATTTTCAAAATAGTGTACAACGTTGAGTATATGCAAAGTAGTCGATTTCGGACATCAAACCGTTACAAAGTTGAAGCGGCTACAACCCTTGAATTTACTACTGTCACGCCTATTTTGTATATACATTGTTGTGTGTAGCTTTTATTTGTTCATAAATTTCTCTTGTATATGGTGTTTTTAGATTCAAATCTTGACCATATTTTATTATTGCTCCTGCAAACAATTCTAATTCATTATTGCTTTTACCTGAATGAATATCAAGTTGTAAAGATGTCGGAGTTTTAGGAGGAAATGTAGCAGCTTTCTCAAAAGTTGTTTCGATAATATTTTCTTGTAATTCTATTCCTTTTTCATCAGCGATTTCTTTGATTTCGCTCATAATATTAATTGCTTCTTTTTTTTGAAATTCATTAGCACAAACAGCACCTATTGAGGAGTTATGTTTAGCTGTTACGAGACCAAAGCTTGAGATAAAAATAAATTTAGTCCAAATGTCGGTCAAAACATTATCTTTAAAATCAAAGTCGATTTTACTGTTTTTCATCAGGTCAATAACCCAATTAATATTTTCGGATGAATCCTGAGGGGCTTTTCCAAAAATTAATTTTCCTGCTTTTCCTTTATGTTCAACAATTCCTTTTTGTTTTATATGAGATGCGACATAAACACAAGAAGGTAGAATAATGTTTTTTGGAATTATTTTTCGAATTCTATCGTAAATATCTGCGCCATTCATCATGGGAAGTATAATAGTTTTTGGAGTTATTACTTCCGATAATTGATTACAGACATTTTCCAAATCATATTCCTTAACACAAATTAAGACTAAATCAGGATTGTTTATTTCCTTGATAGAAGATAGAACAATGTTCGGTTTTGTTATATTGTTTTTATGTTCAGGAGACAATAAGGTCAAGCCGTTGTTTTGTAAAATATCATAGGTTTTACCCCTTGCTATGAAAGATATATTATGGTGATTATTCAGCTCACTAAATTGACTTATCTTAAAGCCAAAATAACCTCCAACTCCTCCTAACCCAACTACTACAATATGTTTTTTTTCCATTATTTATTTTTTTACAAAAATGAGGTGAATTAATCAAAAACATACTTGATAAATGTCAAGAAATTACATTTTAGAAATATCTTTTCTAACTCTGCTTAATGTACAGTCTGTTATTCCTAAATAAGAGGCAATTATTTTTAAAGGGACATACTGAAAAATATGAGGTTGTTTTTTTAAAAGATTTAAATATCTTGTTTCAGCTTTCTGACTTACAGCTTCTATTAATCTGTCATTTAATTTATAGTAATTGATTACAAATAAAAGTCGGCTAAATTCTCTAAATTCAGGAATTGTATGAAAATTTTGTTGAACATTTTCTAAACTTGTTTCCCAAAAAGAACATTCGGTTAATGTTTCGTATATTTCTTTAGTAGGTTGTTTTTTAAAAAAAGAAAGAAAGTCATTTACAAAACAAGGTGCCCAATAAATATTTGTTGTAACTTCTTCACCATCTTCGTTTAGAATGTAGGAACGCATATATCCTTTTTCTAAAAAGTATGTTTTGGTACTAATTGTTTCTTTATCTAAAAGCCTTGTATTTCTGTCAAGCGAAAACTGGATAAATGTTTCAGTTATTTTCTCAACAGTTTCTTTTTCTATTGGAAATAAAGAATGGAAATAATTATTAATGCTTGTTTTATCCATGGTAGTTGGGTAAGTTACACGCAACGGTTTCGGCTATGAGTAGTTGCGTGGGTTAGCAGTTAACTTTGCAAGTACACACCAAACTGAAAATCCGCAAGGATTTTCAGAAGTAGGCGAGAACAAGCAATTACTTATAGCCATTGTTGTAGGCAGTTATTTTATTCGGTTTGCAGTTTTATTAATTCCTTGAGCTTCTTGAATGACTCTATATTTTTCTACTTTTCCATTATCATTCAAGATGAACGTATATGAAACTTCTGGTGACCAGCCATCAACAATGAATTTTGTTTTAGAAACTGGGACAAGTTCCATTTTATAGTCTGCACTCATAACAACGTAAAGTTTATCATTTTCGAAAGCTATTTCTTTTTCTTTTTGAGTATCGGTAAGATATTTGCCTGCATACGATTTTAAAATTTCGTTATCTAACTTTATAGGTTTTTCAACTTCTTGATTGTACAGTATTCTACGAGTATTTTTTATCGGTATTTCTGTACTTGATAAGGAATTATTTTGCAAAATAATTATAGTCTTGTCGTTATCAAGATTTCTTTCGATGTAAGAAATATATCCAGCCCAACCTCCGGAATGAGAGGCAATTTTACCATATGTTTTTGTGCTATCAATCATCCATCCAAATCCATAGTCGGTTTGAGAACTGTCTTTTGTCATTGTAGATGAAAATATCAGATTACGGTCTTGGTCATTGATTAAATTGTTTCCATAAAGTGCTCTGTCCCATTTTAGTAAATCTTTTGGGTTTGAATTAACCATTCCATCGCCTACTATGCCGTCAAGAAATACCACGTAGAAATCTTTACCCATTTCGTCAGGTAAAATCTTTTTTTGTAAACTGTCTGAATAAATATAGCCGTTAGCATAATTTTGAATCTCTTTAGGCTGAAACCTCCTTCTGTAAACAAATGTGTTTTTCATATCCAAAGGTTTAAATATTTTTTCGTGAAGATATTGTCCAAATTTTTGTCCACTTACTCTTTCAATAATTGTCGCTAAAATTAAATATCCCGTATTGCTGTAATCCCATTTTTCGTTTGGCTCAAAAAGTTTTTTGGGTTTAACTTGGTTAAATAGTTTAAGAATGTCATCATTCGTTGCTATTTTAGATTTATCCCAATTTTTGTCAGCGAGTTCCATATAATCAGGAAGACCGCCCGTATGGTTTAATAAGTTTTTAATTGTAATTTCCTTATAATCATTTAGTTCAGGGATATATTTGGTAATATCGTCTTCATAGGATAGTTTACCTTCTTTTACAAGCTGAACAATTCCCATAGCCGTAAATTGTTTTGAGACAGAAGCTAATTCAAATATTGTACTGTCGTTCAACTTTCGGTTGGTTTGTTCATCGGCTATTCCGTAGCTTTTTTCAAATATTACATTTCCATTTTCGGCAACTAGAACACTACCATTAAAATTTCCTTTATCATATAATTCGGAATAAAGTGTATCAAGCTTTAATGCTTTTGGGTTTGTTTTGCTTTGAAATTTTGTTGTTTCGGTATTTTCTTTGCAAGAAATTAAACAAATAATTCCGATTAGTAAGGTCAAAAAATAGTTTTTCATTAGTTGTTCAAGTTTTTTTAATTGATGAAAGTTTAAATATATAACGGAATTTTTTCGGATAATTGCCTACAACGGTTTCGGCTATGAGTAGTTGCGTGTTTTAGCATTAAACTTTGCAAGTACACACCAAACTGAAAATCCGCAAGGATTTTCAGTAGTAGACGAGAACAAGCAATTACTTATAGCCATTGTTGGCAATAGTTTTTATTATTTATCCATTCAGTTACAATCGGCCAGATTTCTTTCTTTGAACTTTGTGATTTTAATATTCTGCTATGATTGTAATCTTCAAGATTTCCATTTTCTTTTGATAAATAAATAAATTGGTTTTTTGAATTTTCAAAGGCATTTAGATATTTCTCGCAACCGACTTTTGGTGCAATAAAATTATCTCCACTCGCACAAATTGATAAAACCGGAATTTTAATTTTTTTCATTTCGTTCAAATAGTCAAATCCATTTTCTCCAATGAAGTTATGTTTTAAATTCCAATTGAACCATTGTTTCATTGTGTAATAGCTTTCACTATGTTCAGTTGAGCCGGCTGTTTTAGCTGGAACAACTCCTAACAAGGCTGTCAAATATTTACTCGCCAAAATTTTCATTCTATTATTAAATTCAATTCCTGCTCCAAAAGCTTGAACTCCAAATAATGTAATGCTTTTAATTTTCGGTTGATAATCTGGATTGTTGATTAAGAACATCGTTAGTGTAATTCCGCCACCACTATGAGCTAAACAATCTATATTTTTAATATTTCGGTTGTTGAAAAGAAATTCAAATACAGATTTAAGGTCATATTTTGCAATTGTCTCGAAGTCAAAATCATTTTGAGTTTTTGAACTTTCTCCGTGATTTCGCCATTCCATTAGCCAACAAGTAAATCCTTGTTCAGTCAGATAAGAAGCAATTCCAGAACATATTTTTCTATTAGAAAAAGTACCGTGAGTCAAAAAAATATGCCTTTCAGATTTGAATGCGGTATTAAATTTCCAAAGAGCTATTCTTTCGTTGTCTTCTGTTGTTATATGAAATAATTGTTCTTTCAGGACGTATGTTTTAAATTATTGCCAACGGTCTCGGCTATGAGTAGTTGCTCGGGTTGGTGCGAAACTCTGCAAGTACACACCAAACTGAAAACCCTCGCGGATTTTCAGAAGTAGGCGAAAACAAGCAATTACTTATAGCCATTGTTGGCGGTAGTTATTTTTTGTCTTTCCAATTCCACCATTTTAGTTTTTCGCTGTCTTGTCTTTCTGTCGGTGTTTCTGCAAAATACACTGCACACCTAAAAACATAAAGTAAACACCTGTCTTGAACGCAACCTGCAAACAAATTCGAGTTGTCGTAAAGTACTTCCGGGTCTTTACCTTTCAAGTCGTCAACGTATCTAATTCCGATGTTGTATAAATCTGTCGCAATAGATTTTCCAACGCCCGGAATTATTGTCAATGCTTTTATGGTCTGCGTTGCTGTCATTACAGTTTTATGTTGTCATTTTCGTCAAGTTTCCAAAATGGGTTGTAAGCAACTTCAAACAGATATCCGTCCAAGTCTTTGAAGTAACCGCTGTAACCACCCCAATAAACTTTCTGTGCAGGTTTTACGATTGTCGCACCAAGTTTCGCAACCTTTTCTAAAATTTCGTCCACTTCTTTTTCCGATTTCGTGTTGTGCGAAATTGTAAGTCCCGAAAATGTTGTCGGCTGATATGTCAATGTCGTGTCGTCCACAAGTTCGTGTCTTGGGTGCAGTGCTAAAATAATTCCATCCAAGTCAAACAAAGCTAAGCCGTCCATACTTTTGTCGGATTTTTTCCAACCAAGCCCTTTTTCGTAAAAATCTAATGATTTCTGAAAGTCGTCAGTTCCAAGTGTTATTAAGTTCAGTTTTTGTCTCATTTGCAGAGTTTCTTTTAATTACCGCCAACGGTTTCGGGCTTTGCGTTCGGGCGGGTTTCGGAGCACAAAGCTTCAATTTATTACTAAAGTTCATTAGAAGCACAAATCTCCAAGTTTGCACGTCAGCCCGCCTGACGCAAAACCCGTGTTAGCGGTTCGTTCTATATTGTTTCATTACTTTTTCTTAGTCGTTTTCTTTCTAATAAATATGTAGTCAACAAGTAAGCAACAGCAATAGTCAAACTAATTATAAAATATTTGTCATATGTAGGTTGATTGAAAGTTAATCGTCTAATTCCATCATTACAAGCTGTGCATTCGACCACTAGTCGTATACTGTCAAATGCAGTTACTAAAATTGTCGTGGCGAAGAAAAAAATAATTGCCGCGCAGGTTCTTTTTAGTCTACTAGGTCGAGAAGAAAACTTTAATAACAAAAATGTCAACGAAACAAAAAGTCCAAATGCAGTAACAAAACTGTAGCTAGCAAACAAGTGGAAGTTCTTGCCAATAAACTGAATGTTATCACCATTAAAAAACTTGAACGAAAACCTAACAAGTTGTCGGTAATAGTCTTCAAATAAGTACGCAACTATAAATCCAACAAGAAAAAGTCCTGTTGTTGTCAAAATAGTCTTGTAATTATTTTTTATTGTCGTCCACATTTTATTTGTCTGTTGTGCAGTCGTCTTTTAAGCTGACCGCCAACGGTTAGCGGCTATAAGTAGTGGCAAAGAGCCAAAACCAAGCCAAACCAAAAATAGACAAAATTTAGAAAATTCGGAGAATTTTTGGGAAATTCTTGACCAAGCCATTTACTTTAACCGCTGTTAGCAACTGTATTTTATTTAAAAGTTAATGAGTGAAAAGGAATTTCCATTAAGTCAGAATGTGTATTTCTATCATTACTCATAAATGTTATTATTACGTCGGCTAAGTTTTCTTTATGAAGGCAAATAAATTGTCCATATTTATAACCTTTGCCAAACTCACAGTTAAATTCAAAAAAAGCATTTCCACCATAATCAGCATTAAATTCTTTTCTAACGGCAAAGGTTGGAAAATCTCCAATATTAACCATTTTTCCATTTGTCATATTAAGTCCATTTGATTGCATAATTCCAATATACAATTTATTAGGATTTATCATAGTTACATTTGGGTCATTTTTTGATTTTTCATATTCAGCTAACATTTGTTTCATTGGGAAAATAGAGTATCGAACTTCCATGGTTCCTTCAGAATTTATTATTGCAAAAGAGTAATTTAAATCTCTATTTTCCTTAATTTCTTTAATTTTATAACCTACAGGCATTTCAAATTGCAAACCAGATTCAGCAATTTGTTTTTGAAATTCTTCAAGAGTAATATTTTGGCTAAAGACATTTAAAACGAACAAGTTAAAAATTAAAAATAGATATGATTTTTTCATTATTTAGAAATTAATTGCTTAGTTTTTTTTAATATAGTTGCTAACGATCCGCGGCTAAAGAAAGTGGCGTGAGCCAAAACCAAGCCAAAACAAAAATAGACAAAACTTAGAAAATTCGGAGAATTTTCGGGAAATTCTTGACCAAGCCATTTTTTTTAACCGTTGTTGTAGGCAGGTTTTTAGATTATTCTTCTGGTACTTTTGGGTTATTTTGATTAAGCTGAAAAACTGTACCATTTAATTGTTCTAATCTCTCAACATTTTGAATATTAAATGTCTCGTTGATTGTTTTGTAATTAATATTTATTGAAGTTTTTTCAATAACTGTAGAAGTTTCTTCTAGTTTATCTTTAGCCAAAACTAATGGAGTCATTCCACCTACAAAACCGCCTAATGCTCCTAAGACAATGATAGTTTCCTTAATGCAACCAATTACTGATGACCAATTTATATATTCATTATCAAGTTTTTTGATTACTCTTTGTAAATATTCAATGATTTGTTTTTTAACTTTTTCACTGATAGTATTATCCTTTTCTATTAATTCAATTGCTTCAAGTATAAGTTGTTTTACTTGGTGTTTATTTGAATTTTCTGGTTGAAAAAAACCATCAAGTTTCAAATTGTCATATCTGTAATGCCTTATATTTGATGCTTCTCCAATAAATTCTAATGTTTGAGAATAAACTTCTTCAAAATCATCCTTAATTTTAGGTATAATGTTACCATTTTTAGCTAATAGAAATAGTAAAATTTTAGACTTGTCTTTTCTTCTCCTATGAATTTTTACATCTTCAATTATTTGATTTATTAATTCAAAATATTTCTCTTTTTTTTCCTTTATGATGTAAGTTAAATTTTCAATACAATTCATGAATTTTACTGAAGTGGCTTTCAGTTGAATTTGTTCCTCATATGGAAAATCTTTTGATGATAAATTTGATAAATATTGAAGATAATATTCAAAAATTAAATCTGAATTGTCTATATCTGTATTTAAATACTCTGTAAATGTCATATGTTGAATGTTTCATTTAGTTTAGTAACGATCCTCGGCTATAAAATTGTGGCGAAAACCACAAACCGAACCATTCCAAATATAGAATTTAATTTCGAATTTTCTCCGAAAATTCGGAAAATATGCGCAAACCCAGCCATGATTTATAGCCGATGTTAGCGGTAGTATTTTTCTATTTCAATTGTATATTCTCCAACTTCGTTTCCTTTTGAAGGTCTACATTTAAGAGTATATTCTATACCTTTTTCAATAAAATGATACTCATGACTTTCTAAAAGTTTTTCGTCTTTCATTTTGCTTTCTATAAGTTTTTGTAGGGAGTCATTTTTAATGTATGATATTAGTTTTCCAGATGTTACATCGTACTCGGCAACATTCTTCCAATAAACAGTCTTTACCAAAAGTCTTGAATTAACTGTGTCAAGCCAATGTCCACCATATGGATTGTCTAATTTGATTTTCCAATCCATTAGCCTTATAAAATTTTAAAAAATCTTGCCAAATCATTCTTAATTAAACATGGCAGTAGACTTATTCAGATATTTGTTCCATTAAATCATTTATTTTTAGATTTGGACGAATTGCTAATAAAAATAAAATGCCTTCATATTTAGAAACCATCGTTGTTGCTATTTTTAGCGACTCTGTTTTATTATTTTTAGCGTTAATAATAATTTTTTCCAAATTTTTGTAAAATTTTTGTACTTCTTGTCTGAATTCGGGAAGAAGATTATATGCTTCAAAATACATTATGTAATATTCCGAAAATCCTTTTTCTGTTAGTGATAATATTTTAGGAACGAAATTCAAATAAAAATTCTGTATTTCCTGTTCAATCTGTTCAACGGAAAGTTCCATTTGCTCGTACGTTTCCCAATCTACTTCTTTGTAAAAGGATAAAAAATAGTGTTCTATTACTTGATTATAAAGATCATTTTTGCTTTTGAAATAATGATAGAAGGCTCCTTTTGATAGCTTGGAAGCTTCAACTAATTGTTGCATTGAAGTATTGTGATAACCATTGTTGATAAACAATTTAAATGCAGTTGATAATATTTTTTCTTTACTATTCATTACTTTCCGGTCATTGCAGATTTGGTAGCAAAAACAATAATCGCAATACCTACTATAATTGCAAATGCAACGAGCCGATACAAGTTATAAGATAATTTAGATTTATCTTGGCTGCTTTTCATTTTTTTTGTTTGATTGAATGATAATAGAATAAGTGGTATTGAAAGAATAATTCCTATAGCTTCTAAAAAAACTAAAAGTTGTGGCATTGAATCGGGTGATTTTGGAAAAATGTGTGCAAAATCTAAGACATAGACTAAAAAGTAACTAAGTCCACAAATAAACGCCACTAGTATACTCCATTTATATTTTCGAAAAATAAAGTAGGATAGAAACAAACTAATCATCCCGAGTGTAGTAAGAAAAATGTTAAATACAGATAAGATAGATAATGGAATATGGGAAAAATCTCTCGTGTCAATGCCTCCTCCGGGTACCATTACAGTTAAGTTGATGGCAGACAAAACTAATAATGCAATGATAATTTTTGATTTATTCATTTTTTATATATTCTTTAAAACCGACCGTTCGGTATGTAAATATACAAATAAAAAGTGAATTCTAAATTTGTTATTATCATTTTGTGCTCTTCATAGTAAAAACTTATTTAGAATAGAAATAAGTTTTTTTTAATAATTAAATCACTGATACAAAATATAAGCAGGTTTTCCTACTTGGTAATCCGATAATTTTAAATCGTTATTTTCCAATGAATTGCTTTTTAAGATGTTGTCTCCTTCATACGGAATAGTAGGATAATAAGAGAAGGAGATCTGAAAACTGTTGAAAACCAAATAGTCATTGTTGATCAATACACCCAGACTGAATTTAGGATATACTTTGCTTTGGAACAAATTTTTAGTATTATCGGCTAAGGCTCCCAAAGTTATGTTGGCATACGGACTAAAGTGAAAACCGTACCAGTCTTTCGGAACATACGTTTGCATTTGCATGGCTAAAAGCCATCTTTGGGTTCCGGTTATACCATCGGTAAAATCTTGTAAACCATTTGTATTGTTTAGGCTTAACTGGTCTTTGACGGAAGCGTCCCGATTGTTACCCCAGGTATAACTGGGCTTAATGAACTGACGGTAACGCCACGAACCGATACTCCACAAAGGACTGATATATTGAAATCCGACAGAGAAGGCGGTTTGTTCTGATTTTCCGTCGTTGATAAAGGTTCCCCATTCGGTGGTAGCAGTTAAATAACCGAAAGGGTAACGTTTTCCTTTAGCAAATTTAGCACCGAAATACGATCGGTTATCACCGTTTTTAGTTTGCTTCCCAAAGATAAGCGCATAAATACTACCATAAGGAACGTCTTCAGTAATACCGTAATTGAATAAATAACTGTCCTTATAGTATTTCTGAGCGGTGAAAGCTACCTGACCTATAATATTGTTTTCAGAAGCAAAAAAAGAAGTAGGATCAAACGTTGCATCGGGGACTTCAGTATATATCTTTTTGTTAAAGGTAATCGAAGTAATTAAATTAGTTGTTTTACCTAAATAAGTGTCCGGTTTTAAAATTTTAAAAGCCCTTCCGTACCAATATTCCTGATATTCTGTTTTTACAGTTTGCCTGTAGGTACTATCAGGATAAAAGAAGTTTTCGGTTGCTTCTCTGTTTTCAAAATAGACACCTCCCGCATTTTTAGTTAACGGAGAGAAAAAGTTTCGGGTGAGACCAATACTTCTTGAACTGTTACTATAATAGTCCTTTTGATATATCAGGTCAAATGAAATATAACTGTTCTTAATGTTGTTTATAGTGTATTGGGCATAATGAGCATTGCGCTTAGTCGCAAATTCTTCTTTATAACTTCCGGATATTTTATGACCGTACCCCATAATATTTCGCTCCGTTAGTTTGGCTTCCCAATCACCGGAAGTGATATTTCCTGTCGGAATTAAACTCCACGAATCTAATAAGGTTACATAAACATCAATAGAATCCTGACTTTGGGTAGGTTGGGGTAGGACAGTAACCTGTCGTACATAACGCTGACTACGGATCAAACGCTCTGTCTCTTGTAATTTTAAAGTATCGCAACGATCGTATTGTTTAAATAAAAGCAAGTTCTGTACTGTAAATTCATTGGTTTTGACATGAACTGAATTTCCAAAGCGTTCAAATCCGGTTTTAGGACTGCGTGTACTGTCTTGTAAGGAATACCCGAAAGGATCCAGAGTTTTAATATAGACATTCCGGATCACTTTACCATTTGATGAATGATTAACTTCCCGGATCTTTTCTTCTTTTTTCTGGCGTTCCTTTTCATTATCAATCAAAGTAGCTG
This sequence comes from Flavobacterium sediminis, assembly GCF_003148385.1. Taxonomy (NCBI): domain Bacteria; kingdom Pseudomonadati; phylum Bacteroidota; class Flavobacteriia; order Flavobacteriales; family Flavobacteriaceae; genus Flavobacterium; species Flavobacterium sediminis. The sequence goes on along the minus strand of NZ_CP029463.1, from coordinate 3,321,990 downwards.
TAGATAAGCTGGAAGGACGGAAAAATAACCGATACATGAACTTGGAGAACTTTCCCTTTTTTGAGTAATTGTAAATATCGTGATAGATTGTTGTAGAGTCTTTGCGTTGGACTGTGATCTGGGCATTCAGTTGCTTACAACTTAAAAAAATGAAGATTAAAATAAATATGTATCGATACGGTATTCTCACTCTTTTTGTTTAACGTCCTAAAGTACTATTTATTTTGGATGAACTAAAGAAAAAAGTAGTTTAACAGGTTAAAGTTTTAAGCGAAGTAATGGTATCACATGAAAAAAACGCATGTTGATATCAATTTAAGCCTGTCAATTTTTTTTAAATAAAAAGAGGCTGTAAAAGTATTTCTGATACAGCCTCTTTAAGTCTATTTTTTTCCTCTTTTCTTCTAAGAGAATTATAAGTGGATTACTTCATCATAAGCATCAGCTACGGCTTCCATAACGGCTTCACTCATAGTAGGGTGAGGGTGAACTGCTTTTAAGATTTCGTGACCGGTTGTCTCTAATTTTCGTGCTACAACAGCTTCAGCAATCATATCGGTTACTCCGGCACCTATCATGTGACAGCCTAACCATTCACCGTATTTCGCATCAAAGATTACTTTTACAAATCCGTCAGGTGTTCCGGCTGCTTTTGCCTTTCCGGAAGCAGAGAACGGGAATTTCCCCACTTTAATTTCGTATCCGGCTTCTTTTGCTTTTTTCTCAGTTAAACCAACAGATGCAATTTCAGGAGTAGCATACGTACAACCCGGAATATTACCGTAATCTAACGGTTCTACGTGCATACCTTTGATCTTTTCAACACAAAGGATACCTTCAGCAGAAGCAACGTGCGCTAAAGCTTGTCCCGGAACTACGTCTCCGATGGCATAATAACCGGGAACGTTAGTCTGGTAGTAAGCATTAACTAAAATTTTATCTCTGTCAGTAGCAATACCTACTTCTTCTAATCCGATATTTTCGATGTTTGATTTGATTCCTACAGCTGAAAGAACAATATCTGCTTCAAGGATTTCTTCTCCTTTTGGCGTTTTCACTGTAGCTTTCACGCCGGCACCGCTTGTGTCAACTTTTTCCACAGAAGAATTTGTCATAATGTTGATCCCTGCTTTTTTCAGAGAGCGCTCAAACTGTTTGGATACGTCTTCATCTTCAACCGGTACAATGTTCGGCATGAACTCAACAATGGTAACTTCTGTTCCCATTGAGTTATAGAAGTGAGCAAACTCAACCCCGATAGCTCCTGAACCTACAACGATCATTTTCTTAGGTTGCTCCGGTAACGTCATAGCCTGACGGTAACCGATCACTTTTTTTCCGTCTTGCGGTAGGTTAGGCAATTCACGCGAACGGGCTCCGGTAGCAATGATAATATGATCAGCACTGTATTCCGTTACTTTTCCGTCAGCTGCGGTTACATCAACTTTTTTACCCGGTTTTATTTTTCCGAAACCATCGATAACATCAATTTTGTTCTTTTTCATTAAGAATTGAACACCTTTACTCATTCCTTCCGCAACAGAACGCGAACGGGCAACTACAGCATTAAAATCTTTATCGAAATTTTCAACTTTTAGTCCGTAATCACCGGCATGTTTTAAATAATCAAAAACCTGAGCCGATTTTAATAAAGCTTTCGTCGGGATACATCCCCAATTCAGGCAAATACCACCTAAATTTTCTTTTTCTATAACAGCTACTTTAAAACCTAATTGTGAGGCTCTAATGGCAGTAACATAACCACCCGGACCACTTCCTAAAACGATGATGTCGTATTTCATTGTAATTCAGTTATTTGTTTTTTAATCTAAAAAGAGAAAAGGACAATGTGCTTTCCCTTTTAAAATATTTTTGGTTTGTTTATTATTGTTTGCGAATTTAAGCATTTATTTTTAATTCGTAATCGATTCCAATCGTTACCAATTGTTTTTGTTTTAATTATTGATTTAAAGCAAATTGAGCTTCGTATAAACCTTTGTAGATACCATCTGTAATTTTAAGTAATTCCTGATGTGTACCTTGTTCAACGATCTGACCTTTGTCCATAACGATGATCCTATCAGCATTGATAATGGTTGCCAAACGGTGGGCAATAACAATAGATGTTCTATCCTGAGTGATCTTTTCGGTAGCTTGCTGGATCAGTTCTTCCGAATAAGTATCAATAGAGGATGTGGCTTCATCCAAGATCAAAATACTCGGGTTAGAGACATAGGCTCTTAAAAAAGCGATCAATTGGCGTTGTCCGGAAGAAAGCATCACGCCACGTTCTTTTACATTATAATCGTAATTGTTCGGTAAACTCATGATAAAATCATGAACTCCTATTTTTTGCGCGGCGAGTATCACATCTTCTTTGGTAATCGAATCGTTGTATAATGTAATATTATTCAGAATGGTATCGGCAAACAAGAAAACATCCTGTAGCACCACACTGATTTGTTTTCTGAGGCTTTCTATGGTGTAATCCTGGATAGGGACAGAGTCAATTGCAATTTCTCCTGAATCTATCTCGTAGAAACGATTCAGTAAATTAATGATAGTTGATTTTCCGGCACCCGTGCTTCCCACAATAGCAATGGTTTCTCCAGAATTTACCTCGAGATTGATCCCTTTCAGAATTTCTTCTCCTTTGATATAGCTGAAGCGAACGTCCTTAAGGCTGATATTACCTTCAAAGTGCCGGGCTTCAACAGTTCCGACGTTCTGTATGTGGCTTTCGGTCTCTAAAATTTCAAAAACTCTTTCGGCTGCAATAATTCCCATTTGCATAACATTGAATTTATCTGCAATTTGGCGCAACGGGTTAAAGAGCATGGTAATCAACATGGTGTAAGCAAAAAGATCACCGAATGAAGTGCCAGCATCACCATGGATAATTTCTTTTCCTCCATACCATACAATAACCGCTAATGTAAAAGAGGAAACAATATCGGCAATAGGGAAGAAGATCGAGTTATATAAAATGTTTTTAAGCCAGGCTTTGTTGTGTTTAGCATTGATAACCTTAAATTTTTCATATTCAATTTGCTCCCGGTTGAACAACTGTACGATTTTCATTCCGGTTAAACGTTCCTGAACAAACGTATTCAGATTAGCAACCTGATTGCGAACTTCATTAAAAGCCACTTTCATTTTTTGTTGGAAAATATGCGTAGCATAAACTAAGATCGGCATAGCCAAAAGAACGATCAAAGTAAGTTGCCAGTTCATATAAAACATGATCCCGATGATAACGATCATCTTCAATACATCACTTACGATCATGAATAAACCCTGACTGAAGATACTTGCAATGGATTCGATATCTGAAACGGTTCGGGTAACAAGTTTTCCTACCGGTTCTTTATCAAAATATTGCAATCGGAACGAAGTAATATGTTTGAATAATTTATCTCGAATGTCTTTTATAATATCCTGTCCTAACCAATTTGCCCAATAGGTAAAATAAAATTGGGAAACAACCTCAAAGAGAAGAACTGTTGCCATGATGATAACATAGATCAACAAGCCCGTACTATCGTGTGTACTCAGGTATTTATCAACAGTTTGTTTTAACAAATAAGGGCGTGCAGCAGCGAAAACAGAAAGTAAAATAGCCCAGACAATAACCCAATTAAACCTTTTTTGATACGGTTTGGCATATTGCATTACTTTTTTTAATGATTTGGAACGAATCGGATTCATGTAATAGCTATTTCTTAATTTTTAACTCAATTTAGTTTTTGGGCAAATATAACGTCATGGTATTGATTTCTATGTCATCTAAATGCCCCATTTTACTTTCGTCTTCTGTAATTAAATGCATGTGTAAATAGGAATCGTGATGCGTAAAGATACCTTTGTGTTCAGTAGAGAAAAATCCAATGATATCACTGGTTGTATTTTCCAGTTCATACTTAACCTGTCCTTTATGGGCATCATCCGGAGAGGCAACCTGAGTTCCTTCCGGTAAATTCTGAATATGAATGACCGCTTTTGAAACAGTACCTTTTAATTTAAAGGCAAAAGGACGTTTCTTTTCTCTGGTTCTTTCCTCAATGAATTGTTCCAGTTCCGGGATGGTTTTGATCGTTGAAGGCAATTCAATTTCATTCCATTCACTTACATTAGCATAAACAAAAAATGGCGCAGAAACATCAAACTTTTTTTCGACAGTCATAGTTGAATCGGATGTAACCTCAGAAACATAACAGATTCCGTTGTTGATCAGCAATTCTCCTTTCAGATAACTTTCCGGGCCAAGTCCGTAAAGCCCTTTTTTATCGGAAATAGTATCTAAACTGATGCGACCTTCTAGTTCTCCTTTCCATATGACATTTTTCATCGTACCTACAACATGGATGTCAGAAACTGTTTCTTTAAGAATTTCTTCTTTATTAGTTGTATTACAGCTTGTTATACAGATGGCGAATAAGCCTGTTATTATTTTTTTTATCGTCATATTTTGTTCTAACATCTTCTAATTACTGTCCGCTCCCTATATAAGGATAGGCTACTTTTACTAAATATAAACCATGAGCCGGAACAGAAAAACCGGCTTTGCTTCGATTTTTACTTTCTATAATAGACCTGAAATCGTTCAGTGAAATTTTTCCTAAACCTATAGTCACCATTGTGCCGACAATTGCTCTGACCATATTGCGCAAAAAACGGTCTGCTGAAATGGTAAAGATCAATTCATTACCTTTTTGTTGCCAATGAGCTTCATAAATTTTACAATTAAAGGTGTGAACATCAGTATTTACTTTTGAGAAACATTCAAAATCAATGTATTCAAATAAAATCTGACAAGCAGCATTCATCTGATCTACATCTAATTGCTGGTAATGATACCAGCTCAGATCAGAAATAAATGCATCTTTAAACGTATGGATGTAATATTCATACGTTCGCTTTGTAGCATCAAAACGAGCATGAGCCTCATCATGTACTTTTATAAAGTCATAGATCACAATATCTTTCGGTAAAAAAGAGTTTAGTTTTTTGACCAAGACAGGAACGTCAATTTCTCCGTCATAATCAAAATGTGCAAACATCTCTTTAGCGTGAACACCACTGTCTGTTCTGCCGGCTCCGACTATTTCTACAGTCTGCTTCATCAGTAAACTCAAAGCTTTTTCCAGTGTTTCCTGTACTGAAACGGCATTGGGTTGTATTTGATAACCAAAATAATTTTTTCCGTTATAAGCAAATTTGATGAAGTATCTCAATGGCGGTTATTTTTTCAGAAAAGCAAATTTAAAAAGAAAATATGGTTTGATCGCTTTTTTTAAGTTTTGTTTACCAAAAGGAAATAAATAAGTGCTTGAAAGTATCACGTTAAAACAAATTGTATTTTTGTTGCATGAAAAAAATACTTCTTTTGTCAGATACGCACGGTTATATTGACGATGCCATTCTAAAATATGTGAAACAAGCAGACGAAGTCTGGCATGCAGGAGATATCGGAGATTTAACGGTAACGGATACCATACAGAAGTTAAAACCGTTACGGGCGGTGTACGGGAATATTGATGATGCACAGGCTCGATTAGAGTTTCCGTTAAACAACCGTTTTATGTGTGAGGAAGTGGATGTGTGGATCACCCATATCGGAGGGTATCCGGACAAATATAATATTAGTGTAAGAGAAGAATTAAGACGTAATCCGCCGGATCTTTTTATTTGCGGGCACTCTCATATCCTAAAAGTACAATACGATCAGAAACTGAAACTCTTACACATGAATCCCGGTGCTGCCGGAAAGCACGGATTTCATCATGTACGAACCATGTTGCGTTTTGAAATTGACGGAAAAAAGATCGAAAAACTGGAAGTCGTTGAATTAGGACTTCGCGCCTCGATCAGTTAGCCAGAAATTGAAGTAAGGTTTCAATAACTTTTTTATCACCTAATATTTTTCGATGTCCTAAGCCTTCGGTTAGGTACAGGCTTCCTTGTTTCAGATGTTTTACGATATTTTCAGAGGCACGATAAGGAACATCTTCATCATCTTTGTCGTGAATGACTAAAAACGGAACGGAAACAGCTTCGGCAGCTACATATCCTGAATAGGATTCCATATCGCCGTTTAGTTCGTTTTCAAAGGCCTCTTTCATTTTTTGAACATAAATAGCTTTCAGTTTTAATTTCCCGATAAAATCTTTTAAAATATCTGTCACACTATCGCCGCTGCCTATAATAACTGCTTTCTTAACCTGTAATCCCTGTTTAATAGAATTAAGAACAGTCATGCCTCCTAAGGAATGCCCGATAGCAAATTCAAACGGACCGTAGTGTTTTTCAATTTCCATGACAGAGGCAATAAAATCAGTCATTAAAGTTGTATTACCACTTGATTTTCCGTGCGCCGGTGCGTCAAAACTAATCGTTTGGTAACCCAAATCAATCAAAGCATCTGCAATTTTAACCAATTGAGTTCCTCTGCCGGACCAACCATGAACTAATAAAACTTTTTTATCACTTTTGCCATATTCATACACCATCACTTCTTTACCTATTTCAGGAATTTTCAACAGTTTTTGAATGGTGTTTTCTTCCATTTCAAATTCTCTTTTCGGTATTTTATGTTTTAAAGGAGTAGCAAATAATTTTTGGGCAAACTTTACGGTTAGGTCAGAAGAAAGTTTCTGAAGAACTTTAGCGGTTAATAAAATACCTTTTGGAATATTAGCATTGGCACTTTTTTTGTTATGTTTCATTTCGATTAGTAATTTGGTCAAAACAAAAATACAATTAAAAAGAAGGATTGTCAGTCTATTAAGATTTTTTTAAGAACTCCTTTTGTAAGATTTGTAAAGCTTGTTTAAATTTGTATTGAAATTATAAAAATGACACTAAATAAAATTCTATGAATCTAAAAGTAAAATTAGTTTTAATGGCTTTACTGGGTTTAGTAATGGCCTGTTCTAAAAACCCCTTTACCGGTAAAAACTCATTAGCATTAGTGCCTAATAGTCAGATACTTCCGATGGCATTTCAGCAATACGATCAATTTTTATCTGAAAACAAAGTAATTACCGGAACAACAGAAGCAAAACGTGTTGAGAATGTTGGTCGTAAAATTAAAACGGCAGCAGAAAGATGGTTAAATGCACATGGCTATACGGGGTATCTGGATGGTTATGAGTGGGATTATAAATTAGTAGATAGCAAAGAGGTTAATGCCTGGTGTATGCCCGGAGGTAAAATTGTAGTGTATTCAGGGATTTTACCGGTTTGCAAGGATGATGCCGGTTTAGCAACTGTTTTAGGACACGAAGTAGCACATGCGTTAGCCAATCACGGGCAACAACGAATGAGTGCAGGTGTATTGCAACAAGCCGGAGCAGCCGGAGTAGCTATAGCTACCGGAAATAAAAGTGTCGAAGAGCAACAGTTGTGGATGACAGCTTACGGAGCAGGAAGCCAATACGGAGCAATGTTACCTTTTAGTCGTGCACATGAAAGTGAAGCAGATATGATCGGTTTAACATTGATGGCAATTGCAGGATACAATCCGGATACAGCTGTAACTTTCTGGGAAAGAATGGCTGCTGAGTCAGGAGGATCAGCACCACCGGAATTTATGAGTACGCACCCTAGCAATCAAACGCGTATTGATAACATTAAAAGTTTGATACCGGAAGCTAAGAAAGAAGCCGCAGCTTTTGGCGTTACATTCAAATAATATTTTATAAATCAATTTCAAATCCCGATATTAGTCGGGATTTTTTATTGATACTCATGAGAACACTAGAAAAAGGAAGTCCGAAGTTATTGAATGCTTGGGCATTTTATGATTGGGCTAATTCAGTTTATGCCTTAGTAATTTCATCCTCAATTTTTCCTTTATATTACGGAGCCTTGTTCCGTATAAAAGGTATTGAAGAAATTACGGTTTTTAATCAATCTGTACGAAGTGAATCTTTGATCAGTTATACCACAGCTATCGGATTCATTATTATTGCAATTATTTCACCGTTACTTTCAGGTATAGCCGATTATTTGGGGAATAAAAAATTCTTTTTAAAATTTTTCTGTTATATGGGATCAATTTCCTGTATGTTGCTTTATTTCTTTTCGTTAGATACTATTGTATTGGGACTCTTCATTTATATGTTAGCACTAATAGGTTTTTGGGGAAGTCTGGTTTTCTACAATTCGTATTTGCCTGATATTGCTTATGTAGAACAACAAGATAGAATCAGCGCAAAAGGTTTTGGGATGGGCTATATAGGAAGTGTGGTTTTATTGATTCTTAATTTAATCATGGTGATGAGTGTTCCTGATGAAGAAAAAACGCAAATGATGCGCTATTCTTTTGTTTTAGTAGGGCTTTGGTGGATAGGATTCAGTCAGTATACCTATTATTATTTACCTAATGGAAAAAATAGTAATAAACTTCATCGAAATACATTCTTTAACGGATTCAGGGAATTGTTAAAAGTTTGGCAACAATTAAAAGAGATCAGACCGTTAAAACGATATTTAGGAGCATTTTTTGTATACAGTATGGCTGTTCAGACCGTTATGATCATAGCGGCTTATTTTGGTGAAAAAGAAGTTGAATGGGGAGGTGATGGTGAAAGAACTCAGGGATTAATTGTAAGTATATTACTGATTCAGCTTATAGCTGTTCTCGGTGCCTGGCTTACGTCAAAAGCTTCTAAAACATTCGGTAATATTATTACTCTGATCGGAATTAATTTTTTATGGATTTTGATCTGTGCGTATGCTTATTTTGTGGTTACACCTAGTGATTTTTATATTGCAGCCGCTTCTGTTGGTTTGGTTATGGGCGGAATACAGTCTCTTTCACGTTCCACCTATTCAAAATTAATTCCTGAAGATACAGCAGATACTACTTCCTTTTTTAGCTTTTATGATGTGGCTGAAAAAATAGGGATCGTGATCGGAATGTTTATTTATGGTTATGTTACAGATATTACTGGTAAAGCCCAAAATGCCATATTATTTTTGATCTTGTTTTTTATAGTTGGGCTAATTTTATTGACAAGAATACCCAAAAAGTAGAAAAAAAAAATTACATTTGAAACGTTTAAAAATTAACCCTAAAATGAAAAAAATAAAATTATTTACTTTTTTAACCGGATTATTTGCTTTAACCGTTTTGTATTCTTGTGATACAGAACCAATTGATCCGGCCGTTTTACAATCAATTCCGGGAGATCCGGGAAATAATAATTCAACCGGAGGAGGTAACAACAATGGAGGTACAGGTAATAATGGTGGGGGAACAAGCGGAGGCGGTACTTCAACAGGAGATTACTGGCCTACCACAATAGGAAATTGGTGGCAATTTGATCAAAACGGAACTGCTGCTGACCCTTTTGAAATAGTAGGAACAGATACTTTTAACGGAGCAACGTATTATAGATTTAATCCACAAAGTGGTTCAGGAACAACGGTTTTTGGTACAGCAACATTTTGGTTAAATAAAAACGGAGGAGCTTATACCATGAAAATTGATGATATTGTTATAGATGCTAATGGAATGTCCGGAGTTCAAACGGGTTATGAATATGTCGTTTTGAGAGATAATTTAAGTGTTAATGGAACATGGAACGGAAGTTATTCTCAAACCACAACTTATACTGGAATACCTGCAATTACTCAAAATGTAACATATACCGGAACTATTTTAGAAATTGGTGCTACAGAAACAGTTGACGGTGAGGTTTTTAATAATATTATAAAAGCTGAGATTGTACAAAATGTGAATGTATCCGGAATGATAACAATTATAACAACAGAATATTGGTTTGCTAAGGATATAGGTCCTGTTAAAGCTATATCTAGCGGTTTAGGAAATAATGTATCAATTTTAACGAGTTATGCAATAAACTAAGTGTCTGAAAGATTAAGATAGAAAAATCCCGAAGTAAAAACTTCGGGATTTTTTATTGGCATAAATCTTGTCATATAAAACTAAAAAAGTATAAATGGTAGCTCTAAACTATTGTAAATCTAAGTTTTACTGTTGAGGAGTTTTTATAGCTAACATTTTATAACTGACAAAATGACTTAATTATTATTATGCCAAATACAAAAATATTATCCTTGGACAATTTGTCACTTCAAGACATGCAAACCGATGCAGAATTGATTCCTTTATTGACTCCGGAAGATGAGGAGGAAATGAATAATGAATTATTGCCGAATGATTTGCCGATTTTACCACTACGGAACACAGTTCTGTTTCCGGGTGTGGTTATTCCTATTACTGCCGGAAGGGATAAATCAATAAAACTGATTAATGATGCAAATGCAACCGGAAAAGTGATCGGGGTAGTGGCTCAAAAGGATGAAGTTGTTGAAGAGCCAACACCTAACGATATTTACCATATTGGTACAGTAGCTCGTATCATCAGAGTTTTAAAAATGCCTGATGGTAATACTACTGTGATCTTACAAGGTAAAAAACGCTTTGAGATAGATGCTTTTACGCAAGAAGAACCTTATTTAAAAGCAACTATAAAAGAGGTGCCTGAAGTTCGTCCGGAAAAAGAAGATCAGGAGTTTTCTACCATTATAGATTCAATTAAAGAATTAGCAATTGAAATCATAAAGGAAAGTCCGAATATTCCAACGGAAGCAACTTTTGCCATCAGAAATATTGAAAGTAATCCGTTCCTGATAAACTTTGTATCTTCAAATATGAATTTGTCAGTTGTGGATAAGCAGAATTTACTTTCTGTACATAATCTGAAAGACAGAGCTTTGGAAACGTTGCGCTTCATGAATATGGAACTTCAAAAATTAGAATTAAAAAATGACATTCAGTCAAAAGTTCGTTTTGATTTAGACCAGCAGCAACGTGAATATTTCTTACAGCAGCAAATGAAAACCATCCAGGAAGAACTAGGAGGGGTTTCTCATGAGGCTGAAATAGAAGAAATGCGAGAGAAAGCAAAAGCTAAAAAATGGGATGAAAAAATAGCCAAGCATTTCGAAAAAGAAGTTTCTAAATTGCAACGTACCAATCCGAATTCTCCTGATTTCGGTATTCAGAGAAACTATTTAGAGGTTATGTTAGAATTGCCTTGGAGTGAATATACCAAAGATAATTTTGATTTAAAACGAGCTCAAAAAATTCTCGATCGGGATCATTATGGGTTGGAAGATGTTAAAAAGCGTATTGTTGAACATTTAGCAGTTTTAAAACTGCGCAACGATATGAAATCGCCTATTTTATGTTTATACGGACCTCCGGGAGTTGGTAAAACCTCGATCGGGAAATCAATTGCAGAAGCTCTTGGCAGAGAATATGTTCGTATGTCTCTAGGTGGTTTGAGAGATGAGGCTGAAATCCGTGGTCATAGAAAAACATATATAGGAGCTATGCCGGGAAGAATCATTCAGTCTATTAAAAAAGCAAAAACATCCAATCCGGTATTTGTGTTGGATGAAATTGATAAATTATCGTCGAGCCATAACGGAGACCCTTCTTCTGCTTTGTTAGAGGTATTAGATCCGGAACAAAATACAGAATTTCACGATAATTTCCTCGAAATAGGTTATGATCTGTCAAAAGTACTGTTCATTGCTACGTCCAATAGTTTATCAACCATACAGCCTGCTCTTCGCGACAGAATGGAGATCATTGAGATGTCGGGTTATACTATTGAAGAAAAAGTAGAGATCGCTAAGAACCACTTGTTACCGAAACAATTAAAAGAACACGGATTAACAGAAAAAGATTTACAGATCGGGAAACGACAATTAGAAAAAATCATTGTGGGCTATACCCGAGAATCCGGAGTACGTGGTTTGGAAAAGAAAATAGCGCAAATGGTTCGACATGCCGCAAAATCTATTGCTATGGAAGAACCCTATAATATCAAAGTTACAGACGAAGATATTCTTGAAGTATTAAAAGCACCTCGTTTAGAAAGAGATAAGTACGAAAATAATGAAACTGCAGGTGTGGTTACCGGTTTGGCATGGACTTCTGTAGGCGGAGATATCTTATTCATTGAATCGACGATTTCTAAAGGTAAAGGCGCTATGACCATGACCGGTAATTTAGGGACCGTAATGAAAGAATCAGTTACGATTGCTATGGAATATATTAAATCAAATGCTGAAGACCTTGGTATTACTCCTGAGATTTTAGAAAAATATAATATTCATATCCATGTTCCGGAGGGAGCAACACCTAAAGACGGACCTAGTGCCGGTATAGCAATGTTAACCTCTATGGTGTCCAGCTTTACACAAAAACGTGTGAAAAAAAGTCTGGCAATGACAGGTGAGATTACCTTGAGGGGCAAAGTATTGCCGGTAGGTGGTATCAAAGAGAAAATATTAGCGGCTAAGAGAGCAAATATCAAAGAGATTATTTTGTGCTCGGAAAACAAACGCGATATTGATGAAATTAAACCGGAATATTTAAAAGGTTTAATGTTCCACTATGTGGATACTATGAAAGAAGTTATTGATTTAGCAATAACCGATCAAAAAGCTAAAAATGCTAAAAAGCTTTAATTTTATACCTTCAACAAAATAAAATCCGGTTAAGTTTAATCGGATTTTATTTTTTATGTGTTGATATAATTTTATCTTCGCATTTGCGTTGTGCCATTATAGCTTTGCAAGATGTATAAAAAATATCAATTCTACTTATTACTTTTTATTACGTTTTCTACATATAGTCAAATAGGTGGCAAATACGTGTATCAATTTTTAAACTTATCTCAATCGCCACGTCAGGCAGCCTTAGGAGGAAAAACAGTAACAGTAGTTGATTATGATGTTAATCAGGCTGTGTATAACCCGGCAACTATTAATCCGGAAATGCATAATCGATTGGCTGTAAACTACGGAAGTTATTACGGAGAAGTGTCTTACGGTACAGCTGCTTATGCGTACACTTGGGATCGGCACGTTCAAACGTTTCATGCCAGTGCTACTTATGTAAACTACGGAACTTTTGAAGGGAGAGATGAAATGGGAAATCTCACAAGTGATTTTACCGGAAGTGAAGCAGCATTGTCCTTTGGCTATGCCTATAATATACCGTGGACGGATATGTATATTGGAACCAATGTAAAATTGATTTCTTCGACTTTAGAGAGTTACAATTCCTGGGGAGCTGCAACTGATCTGGGCTTTTTGTATATTGATGAAAAAAATGACATCAATTACGGTATTGCCGTTCGTAATCTTGGGTTTCAAATCAAACCTTACGCTGATACCCGTGAAAAGCTTCCTCTTGCCATTGATGCCGGAATTTCTCAATTGATGGAACATGTACCGATCAGATGGCACGTTACCATGGAAAATCTACAAGAATGGAACATTGCTTTTTCTAATCCCAATAGAGCAGAGACAAGTTTAGACGGGGAAACGCAAGAAGAAAAAGTTTCATTTTTCAATAATGCACTTCGTCACTTAATTTTAGGCGCTGAGCTTTTTCCGGAAAAGGGATTTAATATTCGCTTAGGATACAATTTTAGAAGAGGAGAAGAGCTACGGATCGTGGATCAGAGAAATTTTTCAGGTATTTCTGTCGGGGTCGGAATCCGTTTCGGAAAAATAAAATTTGATTATTCTTACTCTCGCTATACTTTGGCGGCCAATACAAGTTTGTTTGGTTTAATGATCAATTTAGATAACGAATAAATTTTACAACATGTCAGATTTAAGTAATTACCGTAAATCGTACGAAAAGAGCGAATTACAGGAAAATAATATACCGGAAGATCCTATTAATTTATTTCACCGTTGGTTTTATGAAGTAGAAGAATTCGGCGGAGTTGATGAAGTAAATGCAATGACGGTTTCGACCATAGGACTGGATGGTTTTCCGAAAGCCAGAGTAGTGCTTTTAAAAAAATTTAATGAAGAAGGTTTTGTTTTTTATACGAATTACAATTCAGAAAAAGGAAAAGCAATACAGCAGAATCCGAATATTTGTCTTTCTTTTTTTTGGCATTCTATGGAACGTCAGGTTATCATAAAAGGGATTGCAGAAAAAACATCTAAACTGGATTCGGACAATTATTTTGCTTCCCGTCCGGACGGAAGTAAACTTGGGGCTATTGTTTCACCACAAAGTGAAGTGATCCCAAACAGAGAATTTCTGGAAGATAAATTAAAAGAACTGGAAAAAGAATTTGAAGGGAAGGAGATTCCGAGACCTGAAAACTGGGGCGGATTTTTAGTTCGTCCGGTTGAAGTTGAATTTTGGCAAGGCAGACCCAATCGTTTGCATGACAGAATACGCTACAGGTTGCTTGAAGATTATATATGGAAGATCGAGCGTTTGTCTTCTTAATCGTTGTAATGTTAAATAAATGTTAAAATATTAGGTATTTCATCGATTTTATTTGCTGAATATCGATTAGATACTATCTTTGTCTTGAAAATCAGTCATTTAATCGATGAATGATTGCTTTTTACGACAATTGACTAACATTTAATAACGCTAATGATGAAGATGAAGAGAAATGTTATTAACCTTTTTGCCCTTCTGTTTACAATTGTTTTAACCTCCTGTAGTGCCGAGAGTGTAGAGGATAGCATAACCACTACAGAGACCCAAAAAAATTACAGCCATTCTAATGAAGAATTAGAAGTGCTGGATTTAATTAATACTTATCGAGTTAACCAAGGGTTAACTCCTTTAAGTATTATTGAGCACATTTCCTACAAATCCAATGAGCATAATAATTATATGGTTTCTGTTAACGCAGTGAATCATGATGGCTTTGAGCAGAGAAAAGTAAACTTTGAAAATGTATTAGGAGCTTACAGAGTAGGAGAGAATGTCGCATTCGGTTATTCATCACCACAATCGGTTGTAAATGCCTGGATTGCCAGTTCCGGTCACCTTAGTAATATTGAAGGGGATTATACACATTTTGGTATTTCAATTACTTTAGATGCTGAAGGTCGAAAATATTACACAAATATGTTCATAAAAAAATAACCCCTACTGCAATAGGGGTTATCCAATGAATTAGAGTGTAGAGGTTAGAATAACTAATTCATTTTGGTAACAATAAATTCACTTCTTCTGTTTTTCTGGTGCTCTTCTTCACTACAAGGAACACCGTCTGAGCAACCGTTAACTAATTCTGTTTCACCATAACCTTTAGCGGTCAATCTACGTCTTTCAATTCCATTTTTAACCATAAATTCCAGAGTAGATTTCGCCCTTTTATCACTCAAAATTTCATTGTAGCGATGAGTCTGTCTACTATCAGTGTGAGAGCGAATGGCAACTTCCATATCAGGATATTGCTTCATAACCTCTACTATTTTTTGTAAATCTTTAGCAGCATCAGGTCGAATATTCCATTTATCCAGATCAAAATAAATGATACTGATGTCAAATATTTTGGCAAGATCAGTTCCCTCTTCTACAGGGAATACATTTCTTTTTAAAGCAAAATTGGCTTCTGTTTTACCATCTTTTTCTGCAGTAGCGATCATTCTTTCAGAAGTTTCATATTCTTCTTTTGATACTCTTACATTATATTTTGTTTGGCAATCCAGATTGGTAAACTCATAATACGCTTTGTCGTTAGCTGTTGTTTCCGACAATTTATTCATATTTTCATCAAAGATGATAACGCTTGATCCCGGAAGTAATTCATCCGTATCAATATCTGTTACAATACCATAGATAGTTTGCTGGCAATAAGCAAAGGAATAAATGTCATCATAACCTTTGCTACTTTCACGATTTGAAGTAAAATATCCTTTTTTATCTTTATCAATTATGAAAGCAAAGTCATCCATCGAACTGTTGATAGGTTTAGCAAGATTAATCGGAGTTTGGTATTCTCCGTCTTTCCATTTAGATTCAAAGATATCCAGACCACCTAAGCCCAATTGCCCGTCTGAAGCAAAGAATAAATTATTATCGTCGTCTACGAACGGAAAACTTTCGCGTCCTTCGGTATTGATTACTTTTCCTAAATTTTCAGGTTTTCCGAAAGAATTACCATTTATACTTACCTTGTAAATATCTGAATTACCAAAGCCTCCCGGCATATCAGATGCAAAGAATAACGTTTTTTCGTCTTTGCTTAAAACCGGATGCGCCGTGCTGTAATTATCGCTATTGAAAGGCAATTCTTCAACGTTTTTCCATTCCCCATTCTCTAAAGTTGCTTTGTAAATTTTTACCAAGGTACTTTTATCTTCGTCTTTTCCTTTTTTACCGTTATTAAAGTTATTTCGGGTAAAATACATGGTTTTCCCGTCTTTAGTAAAAGTCGGAGAAGCTTCGTTAAATTTGGTATTTATTTCTTTAGAAAAGTTTTCAGGAGTAGAAAAACTTCCGTCTTCATTTCTGGAGGCCGAATATAGATCCGTAAAGTTCTGATTGGTCCAATCGTGAATTTTATGATAAAGAGCTCCGTCCGTTCTGGCTGAAGTAAAAACGAATTCTTTCCCGAAAGGAGCTAAGCCGTAATCGGAATATTCAGAATTCAGGTTAGTTGTGTCAATGGTATATTTTCCTGAATTTCTATCAATAAT
Source organism: Flavobacterium sediminis (assembly GCF_003148385.1). Taxonomy (NCBI): domain Bacteria; kingdom Pseudomonadati; phylum Bacteroidota; class Flavobacteriia; order Flavobacteriales; family Flavobacteriaceae; genus Flavobacterium; species Flavobacterium sediminis. Next base: position 3,305,472 of record NZ_CP029463.1, on the reverse strand, counting down.
GTTCAGATAATCTTTATTTCTGGCATAACGTTTTCCTCTTGAATCATCAGTTTTTTCATTAAATACCTCCAAGTATTTATTTGCTTTTTTGTAGTCACCATTGGCTTTTAAAGCTTGGGAATATCTGAAATAATATTCAGGTTCAAGGTTTTTTTCGTCTAAAGCAAATAATTCACCATACCATTTAGCAGCCTGATCTAATTCGCCATTAAAGTAATAGGAATTACCGAGTTTTTTGAATAACTCAGGAGACTTGTATCCTTTATCAGCTACTTTTTCGTAAATGTCAATAGCATCTACGTATGAATAGTTTTTATACTTCTTGTCTGCCGTGTTTAACTGAGAGAGCTGTGCTTGTCCGGTTAAAAAGCAGCTTATCATAAATAATGTGATATATAGTGTTTTCATAATCAATCAATTTAGAAGAATCTCGGCGAAGTGATTCGGTTATTTTTAAAGATTTCAAATCGTATAAAAATTTCATGGGAACCGGAGTTATAGTTCGACAGTTTTGTTGTCTCTCTATCATATCCGTAACCGACAAAGATTGAATTGGTAATCTGAAAACCTACAAGTCCGCTTATGGCTGAATCCCAACGATAAGCAGCTCCGATAGTAAATTTATCATACAATAAAAAGTTGGCCGTAACATCTAATTGAAAAGGTGCGCCTTCTACCAGTTTCGTTAAAACGGCCGGTTTAAATTTTAAATTCGGATTGAATTCAAATACATGTCCGGCAATTGCGTAGAAGTGCATTTTTTCTTTATTTACAGTGACATCGTTATCGTTGTAACGATTGGTTTCAAAAAAGTTGGGAACAGACAGACCGAAATATGTTTTATCGGAGAATAAATATAATCCGGCTCCTAAATTCGGTGAAACTGAATTGTTGAAATTTTGAAACTGAGGATCAGTCTGATGGTAAATATCCAGTTTATTAACGTCCAGATTGAAAAAATCAGCTGTTCCGCTTAACCCTACAGATAGTTTGTAGTTTTCAGAGATCTGAATAAAGTACGCTAAACTGGCTGTAATGGTATTTTCATCTGTAGGTCCTATTCGGTCATTAACAAATGATAATCCTAAACCGAAGTTTGAATCTCCCAGTGGAGTGTGTGCTGAAACGTTATTGGTTACCGGAGCTCCGTCTAATCCAACCCATTGTGTGCGGTGCAATAAAAACATGGTTAATGATTCTCTTGAACCGGCATAAGCTGGATTTACATTCAATGTATTGTACATATACTGTGTATATTGTGAATCTTGTTGACCTAAACACAAAAGAGGTAACAATACAGATAATATGATGATATATAGTGTTTTCATGATAATTTCTTTTTTGTTAATTATAGCTGTTCAGGTTAACGGGTTAAATATAAATACCCGGATAAATCGTTGGTTTGGTTTTCTTCATCTTTATATCTGATGATATAGAAATAAGTTCCGTCCGGTAAAAGTTCATTTTTGTTAAATGTACCTCTTCCGTCTGAATAACCGCTGAACGCAACCAATTGATTATCATAACCGCTTGCTTCGTAAACTAAGATACCCCAACGGTTGTAAATTTGAACCGTATTATCAGGATAACAATTGAGTCCGTCAATGAAGAATATATCATTATATCCGTCATTGTTAGGAGAAACAGCATTATAAACCTTAACCGAACATGCCGGCAATACCACACAATCATCATGTACATGCATATAGATTTCAAAAATCATCGGGCAATCATTATCCTCAAGTTCTACAATATATTGTAGGGTATAATATCCTACAGCTACATTTGTAGGATCAAAATAAGAACCGGATAATCCTCCTGAATTTGTTACTTCAATCCATTCCCCGTTTGTAGGTATTGAGCTTTCTAATATAGTAAATAAATCAATAGGTTCCTCTTCAATACAGATAGAGTAAGGAATTGCATCAAAAGGCTGACCTACAGTAACATTTACAGTTTGTGTAAAACTATCACTATTACCACAATCGTCATAATAAGTCCATTCTCTTACAATTACATATTCATAAATTGAAATGATAGTTGTCGTTTCATTATAAATAACATCTGCTACATTAGAACAATTATCATTGAATTCTAACTGCGGGATTTCGGGAACTTCATCACAATTTACTGATAGTTCACTATCTACTTCTGTTACTAAAACTGGAGGTGTATTGTCAAATACAGTAATAGTCTGACTGTAAGAAGTTTCATTGCCACAATCGTCTGTAGCAGTCCAAGTTCTGATTAAAGTATATTCACCGGCACAATCGCCATTTGAAATAACTTCTTCATTTAGAGTTACTGTGGCTGTAGCCGAACAATTGTCTGTAGCCGAAATAGTTTCTGCTATAGGTACTTCATCACATTCAACAGTTATATTTGAAGGTAAGGTCGAACTAAATGCCGGAGCAGTAGTATCCTCAATGGTAAAGGTCGCGGAAGTGGAATTGGAATTACCACAATCATCCGTAGCGGTAAAGGTTACTAAAACCGAACCTGTAGCGCCACAAAGATCGGATAGTGTCGTATAATCATTCGACCAGGTTACATTGGAACAATCATCGGAAGACGAAGCCCCGCCGTTAGCATTAAGCCAAGCCTGAAGTTGATTTGTATTTCCATTACCGTCACATTCTACCGTCATATCGTTAGCAATTGTATCGATAGTCGGAGCAGTAGTATCCTCAATGGTAAAGGTCGCGGAAGTGGAATTGGAATTACCACAATCATCCGTAGCGGTAAAAGTAACGGTTACAGAACCTGTAGCGCCACAAAGATCGGATAGTGTCGTATAATCGTTCGACCAGGTTACATTAGAGCAATCATCAGAAGACGAAGCACCGCCGTTAGCATTAAGCCAAGCCTGAAGTTGATTTGTATTTCCATTACCGTCACATTCTACCGTCATATCGTTAGCAACTGCATCGATAGTCGGCGCCGTAGTATCCTCAATGGTAAAGGTAGCGGAAGTGGAATTGGAATTACCACAATCATCTGTAGCGGTAAAAGTAACTAAAACCGAACCTGTAGCCCCGCAAAGATCGGATAGTATTGTATAATCATTCGACCAGGTTACATTAGAGCAATCATCGGAAGACGAAGCACCACCGTTAGCATTAAGCCAAGCCTGAAGTTGACTGGTATTTCCATTACCGTCACATTCTACCGTCATATCGTTAGCTACAACATCGATAGTCGGCGCCGTAGTATCCTCAATGGTAAAGGTAGCGGAAGTGGAATTGGAATTACCACAATCATCTGTAGCGGTAAAAGTAACTAAAACCGAACCTGTAGCCCCGCAAAGATCGGATAGTGTCGTATAATCATTCGACCAGGTTACATTAGAGCAATCATCGGAAGATGAAGCCCCGCCGTTAGCCGCCAGCCAGTTTTGTAACTGATTGGTATTTCCATTACCGTCACATTCTACCGTCATATCGTTAGCAATTGTATCGATAGTCGGAGCAGTAGTATCCTCAATGGTAAAGGTAGCGGAAGTGGAAGTGGAATTACCACAATCATCAGTAGCGGTAAAAGTAACGGTTACAGAACCTGTAGCCCCGCAAAGATCGGATAGTATTGTATAATCATTCGACCAGGTTACATTAGAGCAATCATCGGAAGACGAAGCACCACCGTTAGCATTAAGCCAAGCCTGAAGTTGACTGGTATTTCCCAAGCCGTCACATTCTACCGTCATATCGTTAGCTACAACATCGATAGTCGGCGCCGTAGTATCCTCAATGGTAAAGGTAGCGGAAGTGGAAGTGGAATTACCACAATCATCAGTAGCGGTAAAAGTAACGGTTACAGAACCTGTAGCCCCGCAAAGATCGGATAGTGTCGTATAATCGTTCGACCAGGTTACATTAGAGCAATCATCGGAAGATGAAGCCCCGCCGTTAGCCGCCAGCCAGTTTTGTAACTGATTGGTATTTCCATTACCGTCACATTCTACCGTCATATTGTTAGCTACAACATCGATAGTCGGAGCAGTAGTATCCTCAATGGTAAAGGTAGCGGAAGTGGAAGTGGAATTACCACAATCATCAGTAGCGGTAAAAGTAACGGTTACAGAACCTGTAGCCCCGCAAAGATCGGATAGTGTCGTATAATCGTTCGACCAGGTTACATTGGAACAATCATCGGAAGATGAAGCCCCGCCGTTAGCATTAAGCCAAGCCTGAAGTTGATTGGTATTTCCATTACCGTCACATTCTACCGTCATATCGTTAGCAACTGCATCGATAGTCGGAGCAGTAGTATCCTCAATGGTAAAGGTAGCGGAAGTAGAATTGGAATTACCACAATCATCTGTAGCGGTAAAAGTAACGGTTACAGAACCTGTAGCCCCGCAAAGATCAGATAGTGTCGTATAATCGTTCGACCAGGTTACATTGGAACAATCATCGGAAGATGAAGCGCCGCCGTTAGCCGCCAACCAGTTTTGTAACTGAGTAGTGTTTCCATTACCGTCACATTCCACAGTCATATCGTTAGCTACAACATCGATAGTCGGAGCAGTAGTATCCTCAATGGTAAAGGTAGCGGAAGTGGAATTGGAATTACCACAATCATCCGTAGCGGTAAAAGTAACGGTTACAGAACCTGTAGCGCCGCAAAGATCGGATAGTGTCGTATAATCATTCGACCAGGTTACATTGGAACAATCGTCGGAAGATGAAGCGCCGCCGTTAGCCGCCAACCAGTTTTGTAACTGAGTAGTGTTTCCATTACCGTCACATTCTACCGTCATATCGTTAGCTACAACATCGATAGTCGGAGCAGTAGTATCCTCAATGGTAAAGGTAGCGGAAGTGGAATTGGAATTACCACAATCATCCGTAGCGGTAAAAGTAACGGTTACAGAACCTGTAGCGCCGCAAAGATCGGATAGTGTCGTATAATCATTCAACCAGGTTACATTGGAACAATCGTCGGAAGACGAAGCCCCGCCGTTAGCATTAAGCCAAGCCTGAAGTTGATTGGTATTTCCATTACCGTCACATTCTACCGTCATATCATTAGCAACTGCATCGATAGTCGGAGCAGTAGTATCCTCAATGGTAAAGGTAGCGGAAGTAGAATTGGAATTACCACAATCATCTGTAGCGGTAAAAGTAACGGTTACAGAACCTGTAGCCCCGCAAAGATCAGATAGTGTCGTATAATCGTTCGACCAGGTTACATTGGAACAATCGTCGGAAGACGAAGCCCCGCCGTTAGCATTAAGCCAAGCCTGAAGTTGATTTGTATTTCCATTACCGTCACATTCTACCGTCATATCGTTAGCTACAACATCGATAGTCGGAGCAGTAGTATCCTCAATGGTAAAGGTCGCGGAAGTGGAATTGGAATTGCCACAATCATCAGTAGCGGTAAAGGTTACTAAAACCGAACCTGTAGCGCCACAAAGATCGGATAGTGTCGTATAATCATTCGACCAGGTTACATTAGAGCAATCATCGGAAGACGAAGCCCCGCCGTTAGCATTAAGCCAAGCCTGAAGTTGATTGGTATTTCCATTACCGTCACATTCCACAGTCATATCGTTAGCAACTGCATCGATAGTCGGAGGAGTGGTGTCATTAATTAAAATAATTTGGTCACAAGATGTTGTATTTAAAACAGTATCTTCTCCGAAATCTCTGACCCCGTTTGAATTATCGTCTTGATATTCTGTTATTGTATAGGTTCTTGTTATAGTGGTATTACAACCGGCATAAGGACTGTTAGTTGCTACGATTTCTATGATTCCACAAGGATCATTACCAATAATTCCGTCTCCGTTTCCAAGAGCTTCAAATTCAGATTCGGTTATACTTCCTTCAGGAGGTAGTAAATCGTAACATTGAAGTGCTTGATTAGGAAAGGTTGGACAGGTAACTTCAAATTGACAACAAATAACAGGAGAAATGGTAGTACTGTAATCTTTAGTACATCCAACGGCATCTGTAACTGTAACAGTATAAGTGCCTATATTTAAATTGCTCAGGTCTTCAGTGGTATCTCCGGTGTTCCATAAATAAGTGTAAGGAGGAGTTCCTCCTGTAGGCGTGATATCTATAGAAGCAGTAGATCCCGGTGTGCAATCCAGATTTTGAACATTGGCATTGATGAATAATTCACTTGGATAGTTAATGGCTAATAAATATGTATTTGATAAACCATTAGAGTCCATTACCATTAATGTAGCGGAATTGCTTATTGTGTTGTTATAGGTATAAACCGGATTTTCAACAGTGCTATCTATTGTTCCGTCAGAATCAAAATCCCAAGCGTAAGTATACGGAGGTGTTCCACCGGTTGTAGTGGAATTAAATTGAATTTCTGATTGATTTCCGGTTGTACAGCCGTTATATGTAAACTGAACGGCAAGCGGAGCTGTTACTACAACACCTCCCGGCAGTTCACATTGTGATTTGCTGTATGAGCTACAATCATAAGGGACTAGCTCTGTATTATCCCCGGATGTTTTCCATACAATCAATATATTACTTAGTATAATTTCTTGTCCGCAGATCCATGTAAACGGACCGTATAATAATCGTTGTCCCGCTCCGGGCGAAACAGTACCGAAATTGACATTGATAGAAGTTGCCACTCCGTCAATGATTAAATCGGCAAACATTCGTGCGTGATAAATATTGCTATTAGAATTAGATGTATAATTCAGCATAATGTACATGGTATGTGAAGTACCGGGTGTACAGGTCGTGTCGTCAAGCGGAACGCCATTGACATCGGTAAGGCTTAAAAAAACATTATCTAAAGTATAATTATTGGATGTACAATTAAAATAATCCAGATAATAATTCGGAGCCGTTCCACACAACCTTAAATCAGGTCTATCGGGAGAAAATTGAGCGTAAGACGTTTTTATCCCAATAGCAATAACTAACAGCAATAGTGTAATTTTTGCTTTCATAACCTCTACTTTTTGTTAAACATTTACGTTCCAAAAAGTCAGATAAGTAAAGTTCAGCGGACTCAAGATCGACTCCGCAATTATAGGAATAGGGGGAGGTTAAAAAAAAATTAAAAATAGGGACGGTTAATAATAAAAAATTAAGTTAGGGCTTAATTCGCAGTATTTAAATAAAATAATTCATCACTAAGGAGAATTCAAGTTCAAACGTAGGGAGCGTTTTTTTGTAATTACAAAGCTAAAGTAGTTAATAAAAGTGCATTCCTTTTACTAAAAGCTGTTTTTTTCGATGAAAAGAAATAAAAAATCTATGAATTAACTTTTAATTATCATTTTGACGGTAGCAAGTCTCAAAAAAAAAACGTTACTTTATAGGAACAATTTCTTTTTGCTAATAAAAAAATGAAATACTATTTGTTATGAAAAATTTAGTTATTATCCGTCACTCCAAATCGAGTTGGGAAACTCCCTTGAATGATATTGACCGTCCGTTATCTCAGAGAGGTATAAGAGATGCTCATTTAGTTTCTGATGCACTGCTTAAATATTTGCCGGAAACATATATTGCCTGGAGTAGTGTGGCAAAGAGAGCAAAAGAGACGGCTACAATCTTTTCACATCATTTACAAATACCTTTAGATACGATTGTTTTAAAGGATGAATTATATACGTTTGATGAATCTGCCTTAGAAAAGGCTATAAAAAAATGTTCAAATACTTATGATAATCTAATTCTTTTCGGGCATAATGATGCCATTACAAAATTTGTTAATAAATTTGGGGACCGATTTATAGATAATGTTCCTACATCCGGAGTTGTTTTATTAGAATTTGACACGGATGACTGGAATGATCTAAAAAAAGGTAGGATCAAAAAAACAGTTTTCCCAAGTCATTTTAAGCATGAACAACACGCATCATAATTTTTATATTGACCGAGAGAAGAGTTGGCTAACTTTTAATGCCAGAGTATTGCAGGAAGCTGCAGACGAAACAGTACCTTTATTAGATCGATTACGCTTTTTAGGAATATTTTCGAATAACTTAGACGAGTTCTTCCGGGTTCGCTATGCAGCTATCCGACGCATGAAAAATGATAAGAAGATCAATTCTGAAAAGGTATTAGGCGGTATTTCTGCGACAGAACTTTTAAAAGAAATCACTGATATTGTAATTGAACAACAATCAGAAAGTTTACGCATTTTAAGTGAAATAGAACAGAAGCTTCAAAAAGAAAATATTTTTATTATTAATGAAAAAGAAGTTTCTAAAGAGCAAAAAAACTTTTTGCACGAATATTTTATTCAAAAAGTCAGTCCGGCGGTAGTGACGATCATGTTGAATGATTTGAACGAGTTTCCATTATTAAAAGATACAGCAGGTTATTTGGCTGTACGTTTGGAAATGAAGCCTAAAAAAACATCACTGATTGATAGCTTTATTCCTAAAAAAGAAGTTCGATATGCGGTAGTGGAAATCCCGAATACCGTTAACCGTTTTGTGGTTCTTCCTTCTAATAATGAAAAACAGTATGTTATTCTTTTAGATGATGTTATCCGTCTTAATTTGGATTATATCTTTAATATCTTTGAGTACGAAAATATTTCGGCACATATGATTAAGATCACACGGGATGCCCAGCTTGAATTTGATAGTGATCTGAGTAAGAGTTTCATCGAAAAAATATCAGATAGTGTCAAAGAGCGCAGAATAGGGGAACCTGTTCGTTTTGTATATGATCAAGCTATAGAAAAAGATTTTCTTAGTTTTCTATTAGACCGGATGAAGATCGACAGCTCGGATAGTATTATTCCCGGAGGACGTTACCACAACAGAAGAGACTATATGAGTTTCCCTAATTTAGGGCGATATGATCTTCTTTATAAACCCAATACGCCGTTACCGATTCCCGGATTAGAGATCGAAGGTAGTATGTTGCAAAAGATAAGAGAAAAAGATTATTTGCTTAATGCTCCTTATCAATCTTTTTCTTATGTAATAAAGTTCCTGAGAGAAGCTGCTTTAGATCCTAAAGTCATGTCTATTAAGATAACCTTATACCGATTGGCTAATAACTCCCAGATCATCAGTTCATTAGTTAATGCGGCTAAGAATGGTAAAAAAGTTACAGTTCAGATCGAATTACAGGCTCGTTTTGATGAAGCCAGTAACATTTATTATGCAGAGCAGATGCAAACAGAGGGAATTGAACTTATTTTCGGAGTTAAAGGCTTAAAAGTTCACAGTAAAATATGTGTGATAGACAGGATCGAAGAAGGAAAGGTAAAACGTTACGGTTTTATTTCTACAGGAAACTTTAATGAAAGTACCGCAAAAGTATATACCGATTTAACGCTTTTTACAGCCAATTCTCGTCTTTTGAAAGATGTTTCTAAAGTTTTTGACTTTTTTGAAGTCAATTATAAGGTACATCGCTATAAGCATTTGTTTGTTTCGCCTCATTACACCAGAGCCAAATTCAATAAGCTCATTGAGCGTGAGATCTTAAATGCTATTTCTGGTAAAGAGGCTTACATAAAATTAAAGATGAACAGCTTGTCAGATTTTAAGATGATCGATAAGCTTTACGATGCCAGCAGAGCAGGTGTAAAAATACAGTTGATCGTAAGAGGTATTTGCTGTATTGCACCGCAAGTTGAAGGTATGAGTGATAACATTGAGGCAATTAGTATTGTAGATAATTATCTGGAGCATGCCAGACTTTATATTTTCGCTAATGACGGTAATCCGGAAGTGTTCATTTCATCGGCAGATTTTATGACCCGAAATTTAGATTCCAGAGTAGAGGTAACTTGTCCTATATATGATGATGATATTAAGCAGGAATTAATTGAAATCTTTGAGATCGGCTGGAAAGCTAATGTAAAGGCCAGAATACAGTCGGATGATCTGAAAAACAGATATAGAAAAAAAGGAGAGGAAAAACCATTCAGATCCCAACAGGAAACCTATAAATATTATCAGAACAAATTAGAAGTGATTACTGAAAAGATATAATAAATTAATGATTACAATAAAAAAATATGCTGCTATAGATATAGGTTCAAATGCCATGCGTTTGTTAATTACTAATATTGTAGAGCAAAAAGGACATCCTGCACAGTTTAATAAAAGCTCATTGGTCAGAGTACCTATTCGTTTGGGACAAGATGCTTTTACAGTAGGTGAAATTTCAGAAGAAAACGTAACCCGAATGGTGGATGCCATGAAAGCTTTTAATTTATTAATGAAAGTTCACAAAGTAGAAAAATATAAAGCGTGTGCTACATCAGCTATGCGAGAGGCCTATAACGGAAAAGAGATAGTCGACTTGATCAAAAAAAAGGCAGATATCAAAATTGATGTAATAGACGGAAAAAAGGAAGCTGCTATAATTGCTGCTTCTGACCTGAAACAATTTATTAATTCTGATAAAACCTATTTATATGTAGATGTAGGAGGAGGTAGTACTGAATTTTCTCTTTTTTCAGAAGGAAAGATCGTGATTTCTAAATCATTTAAAATAGGCACCGTTCGTTTACTTAATAATATGGTCTCAGAAATTGTATGGATAGAGATCGAGAAGTGGATGAAATCGATCATAAAGGATTGGGACGACGATATAACTTTAATAGGTTCGGGTGGTAATATAAATAAGTTGTTTAAATTATCTGAGAAACATCAGGACAAACCTTTGTCATACGTTTATTTAAACTCTCAGTATCAAAAGCTAAATGCTATGACCTATGAGCAAAGAATAGCAGAATTGGGCTTAAATCCTGACCGTGCCGATGTGATCATACCGGCAACCCGAATTTACTTAAGTGCCATGAAATGGAGTGGTGCCCGACAAATCTATGTGCCTAAAATAGGTTTGTCAGACGGAATTGTTAAGGCAATGTACTATGGCAGAATTTAACAATTTTTTATTTGTTTGTTAATAAAAATATGATAAAAATCATCTTTCGATTAATGTATTTTTAGTAAATTTGCCCTTAACAAATCTACCTTAAAAAACAACATGAAAAGAAATTTACTTAGCCTTGCTGGTATAGCTATGCTATTACTCAGCACCGTGAAATCACATTCTCAAGTAGGTATTGGTACAACTACACCGGATGCTTCTTCAATACTTGAGATTAAGAGTACAAACTCAGGTTTATTGATCCCAAGAGTTAGCTTATTATCAACGGCTGATGCTTCTACAATCCCTTTCCCGGCAACTAGTTTATTAGTTTACAATACCAGTACTAACTCTGATGTTACACCCGGTTATTATTATTGGGAAGGCGTATGGAAAAGATTAGCTACAGTGGGTGGAGCTGCATCAATAGATGACTGGAAATTGGTAGGGAATGATTTAGTGACCGGTAATGAATATTTAGGTACTAATAATTATTATCCTTTGGTACTTAAAGTGAATACTGAAGAAATCGGAAATTTCCATCCAAACGGAGGTATATCGTTAGGTATTTATTCAATAGCGAATGTGAATAATTCAGTTGCAATAGGAAACTTTGCAGATGCTTCCGGTCAGGTTAGAGCTTTTGCTATCGGTGTCGGATCTATTGCTTCCGGTACAAGTTCTTATGCAATAGGGGAAAGTTCTTATTCTTCTAATACTAATTCTATTGCCTTTGGTAATAGTGCTACATCAAGTGCTACTTCGTCAACTGCAATAGGTTATGGTTCTGATGCAACTGGAACGTATTCAACAGCTGTAGGATTTGACAATACGGCTTCAGCATCTTATTCCGGAGCATTCGGATATAGAAGTGTTGCTTCCGGAGTAGGTTCAACGGCTATAGGATATAGAGCTACATCTTCTCAAACAGAAGCTATTGTATTGGGTAATTCAAGTAGTTCTTCTGCACGTGTAGGTATCGGAACAAATACACCTGATGAGAAACTACATGTAGTAGGTAGTATTAAAATGGTAGACGGAAATCAAGGTAATGGAAAAACAATGGTTTCTGATGCTAATGGTAAAGGTAGATGGGTCAATATGGATTCCTATAAAATATATGGCGAGATCTATAAATATTCCAGCCCTTATAATTTATATAGCGGTATTTTGTCTTTTGATATTTTAGGGGCTTCACAAAATCTTAATTTGTCTTATACAGCGATTCAGAATCAAACCAGAGTAGGGGTTTTTAAAGTTACGTATTCTATTACATTACAGAAAACCACCGGCCCGGCTATTACACCATATTTTTATTTGGGTATTTGGGGAACGGAAATCAACGGTACAAGATCTTATGTTACTATAGCTAACGGAGAAACAAAAACCATTACTTTAACTAAGTATGTCAACCTTCTTTCTTATCAAGGAGTTACATTATCTTCAAGTATGGCAGATCCTGATACACAAGTTATAAGTGCTAATATGATTGTGGAATTGGTTAACTAATTTAATATATTAAATAAAAAAAGGAGCTTTAATCTAAAGCTCCTTTTTTTATATATCTAAATCAAATAGTCTTTTTAGTAATTCAATAGAAGGATTGAGTTCCTTGAGCTTTTCAAATTTTTCTATGGGTGTAAAAGCATATTTGTTTTCCGGACTTTCATTAACGATAACTTCTATAGTAATGTCATGATTGTGTAACTTCCCTCTCAGATAGCCTAACAATTCATTTGAACCTTGTAAAAACTCTTCTTTCGTACTTTCGTTAGGTAATTCTAATTTAATAGTAGCTTCCTCCAGAACAGGATCGTTCATTTGCATGTACGTAGCCATCAGTTTTTTTCCTTGGTCTGACAAGCGTTGTGCAAATTTATTCCATTGTAAAAGCATGTCCGTTTCACTGAACTTTTCTTTCGGAAGTTCACCATATGTTTTGGCTTGATGTTGCTGTTTTGCTTCTAATTCTTTTCTGGCTCTGATACTTGCCAGGGAGAGCGCGGAAACATTAGACTGTGAATCGGAATGAGTAGTGTGTACAGGATTAACAGCATTTTTTTTATTAGAGACATCCGGTTCAGCTTGATCTGTTTCAGGTATTTGTGTAGCAACTTTTGTTTCAGTAGTTCCGATCGGTTTTACAGTCTCAGTAATTGTGTAGCTGTTGTTTCTGAAATATTGAGCCGGAATTATATAGGATTTAGCTTTTTTTTTTCTCCATTTAAAGTAATGGAGGCTAATTGCATCAGGCAAAGTTCAACTAACAAGCGCTGGTTTTGACTGGATTTGTATTTCAGGTCGCAATCATTAGCTAATTCTATTCCTTCTAATAAAAATTCCTGAGAAACTTTGGTCGCCTGATCTTTGTACAGCTTTTGTGCATGCTCTCCGGATTCTAATAGAGTCAGCGTCTCAGGGTTCTTACAAACTAATAAGTCCCTGAAATGTGAGGCAAGTCCGGCTATAAAATGGTGTCCGTCAAAACCTTTAGATAAAATATCATTATACGCTAATAATAATTCAGGAATTTTATTTTCGATGATAAGATCTGTTACTTTAATATAGTATTCAAAGTCAAGAACATTTAAGTTCTCTGCAACAGCCTGACGGGTCAGGTTATTGCCACAATAGGAAACAACACGGTCAAAAATAGAAAGAGCATCCCTCATGGCACCGTCAGCTTTTTGAGCTATAATATGCAGTGCATCATCTTCAAAAGTGATGCCTTGTTCATTAGCAATATCGGCTAAATGTTCTTTGGCATCATTGATGGTAATCCTTTTAAAATCAAATATTTGACAACGAGAAAGGATAGTTGGAATGATCTTATGTTTTTCAGTTGTTGCTAAAATAAAAATAGCATGTTTAGGAGGTTCTTCCAGTGTTTTCAGAAAGGCATTAAAAGCCGCTTGTGATAACATGTGGACCTCGTCGATAATATAAACCTTATATTTTCCGGTTTGAGGTGGGATACGAACCTGATCGATAATATTACGAATATCATCTACACCGTTATTGGAAGCCGCATCTAATTCAAAAACATTAAATGAAAAATCCTCATTCGGATCGTCATAACCTTCCTGATTGATCTTTCGGGCTAGTATACGTGCACATGTTGTTTTGCCGACACCTCTTGGTCCGGTAAAGAGCAACGCCTGTGCTAAGTGGTTGTTTTCAATGGCATTTAATAATGTATTGGTAATAGCTTTCTGTCCTACAACGTCTTTGAACGTCTGAGGGCGATACTTTCTGGCCGATACTATAAATTGCTCCATTGTTTTTTATTGGATTACAAATATAAAACAATTGTTGATTTTTATCGAAATCCTATTTTTAAATTGCATAAAAGTTATCCACAAAATAAATTTCAGCTTTCGGAATTCATTACTATATTTTGGATAATTTTAATAGCTTCAGAATTTGTTTTGGCTGAAAAACCACTGACAAAAACGCCTTTCTTCCCATCAAACGATGCAATACCATAAACAATAGCTTCATCGTCTGGATTGCTGTTTCCTTCGTAACGATAGACATGCTTGATTATGAATCCGTCCGGATCAGTTATAATTTCTTCTTCGTGAATATTAAAATCATAAACGAATCCTATTTTTCTTAATTCTTCTAAAGCTTCAGAAACCGAAGCATAATGATATTGTGTTGCCATGATACTATAATTTTAAGCTTGTCTCTTAAAGATATTAAATTTTATGTTAAGGAAGTTATAAAAGCTTAAATTTTTATAAATCTTTTGGCTCTATTATTCACTTTTACAAAGTAAACACCTCTGTCCAGATTCTGAATTTTTATAGCAATAAGTTTATCATCTGATTCTGTTTCTAAAACAATATTACCAGTCATATCGTGTATGCTGACTTTACATAAAATTTCAGATTTGTTTCTGATATATAAATTATTATGTGCAGGATTAGGGAAGATACTTAGTTGTTTTTTATTGTTGAAATCTTCAGTGCTTAACAAACCGCAGAAAGATTCTCTTGGGTTAGTGCTGCTAGAACAAGGAAAAGTATAATTGTTTTCCGGATATATAACCGGAGGATTTTCATATTCGATCAGATCCAGCATTCCGGTAGGCATGGTAACTTGGTTAGTACTGCCATTTCCTAATGCTACATCTTTTCCGGCTAAATTTCCGTTAAAAGTATAATCACAGAGTGCATCTAAAAGGCGATAATATGCATAATAATCCAAAGCATCAAAAGCGGCAGAAGTATTAGGAACACTATGGTCTGCGATATAATTATAGCCACTGACTGTACAGGATTTGGCTAAAATAAAATCTTTTTCACTCAAAGGAATATTAATATTATTAAATATATCAATAGCCATTCTATGATCATTTGTAATGTCGTCATCAAATACTTCTGTGACTAATTTAGTATCTATAGGAAAAGAACTTAAATCGGCAGGGGACAGGTTAAGAGTATACCATTGCGCTAATGCGTAAATAAATCGACCGGCTGAGCCCCAATTGTAGGTGTCGAAACAATGTTTAGCCAAAGTAAAAGAGGCTCCGCCACCGAAAGAGTGCCCTAAAAATCCAACTTTTGTGGTGTCGATGACTGAAGAGTAATCGCGGGCTGCTTTAGTGAATCCGTGTAATAAATTGTCATAGCGGTCATTATTGGTAACTCCGGTGGTTTGATAAGGAACATAAACTACAGCATATCCTTTTTGCACAATGAAATTTAAAACACCACTGATATTGGCAGAGTTATTTCCGCCATAAGCATGACTATAAAATATGGTAGGTACAGGAGAGCTTATATCGGAAGGATGGTAGATCTCAATGTTTTTTGATGTAAAATAAGGGTTTGTAAATGAAATAACACCTACTGTATGATTTCCGTCAGAACCGTATCCGGCTGAAGGTTTCGGAAAATTAGGGTCGCTATATTGAGCATGTATAAAAGAAACGTTCAAAAGTAATAAAAGTACGATTTTTCTCATATAGAATTTTTATGATAAAATTAAGTAGATTTTAGACACGAAAAACATTTTAAGGTTTAAAAATGTTTTACTTTTGCAGCGCAGACCGTCTTATCGCTGTCCTTTTAAGGAGAGAGGAAAGTCCGGACACCATAGAGCAGCGTAGCGGGTAACACCCGTCATTCCGTTTTGCGGAATAGGACAAGTGCAACAGAAAGGATGTACAGGTAATGCTGTAGTGAAATCAGGTAAACTCTATGCGGTGAAATGCCATGTATATCAGCTTCCGGTTTTCCGGAAAGGGTGGCTCGCCCAATGCTGAGGGGTAGGCAGATGGATTCCGTGAGTAATTGCGGAACTAGATAAATGATAAGATTCCTTTTGGAAACAGAACCCGGCTTACAGGTCTGCTTTTTTTATTTTAAATTCTAATCCGATATTCCGAGTACTTTCGAGTGAAATGGTATTATCATCTTTAAAATATCTTCTCAGTTTGCTTATAAAAACATCCATGCTTCTTCCTGCGAAATAGTCATCGTTACCCCAAACAGCTTTTAAAACATGTTCTCTTTTAACTAATTGATTGGCATGTTCTAAAAGAAATGAAATTAATGCCGTTTCTTTTTCCGTCAATGACTGAGTATTCTTTCCGTTTTTTAATTCATACCGATTGGTATCAAACAGGTACTTTCCTATGCGAACAGGCTCTAAAACGCTTTTTATGTTTGTTTTCTGTGTTCGTTTAATGATGTTATTTAACCTTAAAACTAATTCATCCGGTTCAAATGGTTTTACAATGTAATCATCTGCGCCTAATTTAAGTCCTTTTATTTTATCTTCGATCTGATTTCTTGCGGTTAAAAAAACAAATGGAATTTCCGGATTTATATTGATGATTTTTTCAGCTAAGGTAAAGCCATCTGTTTCAGGCATCATTACGTCAAAAATACAGATAGAGAATGGCTCTTTTTTAAAGAAATCGAGAGCTTCTTTTCCATCTTTTGCCAAAATGATTGAAAATTGGTGCAATTCTAAATAATGTTTTAGAATGTTACCGAAATCAATGTCGTCTTCTGCTAAGAGTATTTTATGCATGAGTCAGACTATAATTTATATTGAAGGTACACTAATTATAAATGAAGCTCCTTTTCCTAATTCGCTAATGACTTTGACGGAACCTTTATGTGCTTTTATGATTTGATCCACATAAAATAAGCCTAATCCTAGTCCTTTTACATTGTGTATATTGCCGTTTTCAATACGATAAAATTTCTCAAACAACAGCGATTGCTTGTTTTTAGGAATACCTATTCCGTCATCTTCTATTTGAATATAAAAAAAGTTGTTTTCAGAAAAGGTCTTAAGAGTAATATTATGACAACCATATTTTACAGCATTATCTAAAACATTATTGATAGCTGTCGTCAAATGAAATTTATCGAGTACTAAATTAACTTCCGGATTACTGATCTTTAGATTTATTTTGATATTAGGGTGCATTAAGTTGAAGTCAAAAATAACAGAATTTAATAATGTATCTGCTTTAATTTTTTCTTTTCGCAATGCTATTTCTTCAAATCCTAATGAATTATTCATTACTTGATCTACAATGTTTTGTAAGCGGTTGTTTTGACGGTTTATAGTTGCTAATACAGAGTTTAAGGCTTCATCATTTGCTAAAATGTCTTTTCGCTCTAATATTTTGGTAGAAACAGAAAGAGTTGTTAATGGCGTTTTTAATTCGTGAGTAATATTATTGACAAAATCGGTTTTTATATCGCTTATTTTTTTCTGTCGGATTAGTGTTCTTAGTGTAATTACAAAGAGTACTACTAAAATAGCGGTTAAGAGTGTTGCCAAAATAAGAATAGAAGCCATTCGGCGCAAAATAATTTGTTCCCAGTTTTTTACAGAGACTAACAATGTTTCTTCGGTTACCAGTTTAAAGTCAGCATTGGAAATTCCGGGAATAGTTCTGACATAATTTTTGACAGAAAATGTATTTTTTAAAGTAGTTAAATTTCCGAAAACGGCATTCTTAATATTGTTTTTTTCAGAGAACAGAGTATCTGCTTTTTTTGACGAATTCAGAATTACGATTTTATTGATGACGACAGTAAAATCAATTTCATTTTTAGGAAATTCATGTCTGATGATTTTTTTCAATTCCTGAGTTAATACACTACAATAAGGAGTGTTAAAGAACTTCTTTTTAAATATTTCTTTGGACTTTTTTTTCTCCGCATATTCGTCCAGTAGTTCACTATAATAAAAGTCTTTATTGTATTGAGAATCAACGTTTGTAAAGTCGTTTAGGGAATTGGAAACCTTTTCTTTGACTTCGGCGTGAAATTGTTCTATTTTATAGTGATAGGAAGTTTGTACCAAGTAGTATTGCATGGCAATAAGTACAATTAAAACAACAGATGAAAAGCCTATTAAAAGATTGATTTTTCGCTTCATAATTGTGATTGAATACTCAAAAATAAGCTTTTTAAAACAAAACGATTCCATTAACTCTGCATTAACGTTCAATTAACTTTCAGAGGGAAAAAATAGGGCAATTTTGCTAAAAAAATTGAGATGTTAAATAATACCATTTGTGGAATTGTTCTTTTCTTTTTCGGAATGAAAGTTTTTTCCCAAGAAAAAAAAGTAGAGTTGAATGAAGTAAAAGTAGCACATGTAAAGAAAGCTATTACCGTAAAAGACGGAAACTTTAAAGTGGACGTAGCTCATTCAATCTATAATTCAATTACAAACCCTATAGATTTGTTAGCAAAACTTCCTAATATACAGGTTAGTGCTGATAAAGAGAGTGTTACTGTAATAGGTAAGGGAACTCCGTTATTGTATATTGATAATCAGAAAGTTGAAATTAATGATCTGAATTCTTTATCTGTAGATGATATTAAATCTATTGAAATCATAGAGAATCCTTCTTCAAGATATGAAGCAAACGGAAGAGTGGTCATTAACATTACCCGAAAATTTAGTAAAAAGGAAGGTCTAAAAGTAGATATTTCTGAAAAGTTGTCCTTTCAGCGGTATTTTAATAATTATTTTGGAATTCATTCCAGTTTTAAGAAGAAAAAGCTCGAATTCAAAGCTAATTTTAATTACAACCAATTGACAGTTTGGGAAAGCAACGGAAATGATTTCACTATTCCTATAAATGATATTGTTTCAAATTATAGGACAAAGGCAATCACCAGAAGACCGCAATTTATATTAGGAGCAGGTATTTTTTATAAAATTAATGAGGATGATTATTTGTCTTTTAATTGCAACGAAAGGTTTCAAAACGACCGATTTGATATCACTACTAACACCTATAATCAGGAACAAAATACAATCGGCAATATTTATACACTGAATGCTAACAAACAAAAAAGGAATTTCTTGAATACTTTTCTTAATTATAATCACAAGATCAGGAGTTTAGACGCCATGTTGTTTTCAGGATTCCAATATTCACGTTTTAAACAACCGACCAATGGAATTATTTCAAATGATTTTAATGACACTGGTATTGAATTAACACAAAAGAGAGATCAGGAATTTTTAGTAAATGTTTTTTCCGGAAAAATAGATGTTGAAAAAGAATTCAAAAATAAGATGACGTTAGAAGTAGGAACTCTTTTTCTGGAGGCAGATGCTATTACAAAATTGGAAATAGAAAATTTTAATACGGAGGCTAATAGCTTTACGGATTATCAATATAATGAAAAAAATATCGCGGCCTATTCTCAAATTTCAGGAAATTTTAAAAAAATAAAGTATTCCATAGGGGTAAGAGGGGAGAATACAATAGTGAAAGGAAAGTATGCTTCTGCAGATCATGAATCGATTGATAAAAATTATATTAACTTATTTCCGAAAGCGTCTTTTCATTTTTCGATAGATGATTTTAATTCAATGTCCCTTACTTATGCTAAAAGTATCAATCGCCCTATTTTTTCAAGAACAAGTCAGGTTTCAACGTACATAAATCCATATTTTGTTTGGGCTAACAATATTGATTTAGACCCGACACTCCTTGATGAAGTCTCTTTGTCTTATCAATTTAAAAATAAAATTCTTCAGTTGAGCTATACCAAAATGAAATCTCCGGTTCATTATGCAACTTCTTATGACGAATCACAAAGTTTAGTAACTATGCAATCGGAAAACTTTGATCAAGAAACAGCATTCAGCTTAGAGTTTACCTTGCCTTTTGAATATAAAAATTGGTCAACGACAAATGTTATCAATGGTATTTTGAACAAAGTAGAAAATAAACAATCTGTTGTAAATCAGTCTAAACCGTATTTGTATTATTACTCTAACCATCTTTTTAAATTTAAAAAAGGAATAAAAATGATGGTAACAGGTTGGGGAATGACAAATAGGCAAGAAGGGGTTTACAAAAAAAATGGGCTTTTTATAATGAACTTCAGTCTGTCAAAAACTTTTTTAAATCGCCTTGATTGCACACTAAGTTATAATGATATTTTTCGTCAAATGAAGTTTACAGAGAATTTCACTACAAATGATGTTCAGGCAAAAGGAATCTATTATACAGATGCTAATTTAGTCTTACTATCTGTAAAATATTCTTTCGGAAAAATTAAGGATTCCGAATTCAAAGAAAGAAATATTGATGATAATTTGGGAAGAATACGATAAATTACACGGCAAAAAAAGACAGTCTTACTATTTTGTGATCAGATTCAGAATTGAGAAAAATTTTTATTTTCGGATTCCCATATCCATTTTGATTTTCCGAAGTTTCCGGAATCTTCGATAACCATCATCTCGGTTTCACTGATGACTTGAATTGTAATGTTTCCATTCAATTGGTCTTTTCCTACAGAAATATCAGACCATTTTAACGTTATGAGATCGCCATTTATTTCACCGAAACCAACATGACACCAAGTTTCTCCTAAATTGCTGTCATCCGTTTTATTATTCATTCCGAGCCAAAATACTTGGTTATCCGTGAATTTTATCCAAAACGGATTTCCGCCTTCCGATCTCCAGAACCCGGATTTGATCGCAATACTTTGTCGATTCATTTCTCTGTACTTTTAATCTTCTTCGTCAAAATCGTCTTCCTCTTCCTCATCTTCTTCGCTTTCAATTTCAAAGAAAGAAAAAACCGTTCCACCATAGTGTTTAGAAAAAGTAAAATGCATCATGTGTTCTAATTTGGTATCTTTAGAATGCTCCACGATCAGCATACCTTCTTCGTCTAAAATTTCATTTTCGAAAACTAAGGTTACGATACGCTCAAATTGTTCTTGGGTCAGATCATACGGCGGGTCTGCAAAAACAATATCGTATGATGTATGACAACGTTCAAGATATTTAAAGACATCACTTTTAAGAACAGTGATATCAAAATCTAATTCGTCAGCCGTTTTTCTGATAAAGTTTACACAACCGAAATCAGCATCAACACAAGTAATCGGCGTAGCGCCTCTTGAGGCAAATTCGTAACTAATATTTCCGGTTCCGGCAAAGAGTTCTAATATTTTTAAATTACTAAAATTGAAATAGTTATTTAAAATATTGAAAAGAGACTCTTTGGCCATGTCAGTTGTAGGACGAACAGGCAATTTTTTGGGAGCAATTAATCTTCTCCCTTTATATTTTCCGGAAATTATTCTCATGAATGTAGTAAAATATAGTGTTGACGAATCTCTGATTCTGTTTTAAACCATTTATAGCTCAATTCGTTTGTATTGAGTAATTCAAAGTTACGGATAAATTTATATCCGATTTTGAAGAAATCATCGGTTTTACTCATTGCCCCTAAGACAAATACATTACAGTTCTCAGGATTAAGTTGTAATTGTTCTAAAGTAAATAAAGTATAATAGATAAAATCTTCCGGGGTTTTATATTCAAAAGAATTAAAAAGCAACAATTCATTACTTTTTACAGCAACAATTTCAAAATGCTCTTTTTGAAAATGGATATAAACTCTTTTGTCGAATGTATTTTTAGAGTAGGATAGAAGTTGGTCCACCAGAATACTGTTTGCATTTACATAATCAAAAGACTCATATTGGTCCAACAGAAAATTATTGATGTTCACATAGGGAACATAAACATTGTAGATATCATCTGTTTTTAATTTATCGAAAGCAAATAGATCGGTTTCAAAAACTTTTACGTTGTATTGCAGATAGCTTCCTAAAAAATTTTCATCAAAAAGAGATTCAGGTACAAAAGCATTCAGGCTGTTATCATGAATAACTTTAATTTCATCATATTTTTCAGAGAGTAGGGAAAATTCAGTAAAAGCTTTCCAAAGCTGTTCTTCAATAACTTGATTTTTAGGAAAATCAAATTCATTAAAAGTAATGATCTTATTTGTGAGTAAGTCAAAGACACAAAAAGAAAGTCCACTCAAAGAAACTTGAATGGACAACTTTTTATAATTTTTTTGGGTAATGTCGTTATTCGTTATTGCCATATTTTTTAGGCCAGTTTCCGGTTACCGTTACATCTTCAAGAGAACCTAATTTGATTTCATCTCCATTGATCTCTTCGATCGATTCCACTCTGTTTTCTTGTTCAATCAATTCTTCATCTAAACCTTTTAGGATAGCGTTTTTATCAATTACAGCTTGGAAAACAGGCATTTTAATATCACTTCTTTCCACTTCTCCGGTTTGTAAAGTGATCGGAACGGTTAATTCATCAATTTTAACTTCATTCAATCTTTTGTAACGATCTGTATTTTTGAATAAAGAGTCTTTTACGCTTATATATCCTAAAGTATCAATGATTACAACATCTTTAAAGAAACCACCTTTTCCGGTAGCATCAGTTGTAATTCTGAAAGCAGCATTTCTTTCAGCATCGATAACAGCAGTATCTTTTCTTGAAATGATCGGGAATTTATCATTCTCAACGAAACGTACTAATTCATCAAATGAATCCGTATATTTTCCATGTAATGTTTTGTAACCCAATTCTGCTTTTTTGATATCTAATAATTTTTTTACAGCAATTTCGTAACGTTCATTTTTAGCTTTCTCAAAATTGATAGGCTTCATTACTGAAGCATAGATCAAATAAGTTAAAACACCACAAACTGCCCATAATACAATGGATACAATGAATCGAGCATTTCTTGGTAAGAATTTATCAATTAATTTAACCAAGCCTAGTGCTACAAGGAAAGTAATAACTGCAAATACTAGAAGTAATAACATCTTTATATATAATTTTTAGTTTAATAGGTACGCAAATCTACAATTTTTTTTTCTTCTCAAAAGAAATTCTAACAAAAATCATCTGTATATTTGAAAAAATATATAAGCCATATACATTTATGATGAATTCAGCTTCTTTTTACAAAACCCTGATAAAGCACTTTCCTTTTGAACCTACTTTAAAACAAGATGTTTTTTTTCAAAAAGTAGCCGAATTTATACTGCATCGCAGCAATGACCAGATTTTTATTCTCAAAGGTTATGCCGGAACAGGTAAAACATCCATTATTTCAACTCTAGTTAACCAATTAGTAAACGTAGAAAAAAAATATATATTGTTAGCGCCTACAGGTAGAGCAGCTAAAGTAATAGCTAACTATTCACAAAAACCGGCCTTCACTATTCACAAAAGAATTTATTTTCCTAAAAAAAATAAATCAGGAGCAGTTGCTTTTACCATGCAGCAGAATAAATTTAAGAACACTGTTTTTATTGTGGATGAATCTTCGATGATCTCAGATACCAATCAGGATTCTAAACTATATGAAAACGGTTCATTGCTGGATGATCTTTTATTTTATATCGATTCCGGTAACAATTGTAAACTTATTTTAGTAGGCGATACCGCTCAGTTGCCACCTGTAAATTTAGATGTTAGTCCGGCACTGAATGTAGATACAATGTCTTTGCATTACAATAAAGATGTTGTTCATCTGGAATTGGATGAAGTTATGAGACAAAGTGAATTTTCCGGTATTTTATACAATGCTACGGAATTGCGTTCTTTGTTGAAATCTGTTTTTATTGACCAATTCAGATTTCGCTTGCAAGGGTTTAATGATATAGTGAGGCTTCAGGATAGTTATGAGACTTTAGATGCTATTATGGACTCGTTTCAAAATAACGGAGCAGAAGAAACGGCGTTTATCGTTCGTTCCAATAAAAGGGCCAATCAATATAATATGCAGATCCGTGCTAAGATCTTAGACAGAGAAAGTGAACTATCTGTCGGAGACTTGCTGATGGTCGTTAAAAATAATTATTTTTGGCTTAAGGAAAATTCAGAAGCCGGTTTTATTGCTAATGGTGATATTATTGAAGTAATGCGCATCAGGTCTATTGATGAGCTTTACGGATTCAAATTTGCTACGGTAACGATCAGAATGGTCGATTATCCTAATCAGCCTCCGTTTGAAACGGTTTTGTTATTAGATACGATCAGTAGTGAATCACCGTCATTGACCTATGAAGAATCCAATCAGTTGTATAATGAAGTGATGAAAGATTTTGAAGAAGAAAGACATCAATACCGCAAATTTTTAAAAGTAAAGAATAGTCCGCATTTCAATGCTTTACAGGTGAAATTTTCGTATGCCATAACATGTCACAAATCACAGGGAGGACAGTGGAACACTGTTTTTATTGAGCAACCTTATCTGCCAAACGGTGTTGATAAAGAATATGTGCGCTGGCTGTATACGGCTTTGACAAGAGCAAAACAAAAAGTATATTTGATCGGATTTAAAGACGATTTTTTTGAAAATTAAAAAATAAAGAATGAAAATAATAGCGGTTATACCGGCGCGTTATGCATCAACCCGATTCCCTGCTAAATTAATGCAAGATCTGGGTGGAAAGTCAGTTATCTTGAGAACTTATGAAGCAGCTTTGGCTACAGAATTATTCAATGATGTATTTGTAGTAACCGATTCTGAACTGATTTTTGATGAAATTCAGAAAAGCGGCGGTAAAGCGATTATGAGTCAAAAAGAGCATGAGAGCGGGAGCGATCGTATTGCCGAAGCAGTGGAACACATGGCGGTAGATGTCGTCGTAAATGTTCAGGGCGACGAACCTTTTATAGACCAGAAACCATTGGAACAGTTAATTGAGATCTTTAAACAGGATATCGAAAAAAAAGTAGATTTAGCTTCATTGATGTTTGAGATCAAAGAGAAAGAAGAAATTGACAATCCGAATAATGTTAAAGTCATTGTGGACCAACAAGGTTTTGCGCTTTATTTTTCACGCTCGGTCATTCCTTATCCCAGAGCTGAGAATGTAGGTGTTCGTTACATGAAACACATTGGTATTTATGCTTTTAGAAAAGAAGCCTTAATGGATTTTTATCGTTTACCGATGTTGTCTTTAGAAGCCTCAGAAAAATTGGAACAGCTTCGTTATCTGGAATATGGTAAGCGAATCAGAATGGTGGAAACTCAACACGGTAGTATAGGGATCGATACTCCTGAAGACTTAGAGAAAGCAAGAAATATATTAAAAATCATGTAGTTATGGATAATGATGGAACTAAAAATGTTATAGGTTTTAAAGAAGACCGACTTCAGATCTTAAAAGACAAAAAGCAGCTTTTAACGGATCTGGGAAATGAGATTAATGTATCAAAATGGAAGCGCTCTTTTTCGGCTTTTTATTACAACATCCGATATTTTACATTAATTGCTTTAGCCGGACTTTTATTGGTAGTATCTTTAATTGCTTTTGTAAGTCCGACTACGTTATTCTTTAATTCTGAAGGATATAAAAAAATAGTCGTTAGTGATTTCAGAACGTATTATAAGAATGAAAACCGTAAAACATTGGACGAATCTTTAGTCTTATTACAAAATAAAGACAAGTCAATGACTCTTTCGAAAGTTCAGCAGAATATTGACAGAGCAATTGAAAGAACAGCTATTGAAAACGGTAAATTTAACATCAGATTAATTGCTGCTTTTTTGATAATTCTGGTTATAATTTTATGGGTTACTGCCGGTTTTTCAAAAAAAATGAAAATGCGAAATAAACTGGCATTAAAAACGAATACCGTTATTCAGGAAATCATCAGCGATTACAGTGCGCTTATTGAAGAAGAAGAACGTGAGATCAAAGAGATGAAACAAAATCTGAATTAGAATTAAGCCAATTTTTTAATGGTAAACAATTCGTTGTGTTCTTCAACTTTCGGGTACATTCTCACGGAATAGTTCTTGTTGAACCAGGAACGGTATTCTTGATTCCTTTCTTTATCTTTTTGATCTAAAACCATAGTATTAAACAAGATAAATCCATTTACTTTAAGTAAAAAATTAACTCTGTTAATGAAGAAATCTTGAAATAAAAAGGATGGCATTTGAGTGTCTTGAAAAATATCTATGATGATCAGATCGTATTTTTCTTTAGTTTTTAAAACAAATTCAAAGGCATCATCAATTACAATTTCTACATTAGGAATTACATTCAGCCCGAAATATTGATTGGCTATTTCAATCACATTTTCATCTATTTCTACGCCGGTTATTTTTCCTTTACAAGCTACTTCATCCACCAATGTTTTTATCACACTTCCGCCTGCAACACCTAAAACCAAAATAGAATCAAAATTTTTAATTCGCTCAAAACCGATATATTTTAATCCTTTACGCAGAATACGTTGCAAACTTCCATAAGAATAATTGGTGTTAAGAGAATCCAAAACCAATTGTCCGTTATTCCAAGTTACTTCAAGATTTTTACTAAAAGCAGATTTTTTTTGGTAAATTGTTATAGGAAATAAGAAACTTAAAAGGCGTTGAAACATGAAGTAAAAATTTGTTATCGTAAATATAATGCTATTTTTGTTTTTAAATTGTAACCAAATGAAGCAAATTTTATACAAATTTATTTTTTTCAGACTAATGGGCTGGAAGATAACAGGTTTGTTCCCGGCTAAAATTAAGAAGTGTATCATCATTGTTGTACCGCACACTAGTTGGAATGATTTCTTTATAGGCGTTTTTACCAGAGGGATCTTAAATTTAGAGATGAATTTTGTTGCCAAAAAGGAGCTTTTTACATTTCCTTTGGGTTTTTATTTTAGATGGATGGGAGGTGCTCCTTTAAACAGAGCTAAAAATGAAAACAAAGTAGATGCCATTGCCTCAATTTTTGATAAAAAAGAAGTTTTCAGGTTAGCAATAGCTCCTGAAGGAACCCGTAAAAAGGTAACAGACTGGAAAACGGGTTTTTATTATATAGCTCAAAAAGCCAATGTTCCTATAATGCCGGTAGCTTTTGATTATGAACACAAAGAAGTTAAAATTTTTGAACCTTATTATTTAACTTCAGCTAAGGATAAAGATTTTGATTTCTTACAAAACCTTTTCAGAGGAATAAAAGGAAAGTATCCTGAAAAAAGTTTTTAATTTTTAAAATCAAAATTAATAGACTATTGTTGTGCTTAATACAAAAATGCTCTGCTTTATTTGTACGCTATAAGAGAAAGTTGTAATTTTGTGCTCTAATTAAATTTTATGTCTACTACATCTGTAATATCATATTCGGATATTGTAAAATAGATAGTCAATTTTCTTTGACTATCACCATTCCTTACTTCAGATAATATCTGAAGCATTTCTACTTATTTACATTTTACAAATAAACACATCGATTGTGAACGCTTTTGTATTTAAATTGATTTATAAATACTGTAGTGTTTACAATATTTTAAAACACACAGAATATGAAATTAGAACATTTCGGATATAACGACAAAATAGAAAAACTAAGAATTCAATACAATCTGGTAGACTTTGAAATCGGGAGAATTATTTCAGAACATAAGGAGAGATATATTGTTAAAACTGAAAAAGGGGAATTTGATGCAGAAATCACAGGAAACTTAAGATATACTGCAAATACTCGTGAAGATTTTCCTGCTGTAGGAGATTGGGTTGCGATTTCTGAATATGATGATAATAAAGTTCTCATACATTCTATTTTTCCCAGAAAAACCATCATTGAAAGACAGACAGTTGGCAAACAAGGAGAGAAACAAATCATAGCAACAAATGTAGACTTTGCTTTTATCGTACAAGCAATTGACAATAATTTTAATATCAATCGAATAGAAAGGTATCTGACAATTTGCAATGAAACGAATGTAAAACCGATTATCATTTTAAATAAGATTGACTTGATAAACGATGCCGCTTTAACTGATTTAATTACCAGAGTACAAGAAAGAGTGAAGCAAGTGCCTATAATTGCTATAAGCAATGATTCCAAAAAAGGATTAGAAAAATTGAAAGAATATATTGTAGAAGGTAAAACTTATTGTTTACTAGGTTCGTCAGGAGTAGGAAAATCAAGTCTTCTAAACAATCTTTCAGGTAAAGAACTGATGAAAACAAATACAATTAGCGCGAGCTCAAATAAAGGAAGACACGTTACAAGTCACCGAGAATTAATTGTTCTTGAAAATGGTGGAATTATAATTGACAATCCAGGAATCAGAGAAGTAGGTATCGCAGATTCAGTTGGAGGATTAGAAAAAACATTTGATAAAATAGTTGAGTTGTCTAAAAATTGTAAATTTAAAGATTGCACCCATACAATAGAAATTGATTGTGCTGTAATAGAAGCAGTTGAAAGTGAAAAAGTAGATAAATTGTTCTACGAAAATTATCTGAAAATGAAACGAGAAAAAGAACATTTTGAATCAACTGTAGCTGAAAAACACAAAAAGGACAAAAAATTCGGAAAAATGGTCAAGCAATTTAAAAATTTAAAAAGATCAAATAAGTACTAAGCACAACAGCATGTATAAGCAATAGCGGTTTGGGTATTAATCCAAGCCGCTATTTCATTTAATTATAATGTATTTGGAAACTGAAAAGTAGTCGCTACTACTCATACACAAGACCGTTATATCACCCTATCTGACTGATTTTCTTTAATGAAAGAATTCACAGTTGATTTTAAACTTTTGGCATTCGTATGGAAAGAGCGGACATATTTAATTGGTTTTAGGTAGTAAAGCATTATTTTAAGTCCTTATTTTTTTTGAGTATATTTCGTAAAAGTCCCATCAGCATAAAAAATGACAATTGCATCTATAGTAGAAGTGTTTATAGAGTTTATTAAGGTCTCTTCCAAAACTTGCGTATTTGATTTTTTTTCTTCAGGAATTTCATTTACGCCATTTTTTGTCTCTTCTATATTTTCTGACGAACTAAATAAATCATCAGAAGTAGAATTCCGTTTTTGAACAGGTTGTGACAGAGCAGAAGGAGACTCTACTTTTTTCTTTTCTTGAATTTCAGTTTTAGGAAAAGTTCCCTTCCCATTTAAAATCCAGTACAAGTCTACTTCCGGAAAAACTTCAATTACTTTCATTACAAAATCCAGACTGGGTTTGTTTCTACCCGAGAGTAGGTGAGATAAACTAGAGCGTTGTACACCGATTTTATCGGCAAACGAAGAAGCAGTTAACCCGTAAAAGTCAAAGATATTTTCTAGTCTTTTTGTAAATTCATCAGTGTTTACCATTGTAAATAGGTATTACATCATTGTTTCACAAATGTAAATAAAGTAATTGAAACAAGCAAGTTTACAAATGTAAATAGTGATAAAAACGATGTGAAGTGCTATAATTAAAACTTTAAGTATTAGTATTTAATATGCTGAAATATAGCATTATATGTTTATATAAATAAAATGGTTTACAAATGTGTCTTAATCATAGATAACTAATCAATAAGGACTAGTATAGTAAATTACAATTGTAAATTATCAATAGATTTTATTGTTTTACATTTGTAAACTATAAGATGTTTACATTTGTAAAAAGTTTATAATCCATGAATTTATTAGATATAGCGAAACAAAATTTAGTTTCTGAAATAAAAGGGAGATACGTTACTCTGGAAATGATTTTGCCGTTTCTTAAAACGCTTACTACTGATTTTAAATTAGAAGTTGTCGGGCAGTCTACTTTAGGGAAAGATATTCCGTTAGTAACTTTTGGAAGAGGTTCAAAAAAGCTATTGATGTGGTCTCAAATGCACGGCAATGAATCAACAACTACTAAAGGATTACTTGATTTTCTTCATTATCTTAATTCTGATAGTGTATTCAATACCTTTATTAAAGAGAATTTTACCTTATATATGGTTCCTATCTTAAATCCGGACGGGGCAGAAGCGTATACGCGTGTAAATGCAAATGAAGTTGACTTAAACAGAGACGCTTTTAACCTTTCACAACCGGAAAGTAAAGTATTGAGAAAGCTTGTTGAACAAATACAGCCTGATTATTGCTTTAATTTACACGATCAACGTACTATTTTCGGTACAATTGGGTTGCAAAAACCGGCAACAATGTCATTTTTAGCTCCTGCTTATAATGAAGAACGAGAAGTTAATGATGTTAGACTAAAGGCTATGCACGTTATTAATAAGATGTATGATAATTTACAAGGTGTTATTCCCGATCAAATAGGGCGCTTTGATGATAGTTTTAATATAAACTGTATCGGAGATTATTTAACTGCGCAACAAATCCCTACAATTTTGTTTGAAGCCGGGCATTTTCAGGACGATTATGAGCGTGATACAGTGAGAAAATTTGTATTTATAGCTTTAATTTCAGCGGTTTATGCTATTAACGAAAACGTTATAGTTGATAACGATTTGGAAAAATACTTAACAATTCCTCAAAATTCTCCTCATTTTTTTGATTTTATTTATAAAAACGTGAAAATAATTGAAAATAATCAGAAAAAAATAATTAACTTTGCGGCGCAATATTCTGAATTACTTGAAAATGGTAAGGTTATTTTTGAAGCAAGAATAGCAAAAGTAGGTAATTTAGAAGAAAATGTAGGGCATTGCGAATTTGACGGAGCAAATAAATTATTTTCAGCAGAAAATATCAATTTCCCTAAAATAGGGCGAAAAGCTGATTTTTATTTAGATAATTTGTTAAAATTTTGCAATGGATTAAAAATAAATAACTAATATTGCGTTTTAATATAATTTAATATAAGCACTTTTATGAGTAAGTTTCGTTTAGATGAAGTTGATCACCAAATTTTGGATATGTTGATTGACAATACAAGAGTTCCGTTTACAGATATTGCAAAAAAATTATTAATATCTGCCGGTACTGTTCACGTACGTGTTAAAAAGATGGAGGATGCAGGAATTATTCAAGGTTCTTCATTGACGCTGGATTATGAAAAACTTGGTTACGCTTTTATTGCTTATGTAGGTGTATTTCTTCATAATACTTCTCAGACTAAATTTGTATTGGAAAGAATTAGTGAAATTCCTTTTGTGACAGTGGCTCATGTAACTACCGGAAAATTTAATATTTTCTGTAAAATTCGTGCCAAAGATACTAAACATGCCAAAGAAGTGATTTTCTTAATTGACGATATTGAAGGTGTTTACAGAACAGAGACCATGATCTCTCTCGAAGAAAGCATTAATGATAAAAAACGTTTAATGCACACGATCTTTAAAGAATTGTAAAAATAAATTGTTTATATCTTAAATCCCGATTTTTTCGGGATTTTTTAATTTTAGACCTTTATGAATTCAATAGAACTTTTTTTTCCGCCTTTTTACGAGAAATATATAAAGAATGCCTCGAGACATCAGGATATTGTTGAAGGATTGTTTCAACAAGAAGAAGAGTTGGTAACTTTTTTTAAGCAAATTCCGAAAGATAAAATAGAATTCAGATACGCATCGGATAAGTGGACACCTAAAGATATCCTGCTTCATATAACGGATACTGAACGTATATTTTCATACAGAAGTTTGAGGGTGGCTCGCAATGATAAAACAGCTTTACCCGGTTTTGAAGAAAATGATTTTGTTCAATTTGCTAATGCAAATGACAGATGTATGGAAAGTTTATTAAAAGAATTTCAGACGGTTAGAAAAGCAACAATTTCATTATTTGAAAATTTTAAAGAAGAACAGTTGAACAGAAGAGGAGAAGTGTCCGGAAATCAAATGTCGGTAGGGGCTATGGGTATGTTATTTTAGGACATGAAATGCATCATGTAAATATTATTAAAGAACGCTATTTATAATATAAAAAAGGAGCTTAAATTTTTAAGCTCCTTTTTTATATTAATCTTCTTCAGATTCGTCTGCGATTTCCAGATCTTTTAAAGCATCTAATGAATCATCATCTGCAGGTCCGTCTAAGTCGTCATCTTCAAAATTCTCAATCCTGTCGGCAAGTTTTGTACTTACTTTTACAAGATAAATAGTGTCTTCAGTGCGGACTTCAACAGCTTCAATTGTCTCATTTTTAGCATTTTTAAAACGGATGATATCAGTTTCATCATAGCCGTCAGGGAATTTCTCAACTAGTAGTGTTAAGATTTCGTTTGTCAATTTTGCGTAATCAACAATTACTCTTTTCATTGGGTTGTTTTTAGTCTTGTATTTTTGTCAAATGTAATATCCTAAATGAAAAAATCAAATATTTTAAGGTGATTTTTTTTAAAAAATTACCAACCTAAAATATACGCGAAAATAAGCGGCGCAACAATGGTTGCATCTGATTCTACAATGAATTTAGGAGTGTGAATATCCAATTTTCCCCAAGTGATTTTTTCATTCGGAACTGCTCCCGAATACGAACCGTAACTGGTTGTGGAATCTGATATCTGACAGAAATAAGCCCAGAAAGGAACATCGTGCATTTCCATGTCCTGATATAACATCGGTACAACACAGATCGGGAAATCTCCAGCAATACCTCCTCCGATCTGGAAGAATCCTATTCCTTTTCCTTCACAATTGTTTTTGTACCAATCCGCTAACCACATCATGTATTCTACACCACTTTTCATGGTAGTAGCTTTGAACTCACCTTTAATACAGTAGGATGCAAAAATATTCCCCATAGTACTGTCTTCCCAACCCGGAACTACAATCGGTAAATTTTTCTCAGCAGCAGCAACCATCCATGAATCTTTAGGATCAATTTCATAATACTGCTCTAAAACTCCGGAATTGATCATCTGATACATGAACTCGTGCGGGAAATAACGTTCTCCGGCTTTGTCTGCTTTATTCCAGATGTCATGCAGATGTGATTGTAGTCTTCGGAAAGCTTCTTCTTCAGGGATACAAGTATCAGTCACACGATTGTAATGATTTTCTAATAATTCCCATTCTTCCTGAGGAGAAAGATCGCGATAATGAGGTACTCTCTTGTAAGAGTTATGTGCTACAAGATTCATGATGTCTTCTTCCAGATTCGCACCGGTACAAGAGATAATATGGATCTTATCCTGACGGATCATTTCGGCTAATGACTTTCCTAATTCGGCTGTACTCATGGCACCGGCCAAAGTAACCATCATTTTTCCGTTGTCAAGTAAATGTGTTTCGTATCCTTTTGCAGCATCTACTAAAGCTGCAGCGTTAAAGTGTAGGTAATGATTTTCTACAAATTGACTAATTGGTCCTTTCATGTTTTTTATTTTTTACCGACTCGAATGTTTTTATAAAATATCGGAGCAGTTTATGATTATTGTTGTTTTTTATTGTACCCTAAAATTTCTAATACATCGTCCGCTTTTTGTTGTTCCGAGAAAATTTCGGTAGCTATAATTCCGTTTTTATCCCGATCGATCAAAATGTGTTTGGGCTGAGGGATTAAACAGTGGTGTAATCCTCCGAATCCTCCTATAGTTTCCTGATAAGCTCCGGTATTAAAAAATCCTATATATAAAGGTTTTTCTTTATTGTATTTAGGTAAGTAAACGGCATTCATGTGTTGTTCAGAATTGTAATAATCGTCACTATCACAAGTTAGTCCTCCTAAAAGTACTCTTTCATAGGAGTCATTCCATCGATTCACAGCCATCATAACAAAGCGCTTGTTGATTGCCCAGGTGTCAGGAAGAGTAGTAATGAACGAAGAGTCGATCATATTCCAGTTTTCACGGTCATTTTGTTGTTTTTGGTATAAAACTTCATAAATGGCACCGCCGGATTCACCTACTGTAAACGAACCGAATTCAGTGAAAATATTAGGAACATCAATTTCAGCTTCATCACAAGCAATTTTGATCTGGTTCAGAATTTCTTCCACCATGTATTGGTAATCATAATCAAAAGCTAATGAACTCTTAATAGGGAATCCACCACCGATATTCAAACTATCAAGACTAGGACACTCTTTTTTAAGAGCAATGTAAACTTTCATACATTTTAAAAGCTCATTCCAGTAGTATGCCGTATCACGTATTCCGGTATTGATAAAGAAGTGAAGCATTTTCAGTTCAACTTTTTTATTATCCTGAATCTGTTTGCGGTAAAAAGGAACAATGTTTTTATATCCTATTCCCAAACGAGAAGTATAGAATTCAAATTTCGGTTCTTCTTCCGCTGCAATACGGATTCCTATTTTAAATTTACCTTTGATTTGTTCTTGCAACAAGTCTAACTCTTCATAATTATCAATAACAGGCATTGTATTTTTATGTCCGTTATTAATTAAACGAGCAATATTTTCAATGTATTGTTCGCGTTTGAAACCGTTACATATTACAAAAGTATTTTTATTTATTTTTCCGTCTTCAATCAATTTTTCTACAATATTGATATCGTAAGCAGAAGACGTTTCAATGTGGATATTATTTTTTAGAGCTTCGTCTAGAACAAATTTAAAATGCGAACTTTTGGTACAATAACAGTAGTAATATTTACCGTCATAATCCAATTTTTCCATTGAATTACGGAACCAGGTTTTAGCTCGTTTGATATTTTTTGAAATCTTCGGAAGATAGGTGAACTTCAACGGAGTACCATATTCTTCCACTAGTTTCATCAGGTCAATACCGTGAAACTGTAAATTATCTTTATTTAAAGTGAATTCTTCTTGTGGAAAATAAAAAGTTTGATTAATTAAGTCGTAATAACTTGTCTTCATCTATAAAATTTTATATAAAGTTAAAAAAATAAGTAAAAACTAAAAAAATCAATTGATTCTTATTTTTTTAAACTCTGATATTAGCGAAAAAGATAGGGAACTTCTCGTGTATTGCTTTTAAAAACATAAAGATATCGATGAAAGTAGTAGTATATAAACTTTTAGCAAATGCAAATCGAGTGCTCTTTTGAACACTTATGGGATTCAGACAGATGCTTGTCAGTTTTAATGCTTTCATAGCGGCAAAAATAAAAAATATTGTATTATAAAATACAAATTAAGAATTAAAAAAAAGTCACTTTTGGTAATCTTCAAAAGCATTGTAAATCAAATCGTTATCGCAGAATTGATTAATTTTTATCTTGCCGATACTTTCGAGTAATACAAATTGAACTTTCCCAAACTCATTTTTCTTATCATAAATCATCAAATCGATGATATTTTGAATATCTTTTTCGTCAAAATCTACGATTTCGTAGATGTCATTCAAATGGTATTTGATTTCCTGATATTCTTCATTTATCAAAAAGCCTTTTACCGTTGAAAGGTAAGCTTCTAAGATCATTCCGATCGCAATAGCTTCTCCGTGTAAAAGATTTTCTTTATTCTCGTTCTCTAAAAAATAACTTTCGATAGCGTGACCTAATGTATGCCCGAAATTCAAAGCTTTTCTAATTCCGTTTTCTGTCAGATCTTCAGATACGATGCTGTTTTTTATTTCAACGGATTGGTAAATTAAAGTGTCTAAATCCTCTGTACTTAAGTCTTTTAAATTTTTAAATTTATTCCAATAAGTTTTATCAGCAATTATTCCGTGTTTTAGCATCTCTGCTAATCCGGAGCGCATTTCTCTGGAAGATAAACTGGATAAAAAAGCAGTATCAATAAGAACAGCTTTAGGTTCGCGGATGATTCCGATTTGATTTTTTAGATTTCCCAGATCAACACCATTTTTACCTCCTACAGAAGCATCAACCATAGAAAGTAGAGTAGTAGGGATATTGATAAAATCGATTCCTCTTTTAAATGTACAAGCTACAAAACTACCTAGATCGGTTACAACACCACCTCCCAGATTCAGAACAATGCTCTTTCTGTCACCGCCAAGATCTGTCATAGCCTGCCAAACCTCTAAACAAGTCGCAATATTTTTATGCTGTTCGCCTGCTTCTAATTCAATGATTTCAATTGTTATTTCGGTAACTAACTGTGATAAAAAAGCAGGTAAACAATATTGAGATGTATTTTCATCAACAATTACGAATACTTTTGAATAACGGTCAGTCGTTAATAGTTCGGCTAAATACTGATAGCAATTTTCGTTAAAAAATATTTCGTAATGATTGGCTTTTATGGTTTGCATTGTAAAATTTAATTTTTCTGCAAAATACGGTAATTTTTATTTAAAATAATAGGTTACTGAAGTATATTTGCAGAGCAATTTTATGATTTCTTAAAATGGAAAAAATTTTTGACAACACGGAAATAGCTTTTGCTTTAAAAAGTGATACCGAGTTAGAAAGAGCTTATTTTTTATTCAAATTAATTGAAAGTGAGCCACTTGTAAAGATAGGTACTGCAGTAACCAACTTTGCGTTGAAAGCACATTTGCCGGTGGAGGGATTAATTCGCTCAACGGTTTTTGATCATTTTTGCGGGGGAGTGAACGAAAATGATTGCTTAACGGTAGTGGATAAGATGTTTACCAAAGGAGTATCCTCTGTATTGGACTATTCAGTAGAAGGAAAAGAAGAGGAGATACAGTTTGATTCTGCTCTTGAAATTACACTTAAAACAATTGTGTTCGCAAAAGAGCGTTTAGCTATTCCTTTTGCAGTGTTTAAACCAACCGGCTTCGGACGTTTTGCCTTGTATGAAAAAATTGGAGCAGGGGAGGAACTGACCGAATCAGAGAAATTAGAATGGAAAAAAGTAGAAGAACGTTTTGATAAGGTGTGTAAAACAGCTTATGAATTAGATGTTGCGCTTTTAATTGACGGAGAAGAGAGTTGGATGCAGGATGCTGCTGATGATTTGGTAGCTCAAATGATGCGTAAATACAATAAGGAGAAAGCAGTCGTTTACAATACGCTTCAAATGTATCGTTGGGACAGATTGGATTGCCTTAAAAAGCTACATGAAGAAGCAAAAAAAGAAGGATTTCATATCGGGATGAAATTGGTTCGGGGTGCTTATATGGAAAAAGAAAATAATCGTGCTCAGGAAAAAGGTTATAAATCTCCTATTTGTGTTAGCAAACAAGCGACTGATGAAAACTATGATGCTGCTGTGGCTTATATGCTTGATCATATTGACCACATGGCTGTTTTTGCAGGAACTCACAATGAACATAGTTCGTATAAGTTAATGGAATTGATGGCGCAAAAAGGTATTACTAAAAATGATAAGCGGGTATTTTTCGGACAATTATACGGAATGAGTGATAATATTAGTTATAATTTAGCTGCACACGGGTATAATGTTGCTAAATATTTGCCTTTTGGTCCGGTACGTGATGTGATGCCGTATTTGATCAGAAGAGCAGAAGAGAACACATCTGTTGCCGGTCAAACCAGCAGGGAGTTGATGTTGCTAAAAAAAGAGAAACAAAGACGAAAATTATAAAATAAAAAGGCTGTTTTTAACAGCCTTTTTTTATGTACTTTGATTTCGGTATTTTTTGATATAGGCTAAGCTTAATAGGAATCCTGAGAAAGCCATTAGCGCACCAACTAAAGAAGGATAATTGTAAGAAAGCCCGTTCTCTAAAGGAAGTCCGCCAAAAAAGGCACCTAAAGTATTGGCGATGTTGAATGCGGCTTGCATGAAGGCTGCGGCAATCATTTCTGAATTTTTTGCAGAAGAGAGCATCATCATGTTGATAGGTGAAGAAACAGACATGGATAAGGCGCCGCAAATAAAAGTCAGAATTAAAGCAATAAATTTATATTCTGAAAAGAAAAATACGGTAATTAATGCTAAAGTCATTATAAAAAGTAAAAGTGCACTTGCTTTTGAAGGGCTCATTTTATCAGCTAAAATACCTCCTAATATATTACCGAAAACCATTCCGGCGCCAGCCAGGATCATAATATAAGCCGTACTGTCTTCTGAAAAACCGGATACTTCGGTCATTAATGGTGATATATAGCTGAACCAGGCAAATAATCCTCCGAAACCTATCGCTGTAATGAGTATGACGTGCCAGGCTTGTTTTGATTGAAGAAAAGCAAATTCGGATCTTCCTGTATTGCTACTTAATCGTGGTAAAAACGGTAATAATGTTTTTAAGGTTATTAGTGTTATAAGACCTAAAATAGCTACTATACCAAATGCCCATCTCCAGGTATATGTATGACCTATATAAGTTACTAATGGTACCATTGCTAAATTTGCTATGGTTAATCCGGTGAACATCATGGCGATACTTTGTGCTTGTTTTCCGGGAGATGCCAGTCGGGTGGCAACAACTGTACCAACACCGAAAAAGGCTCCGTGTGGCAATCCGGATAAGAAACGTAAAATGAGTAAACTCCAATAATCAGGCGCTAAGGCAGAAAGTCCGTTGAACAATGTAAAAATAGCCATTAGATACATTAAAATCTTTTTAGGAGGATGTTGAGAGGAAAGAGCAACTAAAACCGGAGCGCCGATAACCACTCCTAAAGCATAGGCTGAAATTAGATGACCGGCTTGGGGATACTGATCTGTAAGTTTTGAGCTACGTCGGGTAGTAAGCCCATAATTACAAATTCTGTAGTGCCAATGC
Source organism: Flavobacterium sediminis (assembly GCF_003148385.1). Taxonomy (NCBI): domain Bacteria; kingdom Pseudomonadati; phylum Bacteroidota; class Flavobacteriia; order Flavobacteriales; family Flavobacteriaceae; genus Flavobacterium; species Flavobacterium sediminis. The sequence goes on along the minus strand of NZ_CP029463.1, from coordinate 3,266,983 downwards.
CGAGACCTCCCAGCGCTAATGGTAAAATGTTTTTCTTCATAAATTCTTTTGAAATGGTTTTTAAGTTTTTTGAACGGTAAAATTGGCTTATCTTAAGTTTAGATAAAACTTTTAAAGGTTAATTGATGTTAAAGTTCAGTAATGTTGAATATTCGATAAGAATGAGAAAAAAGAAATAGGAAGAAATAAAAAATCCCGCTTAAAGCGGGATTAAATTTTTGTGGGCGATGAGGGATTCGAACCCCCGACCCCCTCGGTGTAAACGAGGTGCTCTGAACCAGCTGAGCTAATCGCCCTTTTGTATTAACATTTCTACTTCTGAAATGCGAGTGCAAATATACACCCATTATTTATATTTGCAAGCGTTTTGAAAATATTTTTTAATTTTTTTCTACTTTTTCTAAAACAGCTTTACTAGGGTAATTAATCATAGTTATGGTAATTTCTTCATTTTTAGCATTTTTGCCCTCTATGACATAAATTTTACCTTTTTTGTAAGCTTTATTACTTTGAGAAAAATCTACATCACCATATTCTAATGTCTTTTTTATATCATCAAGATTTACCCAGCCTTGGTGCAATTGTTGATCCGCTTCCGGAGTTATATCTAAAGGTTTTTTTCGTAAATCCTGTAAAACTCTGCAATTGGGTAAATAACAGAATTCAACACCTCTTGATTTTGCTTTAGCACCTAAAAAATAAACTACAAAATAAATACCAATAAAAAGCCCGAATAAATAATAGGCTAATCGAAATTTGAATTTCATTCTTCTAAATTCTTTTTGCCAAAGGTAAAAACTAAATTTTGTATTGGCGCTTAATATTTATATTCTTTTAACAAATTTAACGAAAGAACATTGTGGTTAGAAAACGATTAAATTAATATCTCTGAATTCCAGGCTAAACCAATCGGCTATAGATCTGTTGGTTAATAAGCCATGATACATGTAGATCCCGTTCTTTAAACCGCGATTGCAACGAATGGCACTTTCAATTCCGCCGTCATCAGCAATATGCAGTAAGAAAGGAGAAATAATATTACTGATAGACATTGATGCCGTTTTGGAATATCTCGAAGGGATATTAGGCACACAATAGTGAATTACATTGTTCTTAATAAATGTTGGTTTATCATGAGTGGTCACTTCTGAGGTTTCAAAACAACCACCGGTGTCAATACTTACATCCACAATAACAGCGCCTTTTTTCATATATTCAACCATGGTTTCAGTAACGACTATAGGAGCTCGGTTTTTGCCGCGCATGGCTCCGATGGCTACATCACAACGTCTCAGTGCTTTTAAAAGTATTTTTTCTTGTATGGTTGATGTAAAGATTCTTTGGTTTAAGGTGTTCTGAAGGCGACGTAATTTAGTGATCGAGTTGTCAAAAACTTTTACATTGGCACCTAAGCCGAGAGCTGTTCGTGCTGCATATTCTGCAACGGTTCCGGATCCTATGATTACAACTTCAGTAGGAGGAACACCTGTAATATTCCCGAAAAGCAATCCTTTACCGATATTCTGATTAATCATTAACTCGGCTGCGATATGGATAGAGGCAATTCCTGCAATTTCTGAGAGAGAACGTACCGCAGGGTAAGAGCCGTCTTCATCTTTTATAAATTCAAAGGCTAATGCTGTAATCCTTTTTTGTGCCAGAGCCTGAAAATATTCCTTGCGTTGTGTTTTTAACTGGATTGCTGAAATGAGAATCGTTTGTGGGTTCATCATTTCTATTTCAGGTAATGTTGGCGGTTCTACTTTCAGTATCATCGGGCAACTAAAAACCTTTTGTGTATCGTTCGTTACTTCAGCCCCAGCATCTTGGTATTCTTTGTCGGCATAGCTGGAACTTTCTCCGGCTCCGGCTTCAATTAAAACCCGGTGTCCGTGAGAAATTAAAGAGGCGACTGCATCGGGAGCTAAACAAATTCTTCTTTCTTGATAAGCAATTTCTTTAGGAATTCCGATAAATAACTCGCTCTTGTGTTTTGTAACTTCAAGCTTTTCTTCCTGAGGAAGCAACTGAGCTTTTGAAAACGGACTGAAAATAGCCATATTTTGGTTTTAGTTAAGGAGTGCCAATTTAGGAAAAAAAATAAAGATTTAAAAGCGTTCAGGAATCAGAAATTTAATTTTACAGGGAATAAAATAGGAATTCTTCATTCTGTTAACTTTCTGAAAGTGATTTTATTAAAATTTAATCCAGTAATTCTCTGAACTGCCGGATATAAAATGAAGGTAATTCAATCGTACCAAAGCCATATTGAGCATATACAAAGGGGATATTATTATTCTGTGCTGCTTCAAAATCCCATATGGTATCACCTATGTATACAGGAGTTTTTAATTGATTTCTCTGAATAACCTGTTTTATGTTATAGGTCTTAGGTTGTCCTGTATTACCGGAACATTCAAAATCGTTAAATAAATGGTTCAGTTCGTGGAAATTTAAAAAATTCTCGATATATCCGGATAAGCAATTGCTGACAATGAATAAATTGTACCTTTCTTTAAGCTGCTCTAGTGTTTCTTTTACATCCGGAAATAAGGAACCGCCTTCTTTTTGTAAATAAATCGTTTCGTTTTTCTTATAGGTCTCAAAAAAAAGATCAATATCTTTTTCCGTGAGAAAAGAAAAATTCTCTTTCAGAATGATCTCAACTCTCTGACCTGAAAACGAACGTACCTGTTCAGCATTGATGGAATGGTTTTTCTGACCAAACTCTTCAAGTGCTTGATTCCATGCCTTTGCAGTACTTTCTGAAGCATCCCAGAGAGTACCGTCCAGATCAAATATAAGGCTGTCTGCTGTTAGTGTTTGGGGTAAGGACATCATTAGTTTTTGATTTGTAATTCTCTTTTTCCTCCAGGTTTTACTTTTATGGAAATAGCAGCATGGTCTATTGGGATCAGGTTTGGTGTTTTTTCCGGCCATTCGATAAAGCACCAATTCCCGGAATAAAAATATTCATCAATACCCATATCATAAGCTTCTTCTTCCGAATTTAAACGATAAAGATCAAAATGATAAACCGGATCTCCATTCAGATCTTCGTATTCATTAACCAAAGAAAAAGTAGGACTGCTGGAATTATCAGCAACTCCTAGCTCTTTGACCAAAGCTTTAATAAGTGTTGTTTTTCCGGCACCCATTTCGGCGTGAAAAGTAATTACCTTTTTTAACAGAGGAATGGCTAAAATTTCTTTAGCCACGTTCTCAATTTCATCTAAAGAGTAAGTCAGGGTCATATATTTTACTGCTATAAACGGTTTATTTCGGTTCTAATACTAAAAACGGAATGATCATTTCTTCCAGTGAAATTCCGCCGTGTTGATATGTATTGCGATAATAACTTACGTAATGATTATAATTATTAACGTAGGCTAAAAATAAGTCGTTTTTTGCAAAAATAAAAGAACTACTCATGTTGATCGCCGGTAACCCTATTTTTTTAGGATCTTTCACAGCATAAACATCTTTTTCTTCGTAAGTCAGACTGCGACCTGTTTTATAACGAAGATTTAATGATGTATTTTTATCACCGATCACTTTGGAAGGATTTTTACAGTTAATGGTTCCGTGGTCGGTTGTTAGTATTAGTCTAAAACCTAATTGTTGTGCTTGTTGGATAATTTCAAGTAAAGGCGAATTTTTAAACCAGCTAACAGTCAAAGAACGATAGGCTTTATCATTTGAAGCCAGCTCTTTTACCACTTCCATTTCTGTTTTAGAATGTGAAAGCATGTCTACAAAGTTGTAAACAACAGTAGTAAGTTCGTTATTTTTTAGTGCTTTGAAATTTTCAACTAATTTTTTTCCGTCTTTAAAATTAGTGATCTTGTAATATTCTTGTTTAATGTTTAAACCTAAACGTTTTAATTGCTCAGTTAAAAATTCGGCTTCAAACAAGTTTTTTCCGCCATCGTCAACATCATTTTTCCAGTATTGAGGAAATTTCTTTTCCATTTCTAAAGGTAATAGACCTGAGAAAATAGCATTTCTGGCATATTGAGTCGCAGTAGGAAGAATAGAGTAGTAGCTTACTTCTTTTTCTAATTTATAGTAATTGTTCACAATGTTCTCAAAGGCTTTCCATTGGTCATATCTCAAGTTGTCGATCACGACAAAAAGAATGGGTTTATCTTTTTTACGGATCTCAGGAGCTACTAATTTTCCGAAAAGCTGATGCGATAACACAGGAGCATCATCCGGATCCTGAATCCAGTCTTCGTAGTTTTTTTCAATGAATTTTCCGAATTGAACATTTGCTTCAGTCTTCTGACTTTCCAATATTTCTACCATACTTTGGTCATCAATATTTTCGAGTTCCATTTCCCAATACACCAATTTTTTGTATAGTTCGATCCAGTCTTCAAAGGAATTAACCATTGCTAAGTCCATGGCAATTTTTCGAAATTCCTTCTGGTAGTCTAAGGTTGTTTTCTCTGAAACCAATCGGGAGTGATCTAAATTTTTCTTTAAGCTTAGTAAAATTTGGTTCGGATTGACCGGCTTGATCAGATAATCGGCAATTTTAGAACCGATCGCTTCTTCCATGATGTATTCTTCTTCACTTTTTGTGATCATGATTACCGGAACCGAAGATTTTCTTTCTTTGATCTCAGCTAGTGTTTCTAAACCGCTCAATCCGGGCATGTTTTCATCTAAAAAAACGATATCAAAGTTGTTTTCGTCAAATAGATCAATAGCATCCTGGCCGTTATTACAAGTTATTACTTCGTAATTTTTCTTTTCTAGGAATAATATATGAGGTTTTAACAGGTCGATTTCATCATCAACCCATAATATTTTGATTTTGTTCATAGTATCTATTTTAATGCGCAATTTACTATTAATTAAACGAAGATTTTATTAAAGATTGTATAAAATTTGTTTAAAAAATTTCATTATGCTACTGTGTTTCTGAAAAAATGTGCGAAGCATACAAAAAACGAAAAGCTTCCTTGTAGAAAGAAAGCTTTAGTATTGTAATAATGTAAAAAACAATCAACTGAAGTTGGATTATTAACTTATGGATTGTTTACGTTTTTATTCTCATTCTGAACGAGAGGAATCTCATTATTAAGATTTTTTATCGCTCATATTTCGCTCTGTAAATGAGCACTTCTTTGAAAAAATCAGGTTGTTAAATTCGATCAATGATTATAGAATGGACTATTCCAGTTGTATTCACTTACATTGTTCCCTTTTTTGATCAGGAAGAAAAAAGTAATAGCAATGATCCATTTCCAACTAAATAATAAAATAATTAAGAATTGGACATCTGTTAACGTATTTCCTGATCCCAGATTTACAAGATTAGTCGTCAGCAAACTTAGTAGTGCTGTAGAGAAAATAAGGTTTGTTAGATTCTTTAAAGGCCAAGCCATTAATTTTTTTGACCAGTGCAGATCATTTCCCCAATGGTCTAACAAATAGTAATGATCGTTACCTAAGGTCATAAACAGTAAAGGATCATCATAATTATCTAACTTAAAACTATCTTTAGGAGCCAGTATTTTAAAATTGGCTAGTTCAGTTCCGTGTTTTTCTTCAAAATCAGCGATTTTATGAATAGTACTTTCCTGATAATCATTTTTATAATATTTGGTGTCTAAAAATCGTAAACGATAATCGATAGATAATTTCCTGATCGCATCAATATGGTATATCTTATCCGTTTCTAATAGGTCAAATTGAAAAAAATTATCTTTTTCTCCGTTGGAATTTTTTAAACGATATCTGATACCTTCGTATTGGAACGCGCTATTTTCAGCTATTTGTAATCGGGAAAGTATTTCGGATAATTCTATTTTTGCTTGAAATTTATCCAATTTTTGTTTTAAATTATACATCATATTCTTATCAAATTAAAATTAGATATCAAATTATCATTTAACGGTCAAATTTATTGAATTTAATATGTCAAATAAAACAAAAAATGTTAATTTTTAAGTTTTATTCTAATCAAAAAAGCTGTTTTTGTATAAAATTTTTAAAGCAGATTTTATTCCTATATTTGTTGGAAAATTTTTAATTCGTGAGCCAAACCAATAAACTCAAAATATTTAACGATCCTATTTACGGATTTATCACAATTCCGAATACATTAATTTACGATCTGATCCAACATCCTTATTTTCAAAGATTACGTCGTATCTCTCAAATGGGGATGTCTTATCTGGTCTATCCGGGAGCGCATCATACCCGTTTTCACCATGCCTTAGGCTGTATGCATATTATGCAAAAAGCTGTGCAAACACTACGTTTCAAAGGCATTGCTATTTCTCCGGAAGAAGAGAATGCGCTGTATATTGCTATTTTGTTGCATGATATCGGACATGGTCCTTTTAGTCATGCTATGGAGCACAGCATTGTAGAAGATATTCAGCACGAACAGATATCGCTCTTATTTATGGAGCAATTGGATGTGGAGTTTGAAGGACAACTAGCACTGGCTATTAAAGTTTTTAAAGGAGAATACCATCGTAAATTCATGTTGCAATTAATTTCCAGTCAATTGGATATGGATAGAATGGACTATCTGAAACGGGATAGCTTTTACAGTGGTGTAGCGGAAGGAAACATCAATAGCGAACGTTTGATCCAAATGATGAATGTAGAAGATGATACACTGGTTATCGAAGAAAAAGGAATTTATTCCGTAGAAAAATTTTTAGTTGCCCGTCGTTTGATGTATTGGCAGGCCTATTTGCATAAAACATCTGTAGTTGCCGAACTTACTCTGGTTAAAATCCTGAAAAGAGCGAAAGAATTGTATCACAAAGGAGTCATTTTAGAGGCTAGCAAGCCACTGCAATATTTTTTGGAGAAAAAAATTAAAATCGAACAATTTGATGCTTTTGTTTTAGAGATGTTCTCTTATTTAGATGATTATGATGTTTTAAGCGCTGTAAAAGCATGGCAGTTCAATGAAGATATAGTGCTAAGTTCTTTATGTAAGATGATTATTAACAGAGACTTACTAAAGATTAAAATGATGGATGAAAAGCCAACAAAAGAAACACTACTGCCTTACAAAGAAGAATATGCAAAAATGACAGGACTTTCCGATAAAGAGTTAGACTATTTTGTTTTTAAAGGGAATCTGAAAAACCAGGCTTATAACAAACAGAGTGAGCCGATTAGGATTCTGAAGAAAGATAAAACCATTGAAGATGTAGTAGAAGCATCGGATCAATTACACTTGAAAGCATTGTCAAAACCCGTTACTAAATATTTTATTTGTTTTCCAAAAGTCATCTTAGGAAAAGGAGGTTTTTAATTTAATTTTATATTTTTGTCGGGTTAAAGTAATACTATAAGGTGCTATTTTAACCATAGAGATTTATCTTAAATTTTAATTTAATGAAATTTACTGCAGAGCAAATAGCTGGAATTTTAGAAGGAGAAGTGGTAGGAAACCCTAACGCAGAGGTCTTTAAATTAGCTAAAATTGAAGAAGGAACAGAAGGTGCTTTGACATTTCTGGCTAACCCGAAATATATCAATCATATATATACAACAAATGCAACGGTAACAATAGTTAACAAATCTTTTGAACCGGAACAGGAAATACAAACTACTTTAATAAAAGTAGAAGATGCTTACAAAGCGTTTTCAACGCTATTAGAGTATTACAATCAGGTAAAACTGATGAAATCCGGTATTGAACAACCCAGCGCTATTTCTGAAGGAGTTACTTATGGTGATGATCTGTATCTGGGAAGTTTTAGTTATGTCGGAAAAAATGTAACTATAGGAAATAACGTAAAGATTTATCCGAACAGTTTTATAGGCGATAATGTAGTGATAGGAGATAATACTATTCTGTTTGCAGGTGTCAGAATCTATTCTGAAACGGTTATTGGTAATAATTGTACCATTCATTCAGGAAGTATTATCGGATCGGATGGTTTCGGTTTTGCACCACAGGAAGACGGAACCTATAAAAAAGTACCGCAAATAGGTAATGTAATTATTGAAGATAATGTTGAGATCGGTTCTTGTACTACAATAGACAGAGCAACATTGGGTTCAACAGTAATCAGAAAAGGAGTCAAATTAGACAATCAAATTCAGATCGCTCATAATGTTGAAATCGGAGAAAATACGGTGATCGCTTCACAAACCGGAGTAGCAGGTTCAACAAAAATCGGTAAAAATTGTCAGATCGGTGGGCAAGTGGGTATTGTAGGACATATTACCATCGGAGATAATGTTCGTATTCAGGCACAATCAGGAATCGGTAAAAGTTTAAAAGACAATGAAGCCGTACAGGGAAGCCCGGCATTCGGTTATGCTGATTTTGCAAAATCCTTTGTACATTTTAAGAACTTACCTAAAATCGTAGCCGATTTAGAAAATTTGAAGAAGAATAACAACTAAACTAATATAAATCGTCATGGTTAAACAAACAACCATTGGTAATGAAATTTCATTAAAAGGTGTGGGGCTTCACACCGGTCAAGAAGTGACAATGACTTTTAAACCGGCTCCGATTAACAACGGGATAACTTTTGTTCGTGTTGATCTGGAAGGAGAACCGGTTATTGAAGCTGATGCTAATTATGTTGTAAATACGCAAAGAGGTACAAACCTAGAGAAAAAAGGAGTAAAGATCCAGACTCCGGAACATGTATTGGCTGCTGTTGTAGGTTGCGATATTGACAATATTATTATCGAATTAGATGCTTCTGAACTTCCTATTATGGACGGTTCATCCAAATATTTTGTTGAAGCTTTGGAAAAGGCTGAAATTGTAGAACAAAATGCTGAGCGCAGAGTTTTTGAAGTAAAAGAAGTTATTTCCTATACAGATGAAGCTACAGGAAGTGAAATTACAGTTATTCCACATGACGAATATTATGTAACTGCTATGGTAGATTTTGGGACTAAAGTTTTAGGCACTCAAAATGCTACTATGAAAAATATTAAAGAATTTAAAACTGAAATTGCCGATTCAAGAACTTTCAGTTTCTTACATGAGTTGGAAGCTTTACTGAATAACGGATTAATTAAAGGTGGTGATTTGAATAATGCTATTGTTTATGTGGACAAGGAAATCTCCTCTGAAACAATGGAAAATTTAAAAAAGGCTTTCGATAAAGATAATATTTCAGTTAAACCTAACGGTATTTTAGACAATCTTACCTTACATTACCCTAATGAAGCTGCCCGCCACAAATTATTAGACGTTTTAGGAGATTTAGCATTGATCGGGACAAAAATAAAAGGTAAAGTTATTGCTAATAAACCGGGGCATTTTGTAAACACTCAGTTTGCTAAAAAGATGTCTAAAATTATCAAATTAGAAGAACGCAATCAAGTACCGAAATACGACATCAATCAGCAACCGGCTTTGGACGTAAACCAAATCATGGGATTACTACCGCACAGACCTCCGTTTTTGTTGGTTGACAAAATTCTGGAATTATCAGATACTCATGTAGTAGGGTTAAAAAATGTAACCATGAACGAACCGTTCTTTGTGGGACATTTTCCGGGAGCGCCAGTTATGCCAGGAGTCTTACAAATTGAAGCAATGGCACAGGCCGGAGGTGTTTTAGTATTAAGTACCGTTCCCGATCCGGAAAATTATTTAACTTACTTCATGAAAATTGATAATGTACGTTTTAAACATCCGGTACTTCCCGGTGATACATTGTTCTTTAAATTAGAGTTGTTATCACCGATACGAAGAGGAATTTGCCACATGCAGGGTTATGCTTATGCTAATGGTAGATTGGTGACAGAAGCCGAATTAATGGCTCAAATTGTTAAATCAAAATAATCCTTTAGATTAAAAAACATTTCAAAATATGAATCAACCGTTAGCATACGTTCATCCGGGGGCAAAAATCGCAAGAAATGTCGTAATTGATCCTTTCACAACCATTCACAACAATGTTGAAATAGGGGAAGGAACCTGGATAGGCTCTAATGTAACCATCATGGAAGGAGCCCGCATCGGAAAAAACTGTAATATTTTCCCGGGAGCAGTGATCTCTGCACCACCACAGGATCTGAAATATCAAGGAGAAGACACTATTGTTGAGATTGGTGACAATACCACGATCCGCGAATGTGTAACCATCAACAGAGGAACAACAGACCGTATGAAAACGGTTATCGGAAAGAACTGTTTAATTATGGCCTACTGTCATATTGCACACGATTGTATAGTAGGGGATAATTGTATCTTTTCGAACAATACTAATCTGGCAGGACATATTTCAGTAGGCGATTTTGTAGTATTGGCAGGAATGGTAGCCGTACATCAGTTTTGTTCAATCGGAAGTCACTCTTTTGTAACCGGAGGTTCATTAGTACGTAAAGATGTTCCACCTTTTACAAAAGCAGCAAGAGAACCGCTTTCGTATGTTGGGATCAACTCAGTAGGATTAAGAAGAAGAGGTTTTTCAACAGAAAAAATTAGGGAAATTCAGGATATTTACCGAATTTTATATCAAAAGAACTATAACACGTCACAAGCTTTAGGAATTATAGAAGCTGAAATGGAAGCTACAAATGAACGTGATGAAATTATTCAGTTTATTAAAGATTCATCGAGAGGTGTGATGAAAGGGTATTCAGGAATTTATTAAAACATAAACAAAAATTAAATAAAAAAACATGGCTACAACAGCAGATATTAGAAACGGATTATGTATTAAGTTTAACCACGATATTTATAAGATCGTTGAATTTTTGCACGTAAAACCAGGAAAAGGTCCTGCTTTCGTTAGAACCAAACTAAAATCATTAACAACAGGAAAAGTTTTGGATAATACTTTTTCTGCTGGTCATAAAATTGAAACAGTTCGTGTTGAAACACATACTTTTCAGTATTTATACAGAGAAGGAGAAGATTTTCATTTCATGAATAATGAAACATTTGAACAAATTACCTTAAACAAAAATATCTTAGATGCTCCTGATCTATTAAAAGAAGGAGAGAATGTAATGGTTCAGATCAATACAGAAACTGAATTGCCTATAGCTGTAGATATGCCGGCTTCTGTTGTATTAGAGATAACTTACACTGAACCGGGAGTTAAAGGTAATACGGCAACAAACGCAACAAAACCGGCTACAGTAGAAACCGGAGCAACAGTAAACGTTCCTTTATTTATCAATGAAGGTGATAAAGTTAAAATTGATACTGCTACCGGAAAATATATGGAAAGAGTTTAATTTTTAAAAAACGGCCCCAATGTTTTATTGGGGTTTTTTGATGAAATTTTATAGAAAACATAGCTTAAAAGAAATTGCCGCAATCATTGAGTGTGATTATGTCGGTAATGCGGATTTTCCCGTTTTGGGAATGAACGAAATTCACGTAGTAGAATCGGGAGATATCGTTTTTGTGGACCATCCTAAATATTACGACAAGGCACTTCAGTCGGCTGCAACCATTGTTTTGATAAACAAAGAAGTTGAATGCCCGGAAGGAAAAGCTTTATTGGTTTCTGACGATCCTTTTCGGGATTTTAATAAGCTGACCAGGCATTTTAAGCCCTTTCTTTCGGCTTCAATATCCATTTCCGAAACAGCAGAGATAGGAGAAGGAACCGTTATTCAGCCTAATTGCTTTATTGGTCATAATGTAGTCATCGGTAAAAATTGTTTGATTCATGCTAACGTAACCTTGTATGATAATACCGTTATCGGAGATAATGTTATTATCCATTCCGGAAGTATTTTAGGAGCTGATGCTTTTTATTATAAAAAGCGTCCGGAAGGCTTTGACCAGTTACTTTCAGGAGGTAGGGTAGTGATCGAAGACAATGTCGGGATCGGTGCTTTGTGTACTATAGACAAAGGAGTAACCGGAGATACAACCATCGGTGAAGGAACTAAAATAGACAATCAGGTGCATGTGGGGCATGATACTATGATCGGTAAAAAATGTTTAATTGCGGCGCAAACCGGAATAGCCGGTTGTGTAGTGATTGAGGACGAAGTAACGCTATGGGGCAGGTAGGTACCACTAGTGGTATTACGATAGGTTCTAAAGCTGTTGTCTTAGCACAATCGGGGATTTCGAAATCTTTAGATGGCGGAAAAGTCTATTTCGGATATCCGGCAGAAGAATCTCGTGAAAAATTAAAACAATTAGCCAATATCAAGAGAATTCCTGAGATCATAGAAATTTTAAAAAATAAATAAAAACAAAAGAAGTAAGCCCTAAAAGGATACTAATTTAGCAAAAATCCATGAAAATATTTTTAAAAACACATGGCTATTTTGTTTAAAAACTTATTTTTGTAGAATAAATAATAACAAATCAATAATCTCAAACTATGAGCGTTTTAGTTAATAAAAATTCAAAAATAATTGTTCAAGGATTTACTGGTAGTGAAGGTACTTTCCATGCATCACAAATGATTGAATATGGTACAAACGTTGTAGGAGGTGTAACACCGGGTAAAGGTGGTTCAACTCATTTAGACAAACCTGTTTTCAATACTGTGAAAGATGCAGTAGACCAAGTAGGTGCCGATACTTCTATTATATTTGTTCCGCCTGCATTTGCTGCAGATGCTATTATGGAAGCTGCAGAAGCCGGTATCAAAGTAATCATTTGTATTACAGAAGGTATTCCTGTAGCAGACATGATCAAAGCATTCGATTATATTAAAGATAAAGGTTGTCGTTTAATCGGACCTAACTGTCCCGGAGTAATTACTCCTGAAGAAGCAAAAGTAGGAATTATGCCTGGTTTCGTTTTCAAAAAAGGAAAAGTAGGTATTGTTTCTAAATCTGGTACTTTAACGTATGAAGCTGCTGACCAGGTTGTAAAACAAGGATTAGGTATCACAACTGCAATCGGTATCGGTGGTGACCCGATCATTGGTACTACAACTAAAGAAGCAGTTGAATTACTAATGAACGATGCAGAAACGGAATGTATCATCATGATCGGTGAGATCGGTGGACAATTAGAAGCTGATGCAGCTCGTTGGGTTAAAGCTGACGGTAACCGTAAACCGGTTGTTGGTTTTATCGCAGGAGAAACAGCTCCTAAAGGTAGAACAATGGGACATGCAGGAGCTATCGTAGGTGGTGCCGATGATACTGCTGAAGCTAAAAAACGTATCATGAGAGAGAACGGAATTTTTGTAGTAGATTCACCGGCTGAGATCGGTAAAAAAGTGAAAGAAGTTTTAGGATAATTTCCTATTCTATATAAAATTTGAAGCCTCGGTTAGCCGAGGCTTTTTTTATACAACTGACAGATAAAATTAGGATAACTTTAAAAGAGGAAGACTATATCCATAATATCGAAATTGTTATATTTGCTTTAAATTTTTAACAAACTGACAAAAATGAAATTATTAGAAGGAAAAGTTGCTATTATTACCGGAGCCAGTAGAGGTATCGGGAAAGGAATAGCAGAAATATTTGCCAAGAACGGTGCTAATGTTGCTTTTACGTACAGTTCATCTGCTGCTTCAGCTCAGGAATTAGAAAATGAATTAAATGCTTTAGGAATTAAAGCAAAAGGATACCAATCAAATGCTGCTGATTTCGGTGAAGCGCAAAAATTAGTTGACGATGTTTTAGCCGACTTCGGTACGGTTGATATCCTAATAAATAACGCCGGAATAACAAAAGACAACCTTTTAATGCGTATGTCTGAAGAAGATTTTGATAAAGTAATTGAAATCAACCTGAAGTCTGTTTTCAATATGACTAAAGCCGTTCAGAGAACCATGCTAAAAAACAGAGCCGGTTCCATTATCAACATGAGTAGTGTAGTGGGAGTTAAAGGAAATGCCGGACAGGCTAATTATGCTGCATCAAAAGCAGGTATGATCGGATTTACTAAATCGATAGCTTTAGAGCTAGGATCCAGAAATATCCGTTGCAATGCAATCGCTCCCGGATTTATTGAAACAGAAATGACGGCAAAATTAAATGAAGAGGTGGTTAAAGGCTGGAGAGAAGCTATTCCGTTGAAAAGAGGAGGAACTCCTGATGACGTAGCAAATGCTTGTGTGTTCTTAGCATCAGATATGAGTGCTTATATTACCGGACAAGTATTGAATGTTGACGGTGGAATGTTAACTTAAAAAGAAACTATTATTATGACTTCAGGCACGTTATTATTATTGAGTTTAGCTTTTATTATAGCTGCTTGTTTGTCGTATTATCAATACCTGTATAAAGCCAATGAAAGAACGCTTAAGTACTTTTTATTGGCTTTTTTACGTTTTTTAAGTTGGTGTTTAGCTTTTGTATTGCTTATCAATCCGGTTTTTAGCACAAAGAAATACGAAATTGAAAAAACGCCACTTCCTGTTTTTCTGGATAATTCCGAATCGGTAGCTGATTTAAAAGCTGAAAATGAGGTTGAAAATGTTTTAAAAGCAATTCAGGAAGATCATGATATCAAAGAAAATTTTGATATTCACGTATTTCAGTTCGACCAAAAAATAACTTCGTTTAAAACTTTAGATTTTAAAGGTAAACAAACACAAATAGAGAGACTTAGCGAGGAAGTAAAACAACTTTTTAGAAATAGAAAAGCTCCGGTTATTTTAGTTACAGACGGTAATCAAACCTATGGAAATGATTATGTATATAGCTTTACGGAAAACACTCCGGTCTATCCGGTTGTGCTGGGTGATACAGCGACTGTTTTGGACCTAAAGATCGACAAGATCAATGTTAATCCGTATGCTTTTCATAAGAATAAGTTTCCTGTTGAATTATTTTTAAGCTATAACGGTTCAAGGCGTATAGAATCTTCTTTACAAATCATGAATAGGGGAAGTGTTGTTGCTAAACAATCAGTTTATTTTGACAGCAAACATCAATCTCAGGTTGTTCAGGTTTATTTGGAGGCAAATGTGATCGGTAATCAAAAATATACAGCTACATTGAGTAGTTCTTTAGTTGAAAAGAATAAAAAAAACAACAGCAAGCCATTTGTTGTTGATGTCATTGACCAACGAACGGAAATTGCTATTATCAGTGAAATAAACCATCCCGATTTAGGTGCTTTAAAGAGAAGTATTGAAAAGAATCAGGAACGAAAAGTTACGTTACTGACTCCTGATAAGATAAGTGATCTAAGTCAATATAATGTTGTCATTTTGTATCAACCTACACCTAAGTTCCGATTTATTTTTGATGCAAATGCTAAACTAAAATTAGGAACCTGGATCATAACCGGAAAAAATACAGATTTCGATTTCTTAAACAGCGTACAACATGATTTTGTTTTCAGAATGAACAATCAAACGGAGAGTTATTCTCCGGATTTTAATCCTGTTTTTAATGCTTTCTTACAGGAAGATATTCATTTTAATAATTTTCCGCCGTTAGAAAATAAATTCGGAGCTATCCGATCTTCAGGAACTGAAAATACATTGTTGTTTGCTAAGGTCAGAAATATCGAAACAACTAATCCTTTGTTAGCTTTCAAAGAAGAAGGAAATCAAAGAAGAGGGTATCTTTTCGGGGAAAACATCTGGAAATGGCGGATGGAAAGTTACCTAAGTCAAAAATCATTCAAAGATTTTGATTTATTGACGGATAAGATCATACAATATTTAGCAACAAATTCAGATAGAAAAACACTGCTGATCGATTACCAGCGTTTTTATAACAGTGGCGAAACTATCGGGATCACAGCTCAGTTCTTTAATAAAAATTATGAATTTGATGAAAATGCAGAATTGTCAATTTCATTGAAAAATAAAGAAACCAATCAGGTTAAGAACTATAATTTTATGAAAGCGAATCGGGCTTTTAAAGTAAATTTTGCGAATCTTTCTGCCGGGAATTATAGTTTTATCGTTACCGAAAAAAAATCAAAAACTAAAGAATCGGGTTCTTTTGAAGTCCTTGATTTTAATATTGAAAAACAATTCGTCAACCCTGATTTCAAGCGATTAAAGCTGTTGGCACAAAATACTAACGGTAAAGTCTTTTTCCCGAATGAAATAAAGGATCTGCTTCAATTTTTATCTCAAAATAAAGAATACCTTCCGGTTCAGAAAGAAGTAGTGATCAAAGAGCCTTTGATCGAATGGAAATGGTTACTGTTGCTTTTAACCTTATGTCTAGCAACCGAGTGGTTTGTTAGAAAATACAACGGATTGTTGTAATCTTAAGCAAATCTTAATTTAACATTAAGCTGTTCTTAAGTAAAAAAGATGCAGAAGTGCGGAAATTTGATCTGTTAATCAATCCGCTTTATAATGTTCATATTTCCAAAACGTTACAAGACCTTATTATGGTTTAGCTTAGGTTTTATTCTTATTTCATTTCTGCTAAGAATTGTTTTCATGATCTGGCAGTTAAATGACCTGGATCTTAGTTTTTTAAAATTAATTCGAATCATTTTTACAGGTTTATTTTTTGATTTAGGTGTCCTTTCCTTTTTATGGACAATAATATCGTTTTACCTATTATTTACACCTAAAAGATGGATAGGAACTATTGCTGATAAAGCCGTTGTTTTATTCGGAATGGGATTAGTAACCCTAATCTTTACGTTTACTTTTTTTGCTGAAATAACTTTTTGGGAAGAATTTCATTGTCGTTTTAATTTTGTAGCTGTAGATTATTTAATTTACACTTATGAAGTGGTTAAAAATATCAATGAATCTTATCCTTTGGTTATCTTAATTCCTTCAATACTAATGCTGGTAGCTTTAGTGTTTGTATTGTTTGTAAAAAATAAAGTATTCAGCGATACTTTTCTGGATAAAACAGAAATGAAAAACAGAGCAATAATATTTAGCGGAAGTCTGGCTGTTTGCTTATTTTATTCCTTTTTTATTAAAAATAATCAGGCTGAATGGTCTGAGAACCGATACAACAATGAAATTTCTAAAGCAGGAATCTATTCTTTCTTTTCTGAATTCAGAAATAACAAGTTGGATTATGCCGCTTTTTATGAGACAATCTCAGAAGAGAAAGCATTTGCTACTATCCGTAAAGATTTAGACAGAAAGAACAGTCGTTTTATTTGTGAAAAAGAATGTATCAAAAGAGAAATAACAGATACTTTGCAAGAAATTCATCCGAACGTAGTATTTGTTTTAATGGAAAGTATGAGCGCTGACTTTATGAGATCTTTCGGAAACAACGGAAATTTAACGCAAAATTTAGACAATTTAACAGAAAAAGGATTATTTTTAACGAATCTATTCGCTACCGGTAACCGTACAGTAAGAGGAATGGAAGCTGTAACCTTATCTATACCACCTACACCCGGACAAAGTATTGTAAAACGTCCGGATAACAGTAATTTGTATAATGTTGCTAACGTTTTCAAAGCTAAAAATTACCAATGCAACTTCTTTTACGGAGGAGATGGATATTTTGATAATATGAATGCCTTTTACGGAGGAAACGGTTTTGATATATACGATAGAGGTAGAGGAAGTATTTTGAGTGATAAGATAAAAACAACGCGTCATTTAATTGAAGACGAAGAAGTTACCTTTGAAAATGCCTGGGGGATATGTGATGAAGATATCTATAACAAAATGATTGAAGTAGCAGACAAAAGCTATGCAGCTCAAAAGCCGTTCTTTAATTTTGTAATGACCACTTCTAATCACAGACCTTATACGTATCCGGAAGGAAAAATAGATATTCCTTCAGGAACGGGAAGAGACGGAGCTGTGAAATATAGTGATTTTGCCATCGGTGAAATGTTCCAAAAAATCAAAGATAAACCATGGTTTAAAAACACTGTTTTTATTTTTATAGCAGATCATTGTGCCAGTAGTGCAGGAAAAGACGAGATAGACGTTAAAAATTATCATATTCCGGCTATTATCTACGGAAAGGATATCATTCAGCCGGAAAAAGTAGAAACACTTTGTAGTCAAATTGATATTTTTCCAACGTTATTTGGGCAATTGCATTGGAGCTATACCTCAAATTTCTTTGGTAACAATGTAAAAGCTAATGATTACCAATCGAGAGCTTTGATTGCTACATACTTGAAATTAGGACTTTTAAAACCAAATCATGAAGTTTTAGTTCTGTCAAATAAAAAGAATTGCCACCAGTATTTATGGAATGAAGAAACAAATGAACTACAGTCACAAGAAGTAGATACCAAATTTGAAAAAGAAACGATAGCTTGGTACGAAACTGCTGATTATTTGTACAACAACAATTTGTTAAAGTAAAATAGAATTGTCTCATGAAGGTGTTTTTTTCAATAGTAGCCCTATTGTCTTTATTTTCGGTGTCGGCTCAAATAAAGAACGATACCATAATACAAGATCAACGGCTGAAGTTTGATTACAAATCTTTAATCATACCGTCTATTTTAGTGGGCTATGGTATAATTGGTATTGAGAGTGATGGTATTAAGTATTACAATTCTGAAATAAAGCATGAACTCAATGAAAATATTGATGAAAAATTCACAATTGATGACTTTTCTCAATATGCGCCGTTTGTTTCAGTATATGCCTTAAACGGACTTGGATTACAGGGGAAACACGATTTTAAAGACAGAACAATAATTTTGGCAACCGCATACCTTCTGATGGGAGGAACGGTTTACGCCTTAAAAACAACAACAAAAGTAGAAAGACCTGACGGTTCAACGAATAATTCATTTCCTTCAGGACATACTGCAACAGCATTCATGGGGCAGAATTTTTATATCAGGAATACAAAGATATATCTGTTTGGTACGGTATTACCGGATATCTGGTAGCAGCCGGAACCGGTTTCTTCAGGATGTATAACGACCGGCATTGGCTTACTGATGTAGTAGCAGGAGCCGGAATAGGGATCATAAGTACTAAAGTAGCTTATTGGCTACATCCGGTAATCGAAAAAAAGATATTCAAAAGTAAAAATAAGTCGAACAAGATTGCAATGCCTTTCTATAACGGAAAGCAATATGGTGTGGGGGTAGCTATTACTTTTTAAAAGTTTAATATATGATTCTGAAAGTAATATTCTTAGGGCTTACCACAATCATTGCTTTTTGGCTAAGCGCAATAAGCGGCGGCGGCGCAAGTCTGATTCTGATTCCGGTATTGAACTTGTTTTTACCGGCTTCTACTATCCCTTTTACTTTAACAGTAGGAACACTGTCAAGCTCAGCTTCTCGGATAGTTTTCTTTAAAAAACATATTAATTGGAAGATATTCTTTTGGTTTTTTCCGTTTTCTGTTCCTGCTGCATTTTTAGGAGCATCACTCATGAAATCTCTTAACCCTGATTACCTGCAATTCGGAATTTCTCTTTTTTTAATAGCTAATGTAGCTCAGTTAATACAATCAAAAGACAAGTTAGAAAAGAATTCGAAAAAATCCAATAATTCACTTTTAGCCTTAATTGGCTTTTTAGCAGGCTTCATATCAGGAATAACAGGAGCTATAGGATTATTATTTAACAGGTTTTACTTCAAATACGGACTTTCAAAAGAGGAGATCATTGCTACAAGGGCTATAAATGAGATTTGTTTACATATTACGAAGTTAATCATCTATATTTCATTGGGATTATTCTCAAAAGATGCAGTTTGGTTTGGTGTAACGATAGCTTTGGGAGCTATTGCATCTTCCTATACAGTAAAATTTTTACTTCCTTTTATAAAAGACTCTTTGTATAAGAGAATAGGCTACACCGCTATGGTGTGTTCCGGTTGTATTTTATTAATAAGTTCATCCAATAGAATTATAGAACAGGATCATATTTCCGTATTTACTCAAACAAATGAAACAACAATAAATTGGAGAAATAAAAAGATAGCCTTAGAGTTCTCTGAAAAAGAAGGCTTAGAAATAGAGATTCCTATTGATAAAGAAGAATTACCGGAAGAAATAAAAAAAGAATTTCATAAATTTACAGAAGAGTATGACAAAATAATCATTGAAAAGATTTACAAGAATTATACAACTGAATATTATGAATTCAACTGTTATCGAGAAAATCATTTAAAAAGAGTAGCAGTGCTCAAAGGATAAATTAAGATTTACTTAAGAAAAAAAAGTAGCATACTTTTTGCAGTTATAAATTGTTTAATTTGTATAAATATTTAAAGCATGAAAAAAATTGCAACGTTATTAGTTCTGTTATTGTGTTCGATTACAGGATTTTCCCAAGATTGGAAATACAATTTTGAGGAGGCAAAAAAGATAGCACAAACGGAGAATAAAAATATTATCATGATATTCTCGGGTTCTGACTGGTGTGCTCCGTGTATTAAATTAGATAGAAATATTTGGCAATCAGAAGAGTTTAAAAAAGAATCTGCTGAAAACTGGGTTTTAGTTCGTGCTAATTTTCCGAGAAAAAAAGCCAATCAGCTTTCAGAAGAGCAAACAACTCACAACAGAGCATTAGCAGAGAAATATAACAGAGAAGGAAGCTTTCCGTTAGTTGTCGTATTAACACCTACAGGAAAAGTTTTAGGAAAAATGGGCTTTAAGAATGTTCCGCCTGAAGAATATATAAAAATGATTCATGCATTAGAAAAATAAAGAATGCGTTATTTATTTGTCGTTTTATTTTATGGATTAATAGCTAATGCCCAGATTGTTTATAAGAAACATCAGGGGCTATTAGGAAGTCCTTTTGAAATTACAGTAATCGTTCCCGATAGTACTAAAGGGGAATATTACTGCGGTATGGCTATAGCCGAAGTAAAGCGAGTAGAAAACTTAATTTCCGATTGGATTCCGGAAACCGAAATTTCCCAAGTCAATAAAAATGCAGGGATTAAACCGGTTAAAGTCAGCAAAGAAGTATTTGAACTTGTTTTCAGAGCCATTCAAATCTCTAAGTTGACAGAAGGCGCTTTTGATATTAGCTATGCTTCAATGGATAAAATATGGAAATTTGACGGAAGTATGAAACAAATGCCGTCACCGGAAGAAATCAAAAAATCTGTCGAGCGTGTTGGTTATCAAAATATTATTTTAGATGCTACACAATCGACTATTTTCCTGAAGAATAAAGGAATGAAACTTGGTTTAGGAGGAATAGGACAGGGGTATATCGCAGATAATATCAAAACATTATTGCAAAGCAAAGGCTGTACTTCAGGAATTGTAAATGTTTCGGGAGATATAAATGTCTGGGGAAATCAACCGGACGGGCAGCCTTGGAAAGTAGCCATTGTTAACCCGATGAATAAGTCAAAAGTTTTTGCTACTTTTCCTTTGATCGATAGTGCAGTGGAAACTTCCGGAAGTTATGAAAAATTTGTAGTGTTTAATGGCAAACGCTATTCCCATATCATTGATCCCCGTACAGGATATCCTGCCAGCGGTATCGTTAGTGTTTCTGTTTTTGCTAAACAAACGGAATTAGCTGATGCTTTGGCAACAGCGATCTTTGTAATGGGAAAAGAAGTAGGGCTTAATTTAATTAATCAATTGCCTGGTTTAGGCTGTATTATCGTAGATGATACAGGTGAAATTTTTACTTCAAAAAGTATCGATATTGAACAATACCAACATAAAGAATAAAACTGTTTTTATATGAAGAAAATCTTATTTCTAATTGTATTGGTTGCCGGATTACAATCATGCAATTCCGTTAAAGAGTATGACAAACAATACCTTAACGATCCGGAGATGAAATTGTCAGCCCGAACTGCTGAACGTTTTGAGACTAATTATCAAGTATATAGAGAAGCAGCAGCCGGAGCCAATGGCGGTAAGACCGGAGGAGGTTGCGGTTGTAACTAATCGTTTAAAAGACTAAGATGAAAAAAATATTTGTTTTTCTATTAACAGTAACAGCAGGATTTGCTGCTCAGGCACAAGAGCAAGAGCAGGATTCTACAGGGGTGTCCTATAAGAAACGTGTTCTGGAGGCTACGGAAGTTGATTTCTTAATGAGTTATTATAAGCAGGATGGAGTTCACTCGGCAGTTTCAGGCGGTAAAGGGATGGAAGAGTTGACCGATATCACACCTACAATCGTAGTGACAATGCCTTTAAATGAGGATGACGTTTTAACCGTTGATGTTGGTGTTTCTGCTTATTCATCTGCTTCATCCGGTAATATTAATCCGTTTGATAGTAATACGCCAAGTCCTTGGCAGGCAAGTTCAGGAGCATCTGCTTCAGATCAATTGACCAGTTTGGTTTTAGGCTATAGCCATAGTTCAGATGATAGAAATACTATTTGGAACGCTCATATATCCGGTTCAGTGGAATACGATTACCACTCGATCGGTTTCGGAGGTGGTTATACCCGATTACTTAATGATAAAAACACTGAACTTTCGGTTTCTGCCAATGTTTATCTGGATCAGTGGAAGCCTATTTATCCTAAAGAATTACAAGATTTTGCAGATCATGGTTTGTATGGTGGTATTTACAATTACTTTACCATTACAACAGACGATCCGTTGAACTTTGATCCCTATAATCCTGAAAAATTTAAGTTCCATAGTAACAAAAATCGTAACTCATATTCATTATCATTAGGTTTGTCACAGGTTTTTACACGTAAGATACAGGCCTCTTTCTTTATGGATGTTCTACAACAACAAGGCTTATTGTCAACGCCCTACCAAAGGATATACTTTAGTGATAAACCTAATTATTTTATCAATGAGTTCCAATTGGCAGATGACATAGAGCGCTTACCGGACACACGTTTTAAATTACCTATCGGTATGCGTTGGAATTTTTACTTGCACGAACGAGTAACCATACGAACTTATTACCGTTACTATTGGGATAATTGGGGAGTTGACTCTCATACCGCAAGTATAGAACTTCCGATAAAATTGACTGATAAATTCACATTTTATCCGATGTATCGTTACTATACGCAAAATGCTTCTAAATATTTTGCACCTTATGAAATGCACGTATCAACAGAAGAATATTATACATCTGATTATGATTTGTCTACCTTTGTTTCCAATCAATATGGAGTAGGAGTAAGTTATACAGATATTTTCACTTCCGCTAAAATCTGGAAGTTCGGAATTAAGAATATTGACCTCAGATATAATCATTACAGCAGAAATGATGGTTTAGATGCAAATATTATATCATTTGCTATTAAATTTGTACAACAATAATTTTTTATGAATATACTCATTGTTGAAGACGAAATAGGAATTTTAAATTTCCTGCAACAAGGATTAGAAGAAGAAGGCTTTACTATAACTACTGCTATCAACGGAGTGGAGGGTTTGGAAAAAGCCCTCCATTCTTCTTTTGATTTGATCTTGTTAGACTGGATGATGCCTAAAATGTCGGGATTAGAAGTATGTCAAAATATCAGAAAACAAAACACTACAGTTCCGATCTTGTTTTTAACAGCAAAAGATACGGTTCAGGAAACTATAGATGGGTTAAAGGCAGGAGCTAACGATTATATTAAAAAGCCGTTCAGTTTTGAAGAACTATTAGAACGCATAAAAATTCATTTTCGCAAAAAAGAAGAAACAACGTTACAATTAGGAAATATAACGTTGAATAAAAATACCTTTCAGGTATATGTGGATCAAAAAGAAGTTTCTCTTACACAAAGAGAATTTGAACTTTTAGCGTATTTAATTGAGAACAAAGGAAAAGTATGTACTCGAAATAACATCATTGAAGATGTTTGGGATATTCATTTTGAATACGATACCGGAGTTATAGATGTATTCATGAATGCTATTCGAAAAAAACTCAATTTATCAAAAAATCAGGATTTAATTAAAACAGTCAGAGGAGTAGGCTATATAGCAAACGATTAATATGTTTTCTTTTTCATTTAAAAATAGAATTGCTTTTTACTACATAATAAGTACAGCCTTATTGATAGGCTTTGTTTTTCTGTTTTTATTTCATATTTCTAAACTAAGTATCAATTCTCATATTAACGGTGAAATAGAGAAAGAACAACAAAAACACTTAAAAAATGTTACTCTTGACAGTAATCAGACTTATCTTATAAGGGTTAATCAATGGCGTGACAGAGAACATAACTCTGTTGATGTAAACCCGGTTTTTGTAGAGTTCTATGACAATAATAAAGAGCTCATTGACAAATCTCCTAATCTGAAAGATGAAGATCTATCTCTTTACAGTGAAAAAAAGAATAATAAATTTGTAGACTCTGAAATTAACGGAAAAAAGATCAGACAGATTCAAACAGAGATCGTCGATGATAATAATGTTGTAGGTTACATGGTTGTAGCTATGTCCTTAGATGATGTCGTTTTTATCATTATTTTACAAAATGTCCTTTTAATAACTTACCCTTTAATTTTAGTGATATTATTCTTTATAGCACGGTTCTTTGCCGGAAGAAGTATCGCTCCGATCAGCAATATTATTGAAACCTCTTCAAGCATTACAAAAGACAACTTATCCTCTAG
Source organism: Flavobacterium sediminis (assembly GCF_003148385.1). Classification (NCBI taxonomy): domain Bacteria; kingdom Pseudomonadati; phylum Bacteroidota; class Flavobacteriia; order Flavobacteriales; family Flavobacteriaceae; genus Flavobacterium; species Flavobacterium sediminis. The sequence continues at coordinate 3,242,643 of NZ_CP029463.1, read as the reverse complement.
AATTCCGCTTCCGGTAAATAAAGACGAATTGTATCAGTTATCGCTACAGATCAATCAATTATTGGATAGAATAGAAAGTGCAGTTGAACGGGAAAAACAATTTACTTCAGATGCTTCTCATGAACTGAGAACTCCGTTAGCTGTAATTAAAGGAACTTTAGAAGTTTTAATTCGCAAACCGAGAACAAAAGAAGAATACGATCAAAAAATAGCGTTTTGTATCAGCGAAGTCGATCGTTTGAATACTTTGGTAGACCAACTGTTACTCCTGGCACGGTTTGAAAATCAGAAGAAGAACATTAAGAACGATACCATTCATCTTAATGCTTTGATTTTAGATATTTTATCACGTTTCTCACAAAAAATCAAAGAAAAAAATATTTCAGTTCTCACAAAGATCGAAGAAAACTGTACGCTTAATTCTGATTATTATTTAATTTCAATTATCTTTAATAATTTAATTTCAAACGCATTAAAATATTCCAATCCGGATAGTATATTAGTAATAGAAGCCGTACAAACTAAGAACGGATTAAAATGTAAAGTAACGGATAGCGGTATAGGAATTTCAAAAGAAGATTTAGATAAGATTTATAACTCATTTTTCCGTTCAAATGCCACTATGCACCCGGAAATAAAAGGAACAGGTATTGGGCTGTCAATAGTAAAAAGACTCTGTGATCTTTTAAAAATAGAAATAGCTATTGAGAGTATTGAAGAGCACGGTACCACTGTAATACTAAGCTTTTCTTAATTTTACTTTAAGGCAATCTTAAGTTAAATCTTATACATTCTTCTTAGTTTTACATCATAAAATTTTAAAGCCTTGGAAAAGATTATTGCCTTCAGTTTACGAAATAAACTTATCATAATTTTATTGACTTTTGCTATAGTAGGATTTGGTGTTTATTCCGTTTTTAACATTTCTATCGGAGCCGTTCCTGACATTACAAACAATCAGGTTCAGGTTATCACAACATCACAGAATTTATCTACGCAAGATATTGAACAATATATTACGTATCCGGTCGAATTAGAAATGGCTAATTTACCCGGAGTAGAAGAGATACGTTCGGTTTCAAAATTTGGTCTTTCAGTTGTAACCATTGTTTTTACAGATGAAATCGGAACCTATTTACCTCGTCAGCTTATTGCCGAAAAAATAAAATCAGCCAGTGAAAAAATACCGCAAGGTTTCGGTAGTCCTTCTATGGGACCAATTACAACCGGATTGGGAGAAGTATACCAATATATCTTAGATGTAAAACCCGAATACAAAGATCGCTATTCCGTTACAGACCTGAGAACCATTCAGGATTGGATCGTTAAGCGTCAGTTATCCGGTATCAAAGGAGTTGTAGAGATCAATACTTGGGGAGGTTATTTAAAACAGTACGAAGTCGCGATTAATTCTTCCCGATTAAAATCCATGAATGTTTCGATCGATGAAGTATTTACAGCTTTGGAGAAAAATAACAGCGTGGCCGGAGGTGCTTATATCGAAAAAGTGAATCAAAGTTATTTCATTCGAGGAGAAGGTAAAGTCAATTCTCTTGATGATATCAAGCAAATAGTCGTTAAAAACGAAAACGGAACTCCTGTATTAATTAAAGATGTTGCCGATGTTCGTTATGGAAGTGCCAATCGCTTCGGAGCCATTACCGGAAACGGTGAAGGTGAAAAAGTACTGGGACAAGTCATGATGCTAAAAGGAGCTAATTCTAAACAAGTATTAGAAGATGTTAAAAACAGAGTGGCAGAGATACAGAAAACATTGCCTAAAGGTGTTTATATTAACGGATTTTTAGAGCGAAGTGAATTGGTTGCCAAAACAACATTTACAGTATCGGAAAACCTTATTTTGGGCTGTTTAATCGTTATTTTCGTAGTAGTTCTGTTACTGGGCAACTGGCGTTCCGGTTTGGTTGTTGCCTCAGTCATTCCGCTTTGTTTGCTGTTTGCTATTTCTTTTATGAATATTTTCGGGATTGATGCTAATTTAATGAGTTTAGGAGCTATCGACTTCGGAATTATTATTGACGGCGCCGTGATCATTGTTGAATTTATTGCATTTCAGATTTCAAGTAAATCCCAACATTTAAAGACAATTGATAAAGAGAACCGCCAATCTGAGATAGATGAAATTACTCTAAAAAGTGCTTCTACTATGATGAATTCGGCTGTTTTCGGACAGTTAATAATCTTAATAGTATTTATTCCTATTTTATCCCTTTCAGGAGTTGAAGGAAAAATGTTTAAACCTATGGCAATGACCTTTAGTTTTGCTATCGTAGGAGCCATGCTATTTTGTTTTACCTATGTTCCGGTAGTTTCTTCTATCTTTTTAAAACCGACAGAAGAAAATCCGAGATCAATTTCTAACCGATTGATTAAGAAATTAAATAAATGGTATTATCCGGTAATAAAATGGGCACTGAAAAATACTAAAAAAGTAATGTATTCTGCTTTAGGTCTTTTAGTACTTGCAATAGCTGTATTTACAACAATGGGAGGAGAATTCATCCCGACCTTAGATGAAGGTGATTTTGTGATCCAACCGGTTTTAAAAACAGGAACGTCTTTAAGTAAAACTATTGAAACAACTACTAAAATAGAACAAATTATACGGAAAAATTTCCCGGAAGTCCAACAAGTAGTAAGTAGGATAGGAGCTGCTGAAGTTCCAACCGATCCTATGAGTATGGAGGAAAGTGATATTATTGTAAAATTAAAGCCAAAATCAGAATGGGTTTCTGCTGAAACAAAGGATGAACTCGCGGATAAGATTAAAATTGCTATCCAAAAGAAAATTCCCAACTTAGAGGTTGAATTTACACAACCTATCGAAATGCGTTTTAATGAATTAGTTTCAGGAACCCGTTCGGATGTGGCTGTTAAGATTTTCGGAGAAGATTTAGATATCTTAGCTGAAAAAGCAAAAGAGGTCGAAAAAGCCATTCAAAACGTAGAAGGAGCTTCTGATATTATTTTAGAAAAAACAGAAGGATTGCCACAAATGGCAGTACAGTACAATCGTTCTAAAATTGCTCAATTCGGATTGAATATCGCCGATTTGAATGACATGATCTCATTGGGCTTTGCCGGAAAAACAGTCGGAAACGTCTTTGAAGGAGAAAAACGCTTTGACCTAGTAGTCCGATTAGATAAAACGAAACGTCAGGATATAGAAGATCTACGCAATTTATTTGTTACCACACCGGATAACTTCCAGATTCCACTACGGGAACTGGCTGATATAAGCTATACAGAAGGTCCCGCTAAAATTTCACGCGACAATACCAACCGTAGAATCGTAGTAGGAGTTAATGTAAGAAATCGCGATTTGCAAAGTGTAGTTGATGATATTCGAAAAATTGTAGATACACAGATCAAATTACCGGCAGGTTATTATGTTACATACGGAGGACAATTTGAAAATTTACAAAGTGCTAAAGCTCGTTTAATGGTAGCCGTTCCTATTGCCTTGTTCCTAATATTCATTATGTTATATTTTGCTTTTCATTCGATCAAGGAAGCTATTATGGTTTTCTCTGCCATACCATTATCTGCTGTAGGAGGAATTTTGTTCTTATGGATTAGAGATCTACCGTTCAGTATTTCGGCAGGTATCGGATTTATAGCTTTGTTTGGTATCGCAGTACTTAACGGAATTGTTTTGATCGAGCATTTTAAAGAACTTAAACATAGAGGAATGGATAGTATTGATGAGTTAATTTTAAGAGGTACAACAGATCGTTTGCGTCCGGTATTATTAACTGCCTCAGCAGCAGCATTAGGTTTTCTTCCTATGGCAGTCTCAGCTTCTGCCGGTGCCGAAGTTCAACGCCCGTTGGCAACTGTTGTAATCGGTGGTTTATTTACTGCTACATTGTTAACTATGGTTGTTTTACCGGTATTATTCAAAGTTTTGAGTACGAAAGATTTTAAGAAACCTAAAATTAAGGCGAGTGTAATTGTTTTACTGATCTCAATTGTAGGCGGAATGCAATCGGTTAATGCACAAGAAAAGTCTCAGCAAGAAATTGAGCAGCTTTTTAAATTAGCGATGGAAAACAATACGGAATTAAAAGCGGGACAATTACAAGTTGACAAACAAAAAGCCAACATAGGTTCGGCATTTGCTCTTGATAAAACTAATTTTTATTATAGTTATGATCAAAATAATCTGGCTATTAATAACGAACCTTTAAAAGTTTTTGGTGTTCATCAAACCTTTTCTTTTCCAACGGTTTACTTTGCCCAAAAGAAAGTCTTAAAAACGGTTTACGAAAAAGAAAAAGCCTCTTTTGAACTTCAAAAAAACAAATTGAAATCAGGATTAGAAAAAGTATACAACCAAATTATATATTACCAGCATAAAGAAAAACTATATCGTTTTTTAGATAGTTTGCACCAGAATTTTTCTAAAGCCAGTAGCCGCCGATTTGAATTAGGAGAATCTAATTATTTAGAAAAAATTACAGCAGAAGCTAAATACAAACAAATTGCGACACAATTGACGCAGGTTGCTAGCGATAAAAAAACAGCCTATGCACAGTTACAGGCTTTGCTTCAATCCGATTCATTGGTAATGGTTCAAAATTCAGATTTACAGCCTTATCTTGTAAGTGATTCCACTTCACAAGGTTTGTATCAGAACTATTTTGCTACCATTAGTGCAAACATGAAACAACAAAACCGCTTTCAGAAACAAAACTGGTTTCCTGATCTGAGCATTGAGTATTTCAGAGGTAAAAACAACGGTTTGTCACAATCTTTATATGGAATTCAGGTTGGAGTAGCAATCCCTTTGTTCTTTAACGGCAATGTGACCAAACAAAAAGTAGCCCGATTGGAAATGGAAAGTTGGGAACAGCAAAAACAAAGTGAAACCGAAAAGATGAATCGCTATATCGAACAAAAACAAAGCGAATTATTGAAATATCAGGAAGCTATTGATTATTACAACCAAACTGGAAAACATTTAGCTTCCGAAATTATAAAAGTGGCTGATATGAGCTACAAACACGGGGAAATTGATTTCTTCCAATACATTCAAAGTTTGGACAATGCAACCCAAATAGAAATAGAATTTCTAAACAATGTTTTATTATACAACAATGCTAAAATTGACTTACAATACCTTAATTACTAATCTCATGAGAAAAATAAGCTATATCTTTTTACTAAGCCTGGTAACTCTTTCTTGTAAAAATCAGGAAACCACAGCAGAACCCGAATCTACTAATGAAGACGGATATTCTGTAACTCATGAGCAATTCAAAGCCATGAATATGGAATTAGGTTCACTATCTGAACACGATTTCAATATTTCCGTTCAGGCAACCGGAATGATTGATGTTCCGCCACAAAATAAAGCTAAAGTCACTACTTTTTTAGGAGGTTATGTAAAAACTACTAACCTTTTGGTAGGGGATAAAGTAAAAAAAGGAGAGGCACTATTAACGTTAGAAAATACAGATTTTGTTGATCTTCAGAAAGATTACGTAGAAGTTGCCGAACAAATAGGTTATCTAAAATCAGAATATGAAAGACAAAAAACTTTATATGAGGAGAAAATTACCTCACAAAAAAATTACTTAAAAGCGGAAAGTGATTATAAAAAAGCATTCGGAATGTACCAAAGTTTAAAAAAGAAATTAGAACTTTTAAATATTTCCCCCGCACAAGTAGAAAAAGGAAATTTTACATCCGTAATTACGCTTTATGCACCTATTTCCGGTGATATAACTCAGATGAATGCCAATGTAGGAATGTTTATGGCTCCTTCTGATATTATTCTGGAGATCGTTGATATCGATCATTTGCATATAGAATTAAATGTTTTTGAAAAAGATATTTTAAAAATAAAAGAAAAACAAAACATTGTTTTTACCGTTCCGCAAGCCTCTAAAGAAAAGTTTAATGCCGAAGTGGTTTTAGTAGGTAAATCCATTGAAAATAAAGACAGAACTATTATGGTTCACGGTCATTTAGACGATAATATTAAACAACGTTTGTTAACCGGTATGTATGTCGAAGCTAAAATTGAAACCGAAAGTATTAAAAGCTTAGGTATTCCAACAGAAGCTATTCTGTCAGAAAATGACAAAAAATTTGTATTTTTAGTAGATAAAGATCAAAACGGAAGTTACAGCTTCAAAAAGGTTTTGGTTAAAACAGGCGAACAAACCGATACCTTTACCCAAATTTTACCGGAAAGTAATTTACCTTCTACTGCTAAAATTTTGACAAAAGGCGCTTTTGATATTAACTAATGTGAATTGATATGACCGAAATCAAAAAACTAAGAGAACAACTGCAAATGGAAGTAGACACCAGTTTTCTCTATTATTCCATTGCTCAATTACAGGCTGACGAAAATTTAAAAGCAGTTTTAAACAGTTTGTCTGATATTGAAAAAGGTCATGCCAATGCTATTCTGAAAAAGATTAATGTGATCGACCCTAATTTTAAAATGATCCCGCCTTCGGGCAAAGCAAAATTACAATTGAAATTAGGTAAAGTCTTTGGATACAGTTCTATACTGAACAATTTATCCAATATTGAGAAAAATTATGCTTCAAAAACAATTCAGCAAAAAAATGCCGATGGCGTTCCGCTTGATGGTTTTGAGCACAATCACTTAAAGATCATTGAAGCAGTCAGTGACAATCAGAAACTTAATATTGATGGAGGCTTTTTATCCAAATTTGAAAGCCGACATAAATCGGTTGGGGAAATGCTTTAAGAGCGGCCGTTTTAGGAGCCAATGATGGCTTGGTGTCCAATATGAGTTTGGTTATGGGAGTTGCCGGAGCAGCTGTTTCTAACAGTACCATTTTACTCACCGGAGTTGCCGGATTATTAGCCGGTTCCATTTCTATGGCTTTAGGCGAATGGCTTTCCGTGCAAAGTTCACGCGAATTAAACCAACGCCAGATTGAGTTGGAAACAGAAGAATTAGAAGCTTCACCCGAAGAAGAGAAACATGAAGTAATTTTGCTTTATCAAGCTAAAGGAATGAGCAAAGAAGAAGCTCAAAAATTAGCTGATAAACTTTTTGAAAACAAAGAAACCGCTTTAAATACATTAATTTCAGAAGAATTAGGAATTAATAAAGAAGAAATGGGCGGTTCGGCTTGGGAAGCGGCTATAACTTCTTTTTTATTGTTTTCTGTTGGAGCTATCATTCCATTGTATCCTTTTATCTTTTTAGACGGATTCAAAGCAATTATGCTCAGCATAGCCAGCGGAGTAGTAGGGTTATTTATTATTGGAGCTTCAATTACGCTTTTCACCGGAAGATCGATTTGGTTCTCAGGATTCAGACAGATAATTTTTGGTTTAGCCGCCGCCGCAGTAACCTACGGAATTGGCGCTTTAATTGGTGTTTCAGTAGCAGGGTAATGTTATTTTTTGAAAATACTATTGCTCAATTCAAAAACTGTTGTACATTTGTCAAACAAAATAGAACAAAAATGTTTTTAAATCAATTACATCATCATCATCATTTTTTACACGCTCAAGCGAGGTAATGATGATTGGTATGTAATAATCTCATAAAATAATAACCCGTTTGAGTACATCAAGCGGGTTTCTTTTTGCTCATTACTCTCTTGGTGTACTCATTTTTAAGAAAAAAGTAAAATGAACACCTTAAAAATTGCCATTCAAAAATCAGGACGATTAAACGAGGATAGCTTAAAAATCCTTAAAGACTGTGGAATTTCTATTGAAAATGGGAATGACCAACTCAAAGCTACGGCTTCAAATTTCCCTTTAGAAGTTTTATATCTGCGTAACTCCGATATTCCGCAGTATGTATCAGATGGTGTAGCAGATATTGCCATTGTAGGCGATAATCTATTAATAGAAAAAGGAAACGACCTTGAAATTGTCGAACGATTGGGTTTTTCAAAATGTAAGGTTTCGGTCGCTGTTCCAAAAGCTTTCGATTACAACGGATTGAAAAGCTTACAAGGCAAAAAAATTGCCACTTCTTATCCTAATACCGTGCAACATTTTTTTAATGGAAATGGTATTGATGTCGAAATTCACCAAATCTCAGGTTCTGTTGAAATTGCACCAAATATCGGGCTTTCTGACGCTATTGTCGATATTGTTTCTACCGGAAGTACGTTATTCAAAAACAATTTAAAAGAAGTAGAAGTCATTCTAAAAAGTGAAGCGGTTTTGGCTGTTTCCCCAAAAATTGCCCCCGAAAAACGAGAATTACTGCAAAAACTACAATTCCGTATCCAATCCGTTCTAAAAGCCAGAAAATCAAAATACATTTTAATGAATGTTCCCAATACTAAAATTCAAGCCGTAAGTTCCATTTTACCGGTTTTAAAAAGTCCAACGATTATGCCTTTGGCGGAAGAAGGTTGGAGCAGCCTGCACTCGGTAATCAATGAAGATACTTTTTGGGAAGTCATTGACCAACTAAAAGAAGCAGGTGCCGAAGGAATTTTGGTTTGCCCAATAGAAAAAATGGTTCTTTAATTCAAAAACAACACACACAATGAATACAATTTTAAATCCGGAACAAAATACTTGGAACGAATTGACGCAAAGACCAACGCAATCCTTTCAAGATATCGAACTCACTGTTAGCGCCATTTTTAAAGAAATTCAGCAAAAAGGGGACAAAGCAGTAGCAAAATACACATCTATTTTTGACGGAATTACGTTAGAAAACAATCAAGTAACGCAACAAGAAATCACTGAAGCCGAACAACAACTTTCTGACGAACTCAAAGAAGCGATTCAAACCGCTAAAAAGAATATTGAACGTTTTCACGCAGCTCAAAAAACCGCTAAAGTTGCTGTAGAAACACTACCCGGAATCAATTGTTGGCAAGAAAAAAAGCCAATTTCAAAAGTAGGATTGTACATTCCCGGAGGTTCAGCGCCTTTATTTTCAACCGTTTTAATGTTGGCAGCTCCTGCAAAATTAGCAGGTTGTCAAGAGATTATCTTATGTACGCCGCCAAATAAAGAAGGAAAGATCAATCCGGCAATTTTATTTGCAGCCCAATTATGCGGCATCACACAAATCCAAAAAATTGGTGGCATTCAAGCCATTGCTGCTATGACTTTTGGAACGGAATCTGTTCCTAAAGTGTACAAAATTTTCGGTCCTGGAAACCAATTTGTAACAGTCGCCAAACAAGTAGCTACGCAATATGGAGTTGCTATCGATATGCCAGCCGGACCTTCGGAACTTTTAGTGGTAGCCGACGAAACGTCAAATCCTGCATTTATAGCTTCTGATCTATTGAGTCAAGCCGAACACGGTGCTGATAGTCAGGTAATTTTGGTCACTACTTCTCAAGAGGTTCTTAAACAAACTGAGTCAGAAATTGAAAAGCAATTGGCCGTTTTACCACGCAAAACTATCGCCGAACAAGCCATTGCACAATCGCGTTTAATCTATTTCGATTCGGAGCAAAAAGCTTTGGATTTTATCAACGAATACGCTCCGGAACACTTTATTATTGCAGCTCAAAATGAAGAGTTTTATATTAATGGCATTCAAAATGCAGGTTCGGTTTTCGTAGGTTCTTACACACCCGAAAGTGCCGGTGATTATACTTCGGGAACCAATCACACTTTACCAACTAATGGCTATGCTAGAAATTATAGTGGTGTCAATTTGGATAGTTTCTTGAAAGCAATCACTTTTCAAAAAATCAGTCCAAAAGGGCTGCAAACTATTGGAAATACCATTGAAATCATGGCTGAAGCCGAAGGTTTACAAGCACACAAAAACGCAGTTACAATTCGTTTAAAAACACTTGAAAATGAAAACATTTAATATCGATTCGTTTATTCGTTCCAATATCAAAGCCATGAAACCGTATTCGTCGGCACGGGATGAATTTCAGGATTTTGAACACGAAATGATTTTTTTGGATGCCAACGAAAATCCGTTTAATACAGGCTTAAACCGGTATCCGGATCCGCAACAAAAGAAGTTAAAAGAGCTTTTGGCGAAGCAAAAAAACGTAAAAACATCACAAATCTTAATTGGAAACGGAAGTGATGAAGTTTTGGATTTAGTCTTTCGCGCGTTTTGCGAACCCAATTCTGACAATGTTATCACTTTGCCGCCAACCTACGGAATGTATAGTGTTTTAGCCAATTTAAATGCTATTGAAAATAGAGAAGTTTTGTTGACCAACGATTTTCAGCCTAACATACAGCAGATTTTAGAAACCGTTGATAACAATACAAAAATTATCTTTTTGTGTTCGCCGAATAATCCAACAGGTAATTGTTTCACTGAAGAAAACATTACTTTTTTATTGGATAATTTTGATGGATTAGTCGTTTTAGATGAAGCTTACATTGATTTTGCACAACGAAAAAGTTGGTTGCAAAAACTAAACGAATATCCTAATTTAATCATTTCGCAAACGCTTTCAAAGGCTTATGGTTTAGCCGGATTGCGTGTTGGTCTTTTATATGCTTCTGAAGAAATTATTCAAGTCTTAAACAAGATAAAACAGCCATATAATATTAACACATTATCGCAAGAAAAAGCAATTAATGTTTTAAAAAATGAAGACGTTTTAAAAAACATAAGTACTTTATTTACAGAAGAAAAAAGAAAATTAATTCAACAATTACTTAAATTTGAATTTGTAAAAGAAATCTACCCGAGTGATGCTAATTTCATTCTGATAAAAGTAGATGATGCTAAAAAAAGATACCAAGAACTAGTAACCAAAAACATTGTTGTTCGCGATAGAAGTAGCCAACCACTTTGCGAAAATTGTCTGCGAATTTCCATAGGTACACCCGAAGAAAATAAAATCGTTTTAGAAACCCTAAAGAACTTATAAATGGCACAAAAAGTATTATTTATCGATAGAGACGGAACTTTGGTTTTAGAACCATCCGATTATCAAGTGGATCGATTTGAAAAACTAAAATTCTATCCGGAAGTGTTCTATTATTTGGGGAAAATTGCCAAAGAATTGGATTACAAATTGGTGATGGTAACTAACCAAGACGGTTTGGGAACTGAAAGTCATCCCGAAGAAAACTTTTGGCTGGTTCAAAATTTCATTATCGAATGTTTTGAAAACGAAAAAGTTACGTTTAGTAAAGTTCACATCGACAACAGTTTTCCTCACGAAAATAAACCGACACGCAAACCACAAATCGGAATGTTAACCGAATATTTAGATGCCCAAAAATACGATTTGTCAAACTCTTTTGTCATTGGTGATCGCATTACCGATGTGGAATTGGCTAAAAATTTGAACGCTAAAGCTATTTTTATTGCGAATGAAGAAACTTTGGGACAAACAGAACTTTCGGCTACAGTTCAGGATTTAGAAGCGTTTATTGCGTTAAAAACACAATCTTGGAAAAACATTTACGAGTTTTTAAAGTTAGAAAGCAGAAGCGCTAGTATAGTTCGTAAAACCAATGAAACGGATATTGCCATCACGCTAAATTTAGACGGAACTGGTAAAAGTGAAATCGATACCGGAATTGCCTTTTTCGATCACATGTTAGACCAAATTGCACGTCACGGCCAAATGGATTTGAAAATTTCAGTAAAAGGAGATCTAGAAGTTGATGAACACCACACCATTGAGGATACAGCTATTGCTCTGGGCGAAGTTTTTGCAAAAGCTTTGGGCAATAAATTAGGCATTGAGCGCTACGGATTTTGTTTGCCTATGGACGATTGTTTAGCACAAGTGGCTATTGATTTTGGCGGAAGAAACTGGTTGGTTTGGGAAGCTGATTTCAAACGCGAATTGATTGGAAAAATGCCAACGGAAATGTTCTTTCACTTTTTCAAATCGTTTACCGATGGTTCTAAAGCAAATCTAAACATCAAAGCAGAAGGAACAAACGAACATCACAAAATTGAAGCTATTTTTAAGGCATTTGCCAAAGCGATAAAAGTAGCTGTAAAACGCGATCCCGATAAAATGATTTTACCGTCCACTAAAGGTCTTTTATAATGAATACAACTCAAAAAATAGCACTTATAGATTACGGCGCTGGCAATGTTCAAAGTGTTTTGTTTGCTTTGGAACGCTTGGGTTTTCAAGGAATCGTTACCCATGACGCCACGATTATTCAACAAGCTGATAAAGTGATTTTTCCAGGTGTAGGCGAGGCGAGTAGTGCCATGCAAAAGTTAAAAAGTACTGGTTTAGACCAAGTGATCCCCTTTTGAAGCAGCCGGTTTTAGGAATCTGTTTGGGTATGCAATTATTGTGTCGCCATTCAGAAGAAGGAAATACCAATGCGTTAGGTATTTTTGATTTGGATGTAAAAAAATTCAGCAATAGCGTCAAAGTACCGCAAATGGGTTGGAATACCATTGCAAATTTAAAGTCTGATTTGTTCCGAAATATTTCAGAAAACGAATATATGTATTTGGTTCACAGCTATTATGTTCTGGAAAATCCGTTTAATATTGCACAAACTAACTACGGAATTGATTATGCTTCGGCGATTCAAAAAAACAATTTTTACGGTGTTCAATTTCATCCGGAAAAAAGCGGAAAAGTCGGAGAACAAATTTTAAAAAACTTTTTAGATAGTTAAAAACATGAGAATTATACCTGCCATTGATATTATTGAAGGAAAATGTGTTCGTTTGACCAAAGGCGATTACAGCACACAAAAAACGTATAACGAAAATCCGTTAGAAGTGGCCAAAGCCTATGAAGATGCCGGAATTGACTATTTACACGTTGTGGATTTAGACGGAGCCAAATCGAGCCGAATTATCAATTATAAAACCTTGGAAACCTTGGCGACTAAAACCCAACTAAAAATTGATTTTGGTGGTGGCTTAAAATCGGATGATGATTTAAAAATTGCTTTCGATTGTGGCGCACAGCAAATTACAGGCGGAAGCATTGCCGTTAAAAATCCAGAAGTGTTTGAACAATGGATTACAAAATACGGTTCGGAAGCTATTATTTTGGGCGCTGATGCAAAGAACGAAAAAATTGCCGTATCGGGTTGGCAAGAAGAATCTAGTGAAGATTTATTGCCTTTTATTGCCAAATATCAAACCAAAGGCATTCAGTATGTAATTTGCACCGATATTTCTAAAGATGGAATGCTTGAAGGCCCGAATTTTGATTTGTACCAAAAGATTTTAACCGAATGCAATTCGGCTAACGAAAATTTAAAACTCATTGCTTCCGGCGGAATTTCAAACGAAAAAGAGCTGTATCAATTAGCCGAATTAGGTTGCGATGGAACGATCATCGGAAAGGCGATTTACGAAGGAAAAATCAGTTTAAAACAATTGGAACAATTTATTATGAGTCACAAATAAAAAAATTATGCTAACCAAACGAATTATACCTTGTTTAGATATTAAAAACGGACGCACCGTAAAAGGAGTCAATTTTTTGGCTTTACGCGATGCGGGCGATCCGGTGGAATTGGCACAAAAATACGCCGAAACTGGTGCTGACGAATTGGTTTTTTTAGATATTTCGGCTACGGAAGAACGCCGTCGAACTTTAGTCGATTTGGTTCGAAATGTGGCTAAAACCGTTAATATTCCGTTTACTGTGGGCGGCGGAATTGCTTCTGTTGCTGATGTTTCGGTATTGTTGCAAAACGGCGCTGATAAAATTTCTATCAATTCGGCTGCCGTTAAAAATCCGAAATTAATAGAAGAATTGGCTAAAGAATTTGGAAGTCAATGTGTTGTGGTTGCCATCGATGCCAAACCAATTGAAAACCAATGGAAAGTACATTTGGTTGGTGGTAAACAAGCCACTGCAATCGATTTGTTTGATTGGGCAAAAACCGTTGAAAATTTGGGCGCCGGAGAAATTCTGTTTACTTCTATGGATCATGACGGAACCAAAAATGGTTTTGCAAACGAAGCTTTAGCCCAGTTGTCGTCTTGGGTCAATATCCCTATAATTGCTTCGGGTGGAGCAGGAGCCAAAGAACATTTTGCCGATGCGTTTATTCAAGGAAAAGCCGATGCTGCTTTGGCTGCTAGCGTTTTTCACTTTAATGAAATCCCAATTCCGGAATTGAAACAGTATTTAGCCGATCAAAATATTGTGATTCGAAAGGTTTAAAACTTCTCAATTTCGCTCAAAGTGACAATCATACAAATTATTTTAAACCGTTAATGATACATTAAAAAATATGAAACCAAATTTTTCAAAAAATAGCGATGGCTTACTTCCGGCTGTCATTCAAGATGCAGAAACTAAAAACGTACTGATGTTGGGTTACATGAACGAAGAAGCTTTGGCACAAACGTTGGCTACTCAAAAAGTAACTTTTTTTAGCCGAAGTAAAAACCGATTGTGGACCAAAGGCGAGGAAAGCGGTAACTTTTTACAACTGATTTCCATTGCCGAAGATTGCGATCAAGATACGCTTTTGGTACAAGTAAAACCATTGGGACCGACTTGTCATACAGGTTTAGACACATGCTGGCAAAAAGCTAACAATCAGGAATATGGGTTTTTAACTCATTTAGAAGAAACCATTACTAATCGCAAAAAATTAGCCGAAAGTAATGCTGAAACCAATAGTTATGTCACTTCTTTATTCCGAAAAGGAATCAACAAAATTGCGCAGAAAGTAGGAGAGGAAGCTGTTGAAGTAGTTATTGAGGCCAAAGACAGCAACGACGATTTGTTTTTAAACGAAAGTGCCGATCTATTGTTTCACTATTTGATTTTGTTACAAGCCAAAAATTATAAACTAAACGATGTTGTTAACGTTTTAAAAGAAAGGGAGAAGTAGTGATTTGCTTCTCCAAATTTCTCTATTAGTTCTATTTAGTATCATTCATATAGGTTGTCCTTTCATAAAGTTCTTCATATATCGGATCTTCAATAACTTTAATCAGTTTTTCGTTAAGATACTAATCCAATGCAAAAAATAGCGAGTAATACTTTTTCTGTTTTCATATTTTATTATTTTTTCAAATATATTTATTTTCCTAAACTTTTGTACCTTTAAAATAAAAATGATCAGTCAAAAAACCTTTGATTTTTTAAGCGAGTTACAAGCCAACAATAACCGGGAATGGTTTGCCGAACATAAAAAAGAGTTCGATCGGGAGTTTCAAAATAGCAAAGCCTTCTTCCAGCAAGTAGGGGGTGAATTAGGTAAGCAAGACAGTATAGAGAAAGTACATGTCTTCCGAATTTACCGTGATGTGCGTTTTTCAAAAGATAAGTCGCCTTATAAAGCTCATTTCAGCGCTTCATTTACGCGTACGAAGCCTTTATTGCGCGGTGGTATGTATTTGCATATTGAGAATAACAATAGTTTTGTGGGTGGCGGTTTTTGGGATCCGAATGCTGAGGATCTGCAACGTATTCGCAAAGAAATTGAACTTGATGCTGAAGAATTGCGAGCTATTTTACAACAACCTCAATTCATTGAGAATTTTGGTATTTTAACAGGTGACGAACTGAAAACCGCTCCCAAAGGTTTTGACAAGAATCATCCGGATATTGATCTGATCCGTAAAAAGCAATATTTATTGGCTCGTCAATTTAGCAATAAAGAAGTATTACAACCTGATTTCCAACAGGAAGTACTGAAAACTTTTGCTGCTATGCGTCCGTTTTTTGATTATATGAGTAGTGTGCTGACTACAAATTTAAACGGAGAAAGCCTGTATTAATCTTCTAATAGCTGTAACTGGTTTTTAAGGCGTTCCATTAACAAATTCATCATTCTTTTGTTCAAATTGGATGAATTTTGGATGTATTCCTTGTATTCCGTTATTGTGAACATACCAATGATAATGCCTTTCAGTGAATTTCGGAACTTGATATCGCGCTGAATGGCATTTTCAATATAGTTCATTTTCTTTTCCGGTGTTAAAGTAAAAAATACCCCTTTTTGTTTGGTAGCGTAGTTCTTGAATACCTCTACAAACAGATCGTTTTGAAATTTTAAAATAGGACGAATGGTTTGGTTTTGAAAGCGCTCTTCAGAACTTGAATTTTCGGTTACTAAGCCAATAGATTCACCTCGGATCTCTAAAATAGCTTCATCTTTCGTTTTCATCTTTTCTTTTTTTGGATACTTAAATTTACGAAATCAAAAAGCTTGAATCTCGGCTACTTACGATAAGTTATTAAGAATCAATTGTTAATTACTTTATCGATTTTACAAAAAACAGTCCGAATTTTTAGTTTTTTTAAAGAAGAATTCATACCTCAGAATTGGATGTGATTTAGTATTTTTACATTGAATTTTAAAACTAAAGAATTATGAGATTTCATACCAGAAAATGGGTAAAACCAGAGGACCTTAATGCTAACGGAACATTATTCGGAGGAACGTTATTAGCCTGGATAGATGAAGAAGCTGCTTTATATTCGATCATTCAGTTAGAAAATTCAAAGGTGGTAACGAAATATATGAGTGAAATTAACTTTATGAGTTCGGCCAACCAAGGGGATATTGTTGAAATAGGTATTGAAGTCGTTAAATTCGGTAGAACTTCTTTAGTTTTAAAAAGTGAAGTTCGCAATAAAATGACACGTGAAACCATTATTACGATAGACAATATCATTATGGTTAATTTAGGTTCGGACGGAAAACCGGCACCACACGGAAAAACAAAGATAGAATACGTTAAAGATAGATTGGAACAACAAAATGAAAATGGCAGCGGAAATTAAGCTGCCTTTTTTATTGTTTAGAAGTTATTTCTACATTACTGATTTCCAGTATTTCCAAACCAAAATAGCGTACGGAAGCTATAATGTGATCGAACAGATCGGCCATGATATGTTCGTAATTTACCCAGTTTTTATCTTTGGAAAAGCAATATACTTCAAGCGGAA
Source organism: Flavobacterium sediminis (assembly GCF_003148385.1). Lineage (NCBI taxonomy): Bacteria > Pseudomonadati > Bacteroidota > Flavobacteriia > Flavobacteriales > Flavobacteriaceae > Flavobacterium > Flavobacterium sediminis. The sequence goes on along the minus strand of NZ_CP029463.1, from coordinate 3,225,802 downwards.
TTCCACGTTCGGTAATTTCTAAATAACGTACCATCATCAACATATCTTTATTGATTCCCGGATGTTGTAAGATGTATTGACTGACATATTTGCGGAACAACCCTAAGTTCGTTAAGTTTCTTCCGTTGACAATCAATGATTTGTCAACAGTATTATTTGTATTGTATTTATCAATATCCGATTGGCGATGTTCGATATAAGACGTTAAATGTTGTATTTTTTTAAAGTAATCCAATTCGTTTTCTTTAACAAAACGAACAGAACTAGGCTTGATTAAAACCTGTCTTTTAATACGTCGACCATCAGAATTAGTCATCCCTCGCCAGTTACGGAAACTATCCGAAATCAAGCTATACGTGGGAATTGTGGTGGTTGTATTGTCGAAATTACGCACTTTTACAGTTGCCAAATTGATCTCAATAACATCACCATCTGCACCAAATTTTTCCATAGTGATCCAATCGCCGATTCGTACCATATCATTAGCCGAAACGGAAATACTGGCCACAAATCCTAAGATCGTATCACGGAACATTAAGATAATAACAGCCGAAATGGAACCGAAAGTAGTTAAAAAAGCCGTTTTACTGATCTCAAATAAAATGGACAAAAAAGAAACGATCCCGAAAGTCCATAACAGGATCATGACTACTTGAATGTAACTATCAATAGGCTTATCACTAAAGCGTGGCTTTTCTTTTAAAAAATCTTTTAGTGCATTGAAAACACTTCGTATGATCCAAAGTGTTAAAAGTATAATGTAGATCTTGATACCTTTTTCAAAGAAATTTTCCCAAGAGGTAAAATCATTTAAAATTACAGGTACCGTTTTGTAAATGAATAACAAAGGAACCAGATGAGCAATGTATTTAGCTGTTTTATTGGCTACTAAAAAATCATCAAAGGATGATCTGGTTCTTGCAGCAACGATTGCCAGACAAACGATAAGTATTTTTTTAAAAATAAGGTCTAATACATAAGCCAATACAACCAATAATACAATGTTTATCACTAAACTAAGGTAAACACTGATAGCTTGATTAACACCTATTTCATGTAATAAATTTTCAGCCCAATTGAATATTTTCATATTTTATAATTCCGCTAAATAACGTTTTTCGATATAAAAAGTACCGAAAGGCAAAACCGATGCTATACAAATGATAAAGTACTTTTTAAAATCCCAGTTCTGTTCTATTTTAAACATAGTAGCCAATGCGATATAAGCCAAAAACAATAAACCGTGTGCCATTCCTACCGGAAACAGTAGACTTTTATACAAGTCAAGATTCATTTGTTTTACGACCAACATGTTTGAAAACAATACAAGTAACGAAATTCCTTCTAAAAAGGCAACAATTTTAAATAATTTGATCATGATAAAGCGGAATATATAGCAAATCCATAAATTACAAAGCGAAAAATACGTAGTGCGGCAAAAGCAAAGAATTGTCTTTGCGGAAATTTGATCATTCCGGCAGCCAAACAAGCCATTGCAAAAGGTAAAGGTAATAATGCTCCGACAGCAATTAAAAATCCGCCCCATTTTTGCATGTTGCGAATATGCTTAGACATTCTTCCCTCTAAATAATCATTGATCTTGGGGATCAATAATAAAGTTCTACCGTAATAATAGGAAACCACACCGCCTAAATATGATAAAACGGCTAATAGTGAAAGATAGAGTAGAGGGTGCTCAGTGGTTTTGGTCCAGGCAATAAAAATATCCGGTGGCAATAAGCCCAAAAAACTTTCTGAAGCAAAGAATAAAGAAAAAATAAATGTTTTACTGAAATTCTGAGTAACATAGAGCAACATTTCAGAAATACTCATCACACGGTAATTAACAACCAATAAAGCACCGATAATAAGCAATAGCGGCATGATCGCTTTTTTGGTATTATTCCATATAAAAGCGTAAAAACCAGTATATTTATAGTACTGATGTAATAGTTGAGCTCTTGATTTTTTCTGTTGTTTTTGCATGATTTCTTTGAAATGATTGCAAATTTAGCAACTAAATATCAAAATCACGTTAAAAAATGTATAAAAAAATCGGTCATTTGACCGATTATATTATGTAAAACAGAATTTAATTTTAAGAAATTAAAAAGCCAAAAAGGCTGCATTATAAGCTCTTAAGTCTAAAAGATTGTTTTTCTTTGATAGATCCGCTAAAAGTGAAAGGAAATATTCAAAGCTTTCTAAGTCATTTTCGCTTGAAAAATTTTCATTTTCTTCTTCCTCAGCTTCGAATGGTTCGTCATCCGGAACACCAATTAAAAACGCTTGATTTGACTCTAAATGTTCATAAGCTAAACGCAATGCTTTTGTAACAACCGGATTTTGTTCTTCAAGAGAATATTCGCGAATCTTTTTCAGATCTTCAACAATCTCATCGATATTAAATTTGTCCTGTAAAAGATCTTTTTGAATTTTTTCGATTAATTTTTGTGCGTATTTATTTTCCATGGTATGAGTTTATAATAAGGGTTACAAAGCTAAAATTAAAATAAGATTATTGCAATGCTTTATTTATTTTTTATCGGATTATTTTTTGAGTAGAATTTTAAAAAGCATTACTGCCTAAATAAATTGAGTAACTGAGACATTGAACAAGTAATAAAAGTTTTCATTAATAATATTTAAAGTATTATGTTTGATCTATAATATACATTATGTAAAATATAAAATATTTTATGCTTTAACATATTGTATCTATTCTATCAGGTATTCCTTCTTTACTATTTAGCAAATTCTTTTTCTTATTTTAGTTGCTCAGCTATCTCTAAAAGTCTATTCGTTGTCTTGAAATTTCTGGTGGTCGCTGTTACCTTCAAAATATTTTCTAAAAACGTATTAGTGAGTTTGGTTCTTCCGTAACCGTTGGGACAATATAAATAAACAATTCGTTCTTTTATTGCTATGGCTTCGTTTTCAGCTTTTTTATTGTAGATATTTTCTTTATTGAAATTACTTGGTTCGCTAGCTAAAAATGTAAAATATATAAAAGCTTCTTCTTTATCTTTTTGAAATGGATTATTTTGAATACTGTCTTTTAATTCCTCAATTGTCAATACAATTACCGGAACTGTAAATCCGAATTCTTGCTTTATTTGGGATGTTAAAATATCTTCAATCTTTTTAGGATCATTGTATTCAGAAGAAAAAATAACGTTTCCGCTTTGAACATAAGTCGAGATATTTTTAAAGCCTAAATTCTGATATAGCTTCTTTAAAGCGTCCATTTTAATACTATTTTTTCCGCTTACATTAATTCCTCTTAGTATTGAAATATATGTTTTCATTTTTTACTGTTCTGATTTATTGAACGGAAATAAAATAGCCGCAGCCATTCCGTAAAATGCTAACCAATGACCTGAAAAACCTCGCAACTCATTTGCTTTGTAATGATGATACTCTTGTTCGGTTATCACTTTAATTAGTTTTCCGTGATTTTGCAAGACATATTGATCGTTAATGAAATCAGGAACTCCCGGTTGAGAACTTGTAAATAACATAAAGTTAAGTACTGCATAAAAGAAGCCGCCTATTGCAATTACGACCAACCAAGTGGGAGTTTCTTTAAAAATAATCTTAAACAGACTAAAAGGTTTTACACTATTCTGTCTTCTTAATTGTTGGTATTTTTTGAACTCTTCATTTTTATTTAATTCAAAAATTACCGGAATCCAAACCACAAAAATACCAATGTGCAGAACCCAGATGAAAGGTATTGTTTCTGTAACATTAATCTTAGCTAATGAAAGTAAATGAACCATCAAACCTGATGTCCAACCTGCAATTGCAAAATAAAATAGTTTTTTCTTCATTATCTTAAGCCACTATATTGTGTCGTTTTTCGATGAACTTTTTTCTAAACAAATATAGATTAATTCCTTAAAAAACGGGGATACAATAAATAGGTCTATGCTATTATTTAATTTTCAAAAGCTCCCTAATTAATTCAATAGCCTTATCCATTTCTGCTTTTTGAAAACGGAATGCCGGACCGGAAACCCCACTACTCCAATGATTCGGTTATTTTCACGTAAAGGGATAGCAATACAGTGCATATCTTTTTCATTTTCTTCAAAATCATACGCAAAATCATTTTGTGCAACTATTTCCAGTTCGTGCTCTAATTTTTTTCGTTCAGAAGGTTCTAATTTACCCAGCAAAACATTTCGGAGATGCGGAGAATTTGCCATAAATATTTTACCTATAGCAGTTCGCATCAGTTGAAAATCTTTATTGAGTTCCAATGAAATACGGATAGAACTATTCGGTTCGCTGATTAATTCATGTCTGAAATACATTCCCATTTGTACTGATAAATAAGCAGTTTCATTGGTTAATCGGGTAATCTTTTCTAAAACCGGACGCATTTTAGTCTTTAAGCTGTTGTTGTCTGTATGCGGAGCTACTAAATACTGTAATTTTGGTGTAACTCTATAACGCGGAGATAACTCATCCTGTTCAATATAGCCCAACTCTTTTAGGGAATTCAAAAAATTATGAACTGTTGTTTTTTTCAGATCTAATGCGGTAGCAATATCATTCAGACGAACGAGATTTCCATTGGAAGCAACATACTCAAGAATTGCAAAAACTCTTTCGATTGATTGTATCATTTATTCAATATTATGGAACTTATTTATATTAAAAGTTTAATTAGTACTAAAATATTCAAAATTAATGCAATTTTGTGAGACAAAGTCAGACTCCTAACAATTTAATTATAACTATGCAAAATTTAAACGGTAAAAATGCCTTAATTACAGGCGGTGGCAAAGGCTTAGGAAAAGCAGTTGCTTTAGCTTTAGCGGCAGAAGGTGTTAATCTCGCTCTTATTTCCAGAACGTTAACCGACTTAGAAGCGGTTGCGGCAGAAGCTAAAAAAATAAACAATACAATAAAAGTAGCTGTTGCTACTGCTGATATCGCTGATTATGATTCGGTTGTTACTGCGGTAAACCAGTTACAGTCAGAATTAGGTCCGGTTGATATTTTAGTGAACAATGCCGGTGTCGGAAAGTTCGGAAAGTTCATGGATCTGGAAGTCTCAGAATGGGAAAACATCATAAAGATCAATTTATTAGGAAGTTATTACGTGATCAGGGCCGTTTTGCCTCAAATGCTAGAACGCAAATCAGGAGATATTGTAAACGTTTCCTCTACGGCAGGCTTAAAAGGAGCTCCGGTTACCAGTGCGTATAGCGCTTCTAAATTCGGTTTGATCGGTCTTTCAGAATCTTTAATGCAGGAAGTTCGTAAATCAAATATCAGAGTAATGACAATGGCACCTAGCACTATTGCTACAGATATGTCCGTTAATTTAAACTTAACCGACGGTAATCCGGAAAGTGTGCTACAACCGGAAGATTTCGCAGAATTATTAGTCGCTCATTTAAAATTACATCCAAGAGCACTCGTTAAGGATGTAGGACTATGGTCCACCAACCCATAACATCTTTTTTGCCCCGAAATAATAGAAAAATAAAGCTGTATAAACGAATTATGCAGCTTTATTGTAATTATTTTTTATACCTTATTGCTTAATAAGGGTTAACTCTGTAAATGGGAGAACGAAATCCAAGCTCAGATTAGGGTTGTCAGAAAAGCTACGTGAAATATTTGCAATTTTTATTTTTATAATTTCTTGCCCTGCCAGATCAGTAGTTCTTCTTAAAATTAAAAACGCATATCTATGGGATAAATCATCCTTAATGCCAAGCATTAATCTAATTTCATTGGGAATACAATCGTCACATTTAGCTCTTCTATAATTGTTGTCATTTATCAATACATTACCTACAATATTGTGCCTGTTCGGGTTTGAATAGTTTAGAGTTAACTCATTAAGAGTATTCGCTTTTTCTACTCCGTTTTCAATATATTGGTATTCCCCGATGATAATATCTTCATAATAACGTCCGTTAAACTGCAATGTTTTTTTTACCAACACTACTTTAAAACTGGTATTAGTAGTAATGTCAGAATAAATATAAGTTCCCTCAAAAGAATCCAATAAGTTGTTTACATCTTTATAATAAGCATTAGCTGTAGAAAAACCATCATTGTTCAGTAAGTCAATTACAGGAGTCTGGCTAAAACTATAAGTTGAAATAAAAAAAAACGAATATTAAAATATATCTTTTCATAAAATTAAGATACTGATAGTGTTTTGATGAATTATTGCTTAATAAGGGTTAACTCTGTAAATGGGAGAACAAAATCCAAGCTCAGATTAGGGTTGTCAGAAAAGCTACGTGAAATATTTACAATTTTTATTTTTATAATTTCTTGCCCTGCCAGATCAGTAGCTCTTCTTAAAATTAAATATGCAAATCTTTGGGATAAATCATCATTAATTGTGAGCATCAATCTAATTTCATTGGAAATACAATCAAAACATCTCCAATACCTAAAGTTGTTATTGTTAATTAAGATATTCCCAACAATATTGTATTTGTTATAATTACTATAATTTTGATTTAACTCGTCTATGGTGCTCACCTTTTCTACTCCGTTTTCAATATATTGGTATTCCCCGATGATAACATCTTCATAATAACGTCCGTTAAACTGCAATGTTTTTTTTACCAACACTACTTTAAAACTGGTATTAGTAGTAATGTCAGAATAAATATAAGTTCCCACAAAAGGATCCAATAAGTTGTTTACATCTTTATAATAAGCATTAGGAATTGCTGATCCGTCATCGTCTAATAAATCGATTATAGGAGTTTGGCAAAAAATAAATGATGGAAATGATAAAGCTATAATTAAAATGATTTTTTTCATAAAGTTAAATTTAGTTACAAGGAGTATCTTGTACGTTATTAGTTGATTGATTTAAGTCTAATCTGGTCCATGAGGTTAGACCTGCATTAGCTCTGTATAACGAGACATTTGTGTTTAACATTTGTTCTAAAAATGCTTTTTCATAATTTTTTGTATTTAACTCTTCTTTTTTAAATTTTTTCTTTAGCTCTTTATCAAAATCAGCTGCAATTTGTTGTTTGGACATTCCATTATTAAAAGGGTTATTTAAAACCATATCTATAATATTTGCAGTAGCGTTATTAAACACAATTGCATACGTTTGAGGGGTATTGTTATCATCTAAACAAGTGAGCAAAAAGCTTGCCATACCTTGATTATGTGAATCTAAATTAGAATGCAATGTATACAGTACAAAAACATCAGACCAAGAAAACATAGGGAAAGTATCTGTAGGATGTGTATGAATTGCAGAAAAGATGTTAGCAATAATTGAGGCATCAGGTATTCCTATAACATTTGTAATGGTAGGCGGAATAATTGAAGCGTTCAATCGGTTTGCATTATCTTTTAAAAAATAAGCCCCTTTTTCTCCATGTGGATTATTAGGAATATCTGTTTGCAGGTGGTTATCAACTATATTTTTTAATCCGGGTCTCGGAGTAGTGAATAATATATTTAAAATACAACATGGATCACTGTTGCAATCAACCGGAGGGGATGATGGACTTCCTGATATAGGTGAAGTATTGACGGAACCACTACCTCCGTTACTACCGGAATAAGTAGAATTGTCAGTATTTGTCGTCGTTGTAGTTCCCGAATCTCCGGTACCTCCCCCGCCCTCGACATAAACCATGGTACAACTGGCTCCTTGGTAGATCCAGCCGTATTCATATAAAGGACCTCCCGTTAAGTCTCCTTCATGGTATTCAACAACACCCCACACATAGTTATCTGTACAAACATATTCGTAATGAGGCGCTTCCATTTTAGCATCCGGATTGGTATAAAGTGCCGGATCTAAATCGAGTAAATAGAATCTTTCATTAAGTTGCTGTACTTCGCTTAATGACATGTTTTTCATGGAATCTATGGGAACGCCGTAATCTACCAATATAGCTACTGTGCTTACAGAATCAATCTTAATCACTAAATTTTCAGAAGTGTAATTTTGGCTGTCACGAATAACCGGAAAAGTATAGGTCTGTGACAAACCGTCGTCTATGAAAACAGCAAAGTCTGTATTGATCGTAAAGTCATAAATGGTATCGTGTATTATTTTACTATTTAAAGCAGCATTGTGCTTAAACAGTTCAATTCTTGAGAATTTGTCGCTTACGCTTTTATTTTTAAAAGCTTCCATCATAAGAGATCTTTCTGACGACTAATCCGTTAGAAGTATTTAAGGCTGTAATTTTCTTTTCATGGTCATCGTACTCACAATGGACAAAAGAAAGAATTAAAGCGCTAAAGAGGGCAAATAGCGAGAATTTCTTTAATGTCATAAAAACATGTTTAATTGTTACTATTAAGTTTAAATGGTATAAATCACCCGAAACTTACCCTAGTAGTATACAGTATTCTTAAACTGTACAAAGCACATCGGTTGTGTTAACCGATCTGCCATTTCATTCTGTATATGATCGCTGGTACTCTTTCGGGTACTTTTATATTTATAGAGTAAATGTATATTTTTTTACTAAATGTTGTGAGAAAAATTGAAATTTTAACACTTGATACATTTTTTCTGTAATCTATATTAAATTTCCTCTATTAAAAGAAACTGCACTGTAAAAAAGGTAATAATAATTGTAGACAACAGCCTAAATGCTGTATTTTATAATCTAAAAATAAACCCGATGCAGTTGCATCGGGTTTATATAATCACTTTATTCTTTGATAAATATTTTTGTTTCGCTCGTACTTTCGGAAGCTAATTTTAAAATATAGGTTCCTTTTGCTAAAGAATCTATGTTTATTGTATTGTGTGTTGTTATATTATTCCTTTTCAACACTTCTACTCCTGACATATTAACGATACTTAGACTATTATAATTTTTTGTTTCAGGTATCTCAATATTTAATACACTTTGAGAAGGGTTCGGATAAAGGCTTACTAATGAAACAGATTCCTTAACTGTTTTGGTATCGTCAAACTTTGAAGTTGAAGAACCGAATTCGATCCAGTCAATATCAGCACTTTCTCCGTCAGAATTAGTTGTCAATTGAATAACATTAGTACCACTGTTTAAAGTAACCGACATAGAAACAGTAGCAAAGGCTGATGATGACGTTTCCGGTAACGTTAAAGTTTGATTAGAACCATTATTTACAGCGATGAATACCGAAGAATTCATAGTGCTTTTTCGGGTATATCTCAACGTTAACTGGTATGTCCCGGAACTGGCAGGTGCATAATTCCAAACAATTTGCTTTCCGGCTGAATTAGCCAGATTAATAGCATTACCATTATCTGCGTTAGAATAGGCTTTCAGAGAGCCATCATACGATATCGTTCTGGAGTCATTGTCTTCTATTCTGTTTCCGGAAGTTGTCCCTCCTCCCGAACTCCCGCTAGGTGTAGCTGAAGCAGCATTTGAATTAATACTCGCATTTGCTTTGATCCAATAATAATAAGTCGTACCCGCAGTCGCAGAGTTATCAGTATATGAACGGGTACTTGTACTAACCTGAGCAATTCGTGTTCTTCCGCTCGGGTCTGAATCTGTATCTCTATATACTTCTAATCCGGTAACTGTTAAATTGTTAATTGTCCAATTTAAGTTTACTAAACTATTTCCGGCACTTGCCGTTAAAATGATTTCTGCCGTTCCGCCTCCTGAACTTGCTCCTGATTCTATTGCTCCTAAATCCGGGCTACTTCCGTTATATGTTATCCCGGAACTTGTAACACCGGCATCTATTAAATCACTTCCTGATTGTAGATTAAGAAAGCCGTTAGATGTTGGATGGGCATTAGATCCCATAGACAATGTAACAAAGTCAGAACTGTTTACCGTAAAACCTCCTGTAGCTCCTACAAATGAATTGGGTGCTGATGTATCTCCTCTTAAACGGTCGTTGGTAGAATTTTCGAATGATACATTGTTCTTGAATATATGAGTTGCACCATCTCTGGTATGCCAATTATAGCCGTCATTATTGTATGAAGTATTGTTTGTAAATTCAATGCTACCGATATTTCCATTATCCGTAAAACCGTGTTTTCCGTTTTGAAAAGCAATACAGCGACGCACTATATGATTAACCTGATGAGCCGAAGAGCCTAATTTATAACCGTTTTTATCTCCTCCTCCGGAAGTAACACCATCTGTAAGACTACCATTATGATGTGCAATACAATTCTCAATAGTAACAACACCTATGGCTCCTGTGTCTGTTTTACTGTATAAATCCCAACCGTCATCAATATTATGGTGGGATACACAATTTCTGAAAATATTACCTGTTCCGACAGTTAATTTGGCAGCAAAACCATCTGCATTTTCATTTGTACTATCTTTATTATCATACGATTCGCAGCCTAAAACTAAATTATTAGATGGCCACTGACTGATAGTGGTAGCCGAACTACTATATCGGCTTAATTGCAGACCTGTATCATGGTTCTTTCTAAAGATACAATTTTCAATAGTATTGTTATTACCGGATAACAACATTCCGTTATCTCCGGCTTTTTCAATAGTAATCCCTTTCCAGTGCCAATAGTTACCATCAAGGACTATTCCCCTATTTGAACTACTTTCTGTATCGTTAAAGCTTAGAACAGGTATTTCACTTCCATAGGCATAAACATGGATATTCGCTGAAGACGTACCGTTAGTTGTTATAACTATAGGAGAAGATGCCATAGTGTATATACCACCTCTTAAATAAATATAATCTCCGGGTGAAACTACACTTAAAGCTTGGTTCAATGTTGCAAAGGGACTACTGATCGTACCTGAATTAGAGTCATTGCCATTTGGTGCTACATAATAATCTGTAGCAAATGCTGTTATGCTTGAAAAAAGAAATACAAGCATAAATGAAAAAATATTTTTCATAGTATTGGTTTAAAAGTTTTGGTTGTATAAAATAGTTTTTGAACCTATAACTGAATTATAGATTACAGATTATTTCAAATGAGACAACCATACTTAAGGTATTTTTCCTCTCGGAAACCACTGAATTAAAAGAATAAAGTTCATAACCATTTAAAATTTAATTAAATGGTTAGTAGCAGTAGATCAAGTAATTAATTGTAATCGATTACAGTTAATAGCAAAATTTTTATTCTTTGAAATTGTTTGCTTGAAGCCAAATTTCACATTGCTTGGTCCAAAACAAACTGGTAGCAATTTTTCCTAAACCGAAACCATGTCCGCCTTTTTCATAAAGGTGTAGCTCAACTGAAACATGGTTTGCTTTAAGTTTCCTATAATAATTGACACTATTCTCAACAGGAACCGCTTTATCGTCAGTAGCATGAACTATAAAAGTTATTGGTGTTGATGTATCGGTGTTTTTTTCATTTGAAAAGTATTCAACAGTATCTATGGATGGCGAACACCCTAACAAATTGTTTCTGGAACCTTGGTGTGTAATCCCCTCTTCCATTGAAATTACAGGATAAATCAAAATCGAAAAATCAGGTTTAGCACTCACCGAATCTGTTATATTATACACCATGTCCTTATAATGTGTAGCCAAGGTAGAAGCCAAATGTCCACCAGCCGAGAAACCTAAAATTCCTATTTTATCTTCTTGAATATTTAATTCTTTCGCATGACGTCTTGCATAACGCATAGCTTCTTGAGCATCTTGCAGGGGGCCAATGGTTTTATCTTTCATAATTGCATCAGAAGGTAATCGGTATTTTAAAACAATAGCTGTAATGCTTAGTGTATTCAACCATTCGGCAACTTTATAGCCTTCTTTATCTATGGACAAATGAGCGTAACCACCACCCGGACAAATAATTACAGCCGTTCCGTTTGGACTTTTAGGTTTAAAAATCGTTAGTGTAGGTTTTACAACCTGACTCACTTTTACTAAAACAAAATCTTTAATCGTTTGAATTTCAGTATATTTTGAATTAGAAATAGCATTCGGAATTTTTCCTTCCCATAACGCTACTTCGGTTACTTGCGCTGTTAATCCATTGGTTAAAACCAAACAAAATAGCAATGCCATATTTTTCAAAATCTTATTCATTTTCTTTGGTAATGAAATCTTGTAAAGCCGGAACTTTTTTACCTAATTCTTTAACGATACGTTTCGCAACTTCTGTCGCGCCTAATTTAGACAAATGCGTATTATCGTCTTTTCCTTCCGGATAATACGAAATTTCACCCGGTAAAAAATGAAGATGTAACTTTTTGGATTGTTCAATCCCATATGACTCTTCTAACTGTTCTGTTAGATACTGAGCATCAACCAAAGGAACATTGTATTCTTGTGCCACCAAACGAACGACCAACGGATAAGCACCGTGCGTGTCTACTAAAGTTCCGTTTTCGTTAAAATTTCGTCTCACAATTGACGTTAACAAAACCGGAATAGCTTCTTTACTTCTGGCTTCTTGTACAAATTGAATTAAATTGTTTCGATACGCCGTGTATGGATTGGTATAACGCTTGGGATCATTCTCTTTTTGATCGTTGTGACCAAATTGAATAAAAACGTAATCTCCTTTTTGCAATTGGTTATACACAGAATCCCAACGTTTCTCGTTGATGAAACTTCGTGTACTTCTTCCGTTTACCGCATGATTCTTAATCGTAACATTGGCATTGAAAAAGGATGGTAACACTTGTCCCCAACCGTGTTCCGGATTAACCTCAGGATTTTTCTTATTGGCCATTGTAGAATCACCAATAGTGTGAATAGTAATGGTTGCCAGAGCCTCTTCTTGCTTTTTATTGCAAGCTACCAACAGTAAAACTGACGCTATAATGATTTTTAAAACTTTCATTTCTATTCTTTTAATCTATTTGAAACCAAGGTTTATTGATACTTTTTGATTCCGAAAATATCGTTTCTTTCGTATATTTTTTTGCTTCTTTAGCTGATAATTGGTGCGCCCACTCTACTCTATTTTTCAAATCGCTTCCTGGTCCAGAATTTTGATATTCCGCATAAAAAGACTCCTTTTCTGCATCAGGTTTTGACCAATTGTTCCAACCTTCCGATAAAATGTGACTACCCAAAGTACAATTCATAAAAACCGTTTTAGCGTAAATGCGCCAAGGTCTTCCCAAATATACTTTATGCAAATTTTCGTTGGCTGTAAGTTTACAATTTTGGAAAACAAACCCAAATTTTGCGTCTTTATCCGTTGAAGCAGCTGTTACAAACGAGTTGCTTTTACTGTGAATTTCACAGTTTTCAAATAAAGCGGTTGCGTTTCCAAAAATAAAATCGGTAGTACCTTCAATATAACAATTTGAATACAATTGATTTCCGTTACCTGAAGCATATAGTGTATCTTGGTTGCCCAAAAGATTGCAATTCACAACTTTTACGCGATTTGAAGTAACTGATAAAGCAATGGCTTGACCAACTTCCCCTGAAGTATTAGCAATTGTCAAGTTTTTTAGCACTGTATCGTCTGCTTCAACTAACATCGTATATGAATGAAAAGTGCTGTTTCGACCTAAATTGATCTTATCGAAATAATCGTCAAAATAAATAATCGTTTGTTCACGACTTTCCCCTACCAAAGTGATGTTCGAATTCCATTCATACACTTTAATTTTCTCTTTGTACACACCATTTTTAATCAAAATAGTCACTCGCTCATACGGAAATGAAGGCGAATCATCAATGGCATCCTGAATACTTTTATAATCTCCTGATCCATCTTGAGCGACTACTTTTTGAAATTGGTTTTTACCTTTTTCTTTTGCGTTTAAAACTTTGTTTTTTAACCAATTATCATATTTTACTAAAACCTTTTCTGGAAGATTGGTATACCAAGCATAACCTGTTCTTCTTTCCCAATCAATTTGGGATAAGGAATCTTTTTTAACACCATCTCTACCACAGAAAAAAGGTGCATTGGTTTGCAAATCCATAAAGCGCGCCCAAATAGGATTTACTTCTTTGGTTTGCACTATAATTTTGTCTTTTAACGATCCGTCTTCTGCGTAAACAGCTTCAAATTTAGTTTTTGGCAATTGGGTATTTTGAAACCAATATACCGCATGATTCACCGCATTAATTACTTCGTAAGAAGGATTTTCTAAACTCATTAAAAGCAAAACAATATTAGCCGATTCGTATCCACTTAACGATGGTAATTCGTAAGCACGAGCTTTTGCGGGTTCCAACGTATTTTCGTCATGTTGTGCACACCAAGCCGTTAAAAGTCCGTTTTGTTTGTACTGCGTGGCCAAAATACAGTTGATTCCCTTATCGAAAGCCGTTTGTATGTTTTGAAAATGAGTTTCCGTTAGAAAAGCATATTGATCTTTGTAATTTAAAATATCTTGAAGAAACTTCAACACATTCACCATAGCGTCATCATTGTACGTTATATGCGTGTAATAGCCTTTTTGTAACGGATAAAATTGAGGCCAACCTCCGTTTCCATATTGGGCTTCCAACAAATAATTTAACCCCGAAATGATGGCTTTTTTATAGCTTTCCTTCGGAAAATGAGCATATACTTTGTGTAAAAAAATCAATTCCTGAGTGGTAGCTCCATTATCAATAGTAGAACCTTTGGCTTCCGTTTTTAGTTGTTCCAATTCCTTTTTATCATCATTAGTCAAGGCATGATGCATTTCGATATTTTTGAGCCAACCGCCACTATTTCTTTGGTATAAAACCACTTGATCTGCAATTTCAGAAGCTTCTTTCGTTCCAAACCAAGCGGATTCACTTTTAAAAATGACATTTTTCCACTTCATACTTTGTGTTTGCGCACTCAGCCATAAAGTGAAAAATGTCAATATAAAAAGACTGATTTTTTTCAAAATTCAATTATTTATTCAGTTCTAAAGCAGCCATAATGAATGGACCTGTTGCTTTAGGGTCGTTATCTTTTTTCTTTTCGTTGATGTAATATTCGTAAGAACCATCACGTTTTTCTTTTCCGCCTAAACCAGCAACAGCACAAACTTGTGTAATGGTTACATAACCTTCCGGACTTACTTTAACCAAATTGTTGATTAATCCGTCAAAAGCTTTATTAGCGGCATCTTTGTAAATACTTGGTAAATAGCCTTTGTTTGCACCTTTTGCCAAAGCATAAGCAAACATAGAACTTCCCGAACCTTCTAGATAATTTCCTTCTCTATCTCCTTGATCAGTAACTTGATACCAAAGTCCGGTTTTATCTTGAAATTTTACCAAAGCTTCTGCCAATTGATTCAAATAGTGCACTAGTTCAGCTCTTTTCGGATGATTTTCAGGGAAATAATCTAAAGCATCAACCAAAGCCATTGCGTACCAACCTAAAGAACGCGACCAGAAATTAGGAGAAGTTCCCGTTTCTTTGTTCGCCCATTCCATTTCTTTACTTTCGTCCCAACCGTGGTATAACAAATTGGTTTTTGGATCAAGTAAATGTTTCTGAATTAATTCAAATTGTTTGGCAACATCATCTAAAGCGGCACCTTCCTCAAAAGTTGCGGTATATTGTGCATAAAACGGAGAACCCATAAATAAACCGTCTAACCACATTTGATTCGGATATACTTTTTTATGCCAAAAACCGCCTTCCGTTGTTCGCGGATGATTTTTAAGCTGTTCGCGTAGCAATTGCATCGCTTTTAAATAACGTTCGTCTTTCGTTTGGTTATACAAAAAGAATAAGCTATTTCCGGCTTCAATCATGTCAATGTTGTATTTTTCCATTTGGTAACCAACAATACTTCCATCTTCATTAATTGTTGCATCGGCATATCCTTTTACATAATCAAAATACTCTTTTTTATGTGTTTTTTGGTATAATTTTTCGAAAGAGGTCATTATCAAACCATGAACATAATCCCATTTAGGAGATGTTCTATCATCAATTTGATAAGCTTCCGGATACTGATGTATTAAGGTTTTTGCCAAACGTTCTGACCATTTCAAGGTATCAGAAACCACTAAAGGCGTTTTTTCCGTTTCTGGTGCTTTCTCTTCTTTCTTACAACTAATTAAAGCTACAGCTACAAAGAATAAAGCAAATACTTTATTTTTCATTATTTATCTAATGTATTTTCTTTATCTAATCTTTCTAATAATTGATCTAAGTAAGCAATAAAATCAGCTTCTGTTTTGATCCCGTCTTTCTCTTTTTCCCAAGCACCTAAGAAATAAAACGAAATTGCTTCCGTTGTTGGTTTAAATTCAATTAAATGATCTTGTTCCCAATCAAAAGTTTTAGCCACAGCATCTATAGGATAAAAAATAGCCATCCCAAGATGATCAGGAACCAAAGTTTGAACACCATACGTTGCCATATAAGCCCATTTTTTAGTAGTACTTGTTTTTACGTGTTTTGTGGTATTTTCTAGTTTTACAATTCCTGTACAAATACCTTCTAAAGCTTCCGATGTTTGGATAGTATGTTTAGTATATCTATCATCCGGAAAAATAGTCAACGTACTTGATAAATCTGTTTTTTTACCAGCCGTTTCCCAACCTTTGTAATTAACGTGAATAACAGAATTATTCTCATTATTTTCAACTTTTGCCGTTGTTGCTTCTACGTTGTTAAAATGCAAGACTTCTTTATCTACCCAACGACCAATAGAACCAATTCCTAAACCTTTTTTTACTTTAAGAATATCCATTCCCCAGTCGCTCATGTGATGATACGATTCGAAACCATCTTGTCCTACTTGTGGTAAAACAATACTATCTGTTTTCTTACCGTAAATATCGATTGCATTTCTCCAGTCTAAATACAAACGGTATCCTATTTTATTACTTTCCCAACCTGGACCTTCATAACGAATATACCAAGAGTGATCGGTATGTTCAGCTGGAAGATTTATAGAATCTTTATTGACGAAAGTTCCGCCTTCGTACTTACGATCGTTCCATTTTCCACCTTCTTTTACTGAAATTTCAGCATAGGTTTTTGGTTGAGTAACTTCAGTAGTTTCTGTTGCTGTAGTTTCTTCTTTTACTTCCTTTTTTTGATTACAACTAAAAAGTAGAGTTAAGCAGGAGCTTAATATTAGTAATTGTCTCTTTTTCATTGAAATTAATTTAATTGGTTGTTTAAAAAATTTAAAATTCGGGGAATTATTTCATCAAACCAAGGATGAAATAACCAAAATGTATGCGGACTATCCTTAACTGTAACAATTTCAGAATAGATTTTTTTCTTATTTAATTGTTCAATCATTTCGTCTCTTCCGGCATGAAAGCGTTCGTACTGACTATTGATAAACAACATGGGTAACTTCGCTTCACTTATATAATTTAAGGCAGAGGCTTCTTCCCATACTTCTGGAACTTTCTCATACGTTCCACCTAGCCATTCGGCAGCCATTGCGCCTTCTTTAGATTCTGGGTGATGAAAAGCCAAAACGCCATCGATATCCACAATTGCCTTAAAACGGTCACTATATTTTGTTCCTAATAATGCCGCCATTTGTCCGCCGGAAGAACAACCTAAAATTGCTATGTTTAAAGTATCAACCTTAAGCATATTCGAATGCTCTCGAATAAACTGAACAGCGTTTAGGACATCGTTGACTCCTGCCGGATAAATTGCTTCACCAGACTTTCTGTAGGCTACAGCAAAACATTGGTAACCTGCTTTTGCAATTTGTTGGGCTAATGGTTTTACTAATTTTTTATCACCATATTTCCATCCGCCTCCATGAATTAAAATGACAGCGGGTTTATTTTCTTCGGACTGAAACTGATACATATCCATTTTAGTTTCAATGCCATTGATCATTTGGTAAACTATTTCTTTTTCTGTTACATTTTCAACTTTATCTTTTGCTTTAACAATAGTGATTTCAGGAAATTCCTTAATTCTTTTTTGCCATTCGCTCTGAACGGTATACAGATCTTGATCGTTCGTTTTCTGAAAAGCAAACGAATTAATCATGACCAAACAAAAGAAAAGGTGAAATGTGTAATTCATCTTTTAAAATTAAAATAAGCTTGGTCTGAAAAAGACCAAGCTTATTAAAAAAACTTAACTCAAAATTATTGATATGCAGGATTCTGCGGGAAATCATTATTCTGGTTCAAATCAATAGCCGATTGCGGTATCGGTCTTAAAATTTTCAACTCTCCGTTAGCCCCATTAAAATAACTTGTTTCAATAAGGTAGTTATAAGCAGCTGCTCTTTCAACTAATTTTCCGGTTCTTTTCAGATCAAACCATCTGTGGTATTCTCCAAACAATTCACGAGCTCTTTCATCTAAGATCGTATCAATATCATAAGAAGCCAACGGAGTGGTTAAACCTGCTCTCGCTCTTACATCATTTAATTTTTGTAAACCAAGAGCCGGATTCGTGTTCAGGTAAGCTTCGGCAGCAATTAAATAGGTTTCCCCTAAGCGAGATAAAATAATATCTCTGGTACTAACTCTTTTATTGCTTGCATACAATGCAGTAGGATCATCAAACTTTCTGGCAGGAATAGTTTGGTAATCACTACTTACCACACCTGCTCCATACGTCCCCATAAGTGAATTTGTGCTGTAGGGTTTGCTAACGTATAAGCGTCAATATCTGCCTGAGTAGCCCATTGCGGAACATAATAATGGCTTTTTTGCCCTGCCGGAGCAGTACCGTTATCTCCGTCATAAGCGGCATAATATCTTGTAAAAACTTCAGTCATAAAAGTAGCTTCATAACGCTCGTCATCTTGTGTATACAAGCCTAAAGCAAAATCTGTTGCTAATAAATTGTAACTTCTCCAAGGAGCATCTCCAGCTACATCCGGACCACCCAGATACGAACTGAACCAATTGGCTTGTTTGTGCCCTAAATTTGTAGGATCAGTAGCAATAGAACCTGATGAAAACTGTACTGAAAATATTGTTTCGGCATTCATCTCGTTACCCGGTTCCCATAAATCTGCAAAAGAGATTGATAAAGATTGACCGGCAATAGCATCTTCTGCATAAGAAGCTGCCGTAGCAAAATCAGAAGCCTGTCCGAAACTTTCATAAGCTCTGGTTAAATACACTTTCGCTAATAAATGTTGTACTGCTCTTTTATTTACTTTCCCTACATAAGATCCGTCAGAAACTAAATCCAAGGCATCTTCCAAGTCTGAAATAATTTTTGCATAAACTTCCTCTGCTGAATTTCTATCAAAACTTAATGTTGGACTTTGAATAAATTCATCCACGATCCCTACTCCTCCAAACGATTGTACCAACAAAAAGTAAGCATTAGCTCTTAAATATTTTACTTCTCCTACTAAGGTAGAAACATTAGCTGTTTGCTCTGTTATTTCTGAATAATACAAGGCTGTATTTGCTCTTTGAATGGCTTGGTAACAGCTGGCATATAATTCTTCTATTCCTCCGTCTGATGAAGGATTTAATTGTAAATAACGAGATAAGCCATCAGGTTCCGTACCTCTACCTGACCCGACTGCATATAGATCCGTTCCTGCACAAAATACGAAAGCATCATTTCCGTAAATTTCGCGAAGTTGCGAATAATTAGCATCAATCAAACTCTGAAATCCTTCAGGAGTTAAATAAAATGTTTCTGCATCAACACTACTTTTATTATCCTCTTCAATAAAATCAGCACATGAGAATAAAGATAGTGCCAATAAACCGTATATAATCTTTTTCATGATTTTCTAAAATTAAAAATTAACACTTAAACCTAATTGATATGTAACAGAACTTACACGAGCTGTATTAAATGGTGCTGCTGCCCACTCAGGATCATATCCTTCATAATCTGTAAATACGAATGGATTTAAAATATTAGCATAAATTCTCATATTTTTCATTTTTAATTTTGACATTAAGTTCGAATCAAAATTATATCCTACAGAAATGTTTTTAACTTTAACAAAAGAAGCATCTCTGTAATATCCCATTTTTTCTCCTAAACTATTTCCGGCTGAATTCCAATAGGTTCCCTCGTTTCTAGGTTGCGGATATGTATTGGAGTATTGTGCCGGTACACCAGCTGTATTTTCAGGAATATACCAATCGGCAATATTTAACTTTTGTCGTCCACGGTCAGCCATATTAGTAAAGTTTTCGTGGAATTCACTATAAGCTAATACCCCTTGGTTTGTAATAATTGAAAATGAAAAATCAAAATTACCTACTGTAAGTGTTGAGTTTACACTTCCTGACCATTTCGGATCAGAATTTCCTAAAATAGCTCTATCGTCACCTGTAATCTGTCCGTCGCCATTCAAATCTTTCACTCTGGCCTGTCCCGGAGTTTGTCCGTAAGAAGCTGCTTCAGCTGCTTGATCCGGTTGCCAAATTCCATCGAATACGTAATTATAATAAGAATGGATATTTTCACCGATAAACAAATTATTCCCTACATCATCAGCTTCTGATTGCCCGTATAATGAAACTAATTTATTCACATTTTTAGTGAAAGCAAAAGTTGTTTGCCATGTTACTTTATCGGTCTTAATATTTTTAGTAGTTAATAATACTTCAACTCCTTTATTACTTGCTGAACCTACGTTAGAAAAAGTTGAAGCCCAACCTGATTCTAAAGGAAGCTGTTGTTCAAAAATTAAATTCTTAGACAATCTATCATACACATCCACTGACCCTGAAACTCTATTATTAAAGAACCCGTAATCTACACCAACGTTAAACTCTCTGGTTTTTTCCCAAGTTAAATCTTTGTTTGCTAAGGTTGAAGGATACCAGCCATTTACATCTGAGTTCCCATAATTATAATAACTTTGAGAAGTTAATGAATTTAAAGTTGTATAAGGCTGTACATTGTTGTTTCCAGTGTAACCATAGCTCACTCTGGCTTTCAAAGTGTTAACTATTTTACTGTCTTTTAAGAATGATTCTTCATTAATTTTCCAAGCAACAGCTAATGAAGGAAAAGATTCCCATTTATTTCCTTTTGACAATACAGAAGATCCATCCCAACGATTAGAAGCTGTCAATAAATAACGATCTTTAAACGCATAATTTAAACGCATAGCGTAAGAACTTAAACTTACTTTAGAATAATAGGAATCAACATCATAAGTAGATTGAAGACCTGTACCGACATTATTATAACCTGTATCAAATGGTTGGTATCTTGAACTTAAAAAAGAGGTTTCTGTTACTGTTTCATATAAACTCTGTAATCCTAAGAACGTAAAAGAGTGTACCTCGTTTAATGTTTTATTAATCGTAAACTGATTATCCCATGTATAATTGTAATTATCTCTGTTTGTTATAGATGAAGAGGCTAAATTCCCATTGCTTGCTCCTGTATCTGACAATGCCCCGGCATATTTACCTTGTCTGTATGTGTTGTAATTTCCGGAATAAGCTGTTTTTAAGGTTAACCATTCAATTGGTTTGTACTCAAAAAATACATTCCCAATTACTTTCCATCTTTTTACTTCATTAGATGTATTAGCTATTGTTAATAATGGATTATAGGTACTGGTTTTGTCAATAGCTTTTGTAGTACCGTTAGGATAATATAATTTACCGGGAGTCGTAACATATTCTCCTACAATTTCATTTCCGTTTTCATCAATGGCCCAAGGCGATAAGAAAGGGTTTAAACGGAAAGCATCACGCATGGCTACATCACTCCCCAATTGTGCATCTGTCCTTGCAATTGTTAAATTGACACCGGTTGAGAACTTTTTATTTATTTTATGATTAAGACCTGCTTTTAATGTATACTTATCCAGAGACTCATTAATCATGTTACCTGTCTCATTTTGAAGTCCGATACCAAGGTTATAAGACATTCCGTTATCAGCTCTACCTGTAATATTCAAGTAGTTATTCTTTTGAATTCCGCTTTGCAAAACGGCATCATACCAGTCAAAAGTATCATTATTATTTACTCTTTGTAATAACACCGGGTTATTACTCCCTACTACTGAACTTGCTAATTGTTGAGGGGTAGTATTCATATAATCAGCTCCATTGGTTGTATACAAATAAGCTGATTGATGATAATACCACCATTTGCTTCCGTCCATCATTTCAGGTAAACGGGCTACATCTTTTACACCGGCAGATGTTTCAAAATTAACATTGATTCCGGCTTTAGCCGATGCACCGCTTTTCGTAGTAATTAAAATTACACCGCTCGCTCCTCTGGAACCATAGATAGCAGCTGATGATGCATCTTTTAAGATATCCATACGTTCAATATCACGAGGATTTAAAAAGCTTATATCATCTACCGGAGCTCCATCTACAATATATAACGGAGTACTACTTCCCGATAACGAATTTGTTCCTCTAATCACAATATTATATCCATCCCCTAATCTACCAGAAGCTGATGAAATTTGAACCCCGGGCACATTACCCTGAATACCTTCCAGAACACTGGTTGTGTTTCTTTTTGTAATTTCTTTTGAATCCAAAGTGTTTACAGTTCCTGTTAAATCAGATTTTTTGACGGAACCATAACCTACCATCACTACTTCCTGTAAAGTACTGATCTCAGCTTCCAGTTCAATCGTTAGGCTTGTTCTACCGTCTAATGCAATTTCCTGTGATTTATAACCCACATAACTTACCAGTAATATAGCTTTGGGGTTATTTACTTTAATTGTAAAGTTTCCGTCGAAATCGGCTGCCTGGCCATTGCTGGTTCCTTTTTCTAATACGGTCACTCCGGGTAATGGCAATTTATCGGTTGCATCGAGAACAGTACCGGATATAGTGGTTTCCTGAGCATTGCTCTTTTGTAAACTCAATAAACTGAAGAATAATGATAGAAATAAAATATACTTAAATCTACCTGAAAATGTTTGCTTAATTTTCATAATTTTATCATCGTTTTTAGTTAGGTTGTTAGTTATTCTTATCTATTTATTTTTGTATTTATAAGGTTTAAATTTTCTATATTTTCAAGTAAATAGCCTTCCTGTACTTTCTCTATTGTGACGTTGTTGAACGTTACATTTTCAATTGGGGATTTTTCATGTCCCAAAGCCATAATGGCATATTTACCGCCGTCATTTACTTTTACATTTTCCAAGACTATATTTCTGATTTCCGGAATAAAATCACCAGTTTGATTTCCATAAATCGCATAACGCATATTGATCTTCAAAACCGATTCTTTAACTGTTCCCACATTCAAATTCCTGACATACACTCCGTCAACCACTCCTCCTCTGCGCGTATTTGTTTTAATTCGGATAACACGCTCTAAATTAGGACTGTCCATTTCACAATCTTCAACAAAAATATTTTTAACTCCTGCTGACATTTCACTTCCGATAACTACTCCTCCGTGTCCATCGATCATTTTACAATCTTTGACCAGAATATTTTCACTAGGTATAGCTGTTCTGCGACCTTCATTGTCTCTCCCTGCCTTAATTGCAATACAATCATCTCCGGTATTGAATACACAATTTTTGATGACTACATTTTTTGAATACTCTGGATCACAACCATCATTGTTAGGTCCATGACTTTCAATTGTTACTCCATCTACTATAACTTTATTACATTTTAAAGGATGTATAACCCAAAAAGGAGCATTAATGATCTTTACATCTTTTATTAACACATTCTCACAAGAAGATGGCTCAATAAAATTAGGTCTGAGAAAATGTCCTTTTCCAAAAATTCTTTCCTGTACCGGTACATTGTCATCAGCCATTTTCATTAATGCAGGTAGGTTCAAACTATCTTTTTGAGAAGGTTGTCCTTCTTTATAACCGTAAGCAAACCCTTCTGAAGTACTTCCTTTCCAAGGCCACCAATTGGTTTCATTTGCTTGACCGTTTAAGATGCCTTTACCGGTAATTGCAATATTCTTTTTATTGTAAGCATATATAAACGGTGAATAATTCATTAATTCTAATCCCTCAAACGATGTAGTAACTAAGGGTAAAAAATCATTTGCATTTTTGCTGAAGAGAATTTCAGCTCCTTCTTCCAAATGCAGACATATATTACTTTCAAGATGAATCGAACCTGTCAAAAATTTACCAACCGGTACAATTACCATTCCTCCTCCGTTAGCTACTGCTGCCTTAATCGCTTCCCTAAAGGCATTTGTACACATTGTCTTTCCATCTGCAACAGCTCCGTATTTTGTAATATCAAATCTTTCTTGTTTAAAAACAGGTTCCTTAAGATTAACCAGACTATCATAAATGGCTCCCCAAGGCTCTGATTCTTTAGTTTGTGTTTCTGCAACTTTAGGCTCTGCAGATTCTTTTTCGGACTGATTACAAGCGCCGAATAAAAGTCCGCAAGCAATTACAAAAACCAAAATCTTATTTTTCTTCATAAACAAATATTAAATTATGTAATCGATTACCAAAAATATGTAAAGCAAAATTTATACGCAAGTTTTTTTTTGTATAAATAAAAAAAAATATAAAAAATTTAATTATTCGCAATAAGTTTGATTTTACACTCTTTTTTATTCATGTAAATTAATTACATAATGAAAGGTTTTGTTACATTTGCTAATATTTACAGACTTAGAATGAAAAAAAAAGTTACTATTTATGATATTGCTAAAGAATTAAATATCACTGCAGCAACTGTTTCAAGAGCATTAAATAACAATCCAAACATTAGTCAAGCTACCAGAGAACTCGTTTTGAAGACTGCTTCTAAAATGAATTACGAACAAAACAAGCTAGCTTTAGCTCTTAAAAGCGGAAAAAGTAATAATGTAGGTGTTATTGTTCCTAGAATTGATAGTAATTTCTTCGGTTCGGTTATAAGAGGGATCGAAGAGGAACTAAATCCTCATGGATATCACGTAATCATTTGTCAGACTGATGGTTTAGAAGAAAAAGAAGCCTCGAATATTGAAGCTCTCTTAAATTCTCAGGTAGACGGAATATTAATTTCGACATCAAGTAGTGATATCACGATATTTGACAGAGTTTTAAAAAAGGAAGTTCCTTTAATATTTTTTGATAGAACTAAAAATATAAAAAAAGTTAGTTCTGTGACTATCAATGACTTTGAAGCAGGCTATAAAGCCACAGACCACCTAATACAAACAGGTTGTTCTAAGATCGCTCACTTTTCCGGAGATCTGAATATTGAAATTTTCAAAGATCGTTTCCTTGGTTACAAACAAGCTTTATTGGACAATGGAATCGATTACATTGAAGATTATGTAATTCCGACTAAAAGTTCGATAGAGGCCGGAAAAAGTAACATTCTCAAGTTATTAAATTTAGAAAATCCTCCTCATGCAGTCTTTTCTTCCAGTGATTTCGCAGCCTTAGGTGCTATTAAAGAATTACGAAAACTAAATATCAGAATTCCGGAAAACTTTTCTGTTGTAGGGTTTAGTAATGAACCTTTTACCAGATTTATGGAATTACCCATTACTACAATCGATCAATTCCCTTTAGAAATGGGAAAACACACGGCTAAGGTATTTTTGGAACAAATCAATAATAATTCAAAGACAAGAATTGAGAAAAAAGTTGTTCTTGATCCGGAATTAATCATACGAAAATCTTCTAAAAAGTAAATAAGGCACTTTTTCATACGAAAAAGTGCCTTAAAAACTAACCATAACATTATTTAGAGAGAAACTCCTCGTTTCCAAGGAATAAAATCATCTTGCTGTAATAAATCGGCTTTGGATAGTGTTTTACCACTGGCAACGTCAATAATGTAATCCAGTAAAACCTCTCCTGCTTCATCAATTGTTTGTTGGCCACTGATAACCGAACCGGTATCAATATCAATAATATCATTCATTTTATTGGCTAAAACCGAATTCGAAGAAACTTTAACAACCGGTGCAATGGGGTTTCCTGTTGGTGTTCCTAAACCAGTAGTAAACAATACTAAATTAGCTCCTGAACCCACCATTGCCGTTGTACTTTCCACGTCATTTCCTGGCGTACACAACAAGTTTAATCCGTTTTGAGTTACATATTCCCCATAATCTAAAACGTCAACTACTGGTGAAGTTCCGCCTTTTTTAGCCGCACCAGCTGATTTCATAGCATCAGTAATTAAACCATCTTTAATATTTCCCGGTGACGGATTCATATCGAAACCTGAACCTGCTGCAACCACTGAATTTTCGAAATCTTTCATCAATTTCAAGAACTTATCCGCTTTTTGTTCGTCTACACAACGGTTAACCAACTCCTGCTCTACTCCACATAATTCCGGAAATTCAGAAAGAATGCTCGTTCCGCCTAAAGCCACCAATAGATCAGAAACATGACCTAAAACCGGATTAGCTGAAATACCCGAAAAACCATCAGAACCACCACATTCTAAACCAACTTTCAACTTAGAAAGCGGCGCTGGTTGCCGCTGAATATCATTGGCTCTCTTGATCGCTTCATACGAATCTTTGATAATGGTTTGCAACATATTATCAACGGTTCCCATTTGTTGTTGCTCATAAATCAGTACTTCTTTGCTGCTATTCGGATTGATTTCTTCCAATGCTTTTTTGAAGATTGAAATCTGAAGATTTTGGCAACCCAAACTTAAAACGGTTGCTCCGGCAACATTCGGATTGTTCACATAGCCCGCTAATAAACGTGCTAAACTTTCAGAATCCTGACGAATTCCACCACAGCCGCCTTGGTGCATGATGAATTTTACTTCAATATTCTCAAAAACCGATTGCTTTTTATGCGATTGTTCTACTTCTTCATTTCCGTTTACCAAAGAACGTAACAATAACTGGTATTGGTCTGTTTTTGGTGCTAGAAGTTCTTTTTCAAATACTTCTTTTAAACGCTCAATATTTTTGTTTTCGCAAAAAACCAATGGAAAAAACAACCACACGTTTTTAGTTCCCACCTGACCGTCAGGGCGATGATACCCCATGAACGTTTTATCTTGCCATTTTGAAACATCTGGCGCTAACCAATTAGGAAAAAATTCTTTTTCTTTCACTTTTTGGCTTTGGTGTTTTACATTAGCTGTTGTTAAAACTGCTCCTTTTTCAATTTTTTGAGAAGCTTTTCCAATCAAAACGCCATACATAATAATACTATCGCCTTCGTTAAAATCGACTAAGGCAATTTTATGTTTTGCTTTGGCATCTGTTTTTAACTGAACTTCTTCTCCTTCAAAAACTACCTGATCTCCTGCATTCAAATCAAGTAACACTACCAATACATTATCGGCAGGATGTACTTTCAATACTTTCTTCAACTCGCTCATGGTGTTATGCTTTATATTCGTTTATAAAATTTTGATAGGCTTGTTCTAAACCATTGGCCTCAATTTGATCCAATACAAATTCTAAAGCTGTTTGTAAACCTTCTACTTTAGTTAAATCTTGATCCCAAAATTCTTCATTTTTCAATATAACGGTCAATGGCTTACCATTACTATTTTCTTGCCAAAACTGTTCAAAAAATGCAACAACTTCTGCATTATCTTTAATGGGTAATTTTCCATTCTTCCATTCGCCTTTGTAAAAACGAATCATACAAGCAAAAGCAAACGTTAAGTTCAATGGCAATTTTCCAAACTTCGCTTGATATTGTAAAAGACTTGGTAACACACGAACTTTAAACTTCGAAATCGTATTTAAAGCGATGTCAGACAGCAAGTGTTTGATGAATGGATTTCTGAAACGATCCAAAACTTCATTGGTAAAGCTTTCTAGTTCTGCTCTATCCATGTCTAAAGTTTCGTTTATTTCGTCAAACATTAAAGTGTTCACAAACTGAAACGTAAACGGATTTTCAATTGTTTCTCTTACTGTTTCATTACCATACATCAATGAAAATGGGACCATTGCGGTGTGCGCTCCGTTCAAAATACGAACTTTACGCGTTCTGTACGGTTGCATGTCTGCTACAATTTTTACATCCAAATTAGTTTTATGGAACGGTAATTTCTCTTTCAATTTGTCATCGCCTTCGATTACCCACAAAAAGAAAGGTTCAGCCGTAACAATTAAATTGTCTTGATAATCTAACTTATTGTTGTAATTTTCGATGTCATCTTTTGGATATCCCGGAACAATTCGGTCTACCAAAGTATTATGGAACGTACAAGCGTTTAAAATCCAATTTTCGAATTCTTGCCCTAAATTCCATAACGCAATATATTTCAAGATAATTTCTTTTAAAGTATCTGAATTATAATTGATTAACTCACATGGAATGATCGTCAAACCTTTTGAAGCATCTCCCTTAAAATGTTTGAAACGCTCTAACAACAACACCGTTAATTTCGCTGGAAAAGATTGTGGCGGAGCCATATCTGCAG
Organism: Flavobacterium sediminis; assembly: GCF_003148385.1. NCBI lineage: Bacteria > Pseudomonadati > Bacteroidota > Flavobacteriia > Flavobacteriales > Flavobacteriaceae > Flavobacterium > Flavobacterium sediminis. The sequence continues at coordinate 3,197,653 of NZ_CP029463.1, read as the reverse complement.
TATCTGTCTCGATGAATTCGATACCTGCTTCTGTTGTATTAGAAATGATGAATTCAAGCGACTCTTCATGTGCCAATTTTAAATACTCTTCAAAATTGCTATACGGATTGATTCCTTTTACAATATTGGAAACCAACTCAATATCTTGAATTTTTTCTCCTTTTTTAACTCCGTTTAAAAATAACGTATACAAACCGTCCTGATCGTTTAACATGGGAACTAAACCATTAGCTAATGGCTGAACCACTGCAACACCCGCATTAAAATCTACGGTTTTATTCAACTGCTGAAAAGCATAATCTACGAATGCTCTCAAAAAGTTTCCTTCACCGAATTGTACCACCTTAACAGGTAACAATTCTGTTAACCCTGTATTTTTTCTATTTAGTCTTTTCATAGTTTAAATTATTTTTTATAAATCCGATATCGGACTGTATTTCGGAACCAAAGTTTTCATGACTGTCCAACCAATTAAGTAACAAACAGCACAAATAGAGAAAATAATAAAATATCCGGCTTCAATACCGTGGAACCCCATAAATGACATGTTGGTATTTTCGCTAAAATCAAACAATACTCCTGAACCTTTGTTGATTAATGTTGAACCTAATCCGCCGGCTAATCCACCAATTCCTGTCACTGTAGCAATGGCTTTTTTAGGAAACATATCGCCAACAGTTGTAAAAATATTTGCTGACCAAGCTTGATGTGCTGCTCCAGCAATTCCGATAATGATTACCGGAATCCAATAGGTAAAATGTCCTAAGGGTTGCGCCACTAAGGCTAACAATGGAAAAAATGCAAAAATTAACATCGCTTTCATTCGGCCTTCATACGGATTCATTCCTTTTTTCTCAACAAAATACGTTGGTAACCAACCTCCAAGAATTGAAACCAATGTAATCATGTATAAAACAAATAATGGAAAGGCTGCTTGCGTAGAATCCATGTTGTACACTGAACTTAAATAGGCCGGTGTCCAGAATAAGAAGAACCACCAAACGCCATCGGTCATAAATTTACCGAAAGCAAATGCCCATGTTTGTTTGTATTTAAAACAAGCTGCTAAAGAAACTTTAGTGGTAGTTTCCGGCACATAACCTTCAATTTTACTGTCTTCAATTGCATCTTGTTGGATATATTCTAATTCTGATGCACAAACTCTTGGGTTCTTTTCCGGTTTTTCATATAGGAAAACCCAGAATCCCATCCAAATGAAGCCTAATGCTCCGATAACGATAAAGGACATTTCCCAACCGTAGGCTTCAGCGATAAAAGGAATAGTAACCGGTGCAGCTAAGGCTCCGACTGTTGCTCCTGCATTGAAAATACTGGTTGAAAAAGCTCTGTCTTTTTTAGGAAAATATTCGGCTGTTGTTTTAATAGCTGCCGGAAAATTTCCGGCCTCACCCAAGGCTAAAACAAAACGTGCAAAAATGAATAACGTAACGCTCACTGAAATCACTAAACCAGTATCATTAACTGTTTTGATCATTTCTTTTGCTCCTTCAAAACCAACAAACCAATGACCTGTAATGTAACCTGAAGTAGCGATACCGGCAAAAGCGTGTAAGCAAGCTCCGACTGACCAAACTCCGATTGACCAAAGGAAACCTTTTTTGGTATCCATAAAATCGACAAAACGTCCGGCAAACAATAAGGAAACCGCATAAAATATTGAGAATAATGCAGTGATGTTTCCGTAATCGTTGTTTGTCCAATGAAATTCCGGTGCAATAAAATCTTTCCAAGTTAGCGAAAGTACTTGTCGGTCTAAATAATTTATCGTTGTTGCAACAAACAAAAGACCGCAAATGACCCATCTAAAATTTGTTGCCCGTTTCGGAGTTGAATTACTCATATTTTATTTGTTTTTGGTAGCCAATCCTAAAAAATAGAATTGAAGTTTTATTTATTTTTGTATTTATTTTCGTTTGATTGACTCGACTAAAGCCAGTACTTTTTGGGTTTCCACCTCAATGGTATTATAGTCTTTATCTTTCATTAATTTTTTACTAATTAATTTGCTTCCCATTCCTACTGCCGAAACACCAGCGTTAAACCAACTTTCAATGCTTTCTTGAGTGGTATCCACACCACCTGTAGGCATGAACAACAATTTTGGAAAAACATCTTTAATAGCGCTCATAAATCCCGGACCTAAAACATTTCCCGGGAACAATTTAATGAAGGTTACTCCTGCATTTTCAGCAGCAATAATATCCGTTGGTGTCATACATCCCGGACTGTACAGAACGTTATTGCTAATCAAAAACGCTGCTACTTCCGGTACAAATCCAGGACTGATAAAGAAATCAGCGCCTGCGTTGAAATATTGTTTGGCTTGGTCAATGTTTTTAATCGTACCTATTCCCAATAACATATCAGGCATTTCAGCGTTTCGTACTTCGATCATTTTGGTAAAATTGGTAAAAGCCTCATCTCCTCTATTTGTATATTCTACAGCCCTGATACCTCCGCGATAAATAGCTCGTAATATTTCTATAGTTACATTTTCATCAGCGTTGAAATACAAAGGAAGAACTCCTTGTTTCACGATTGCTTCTGATACTTTTTGAACTTTATTCATTTTTGTACTTTTCTTATCTTGATACTAATCCTGAAGCGTTTCCTCCGATACTATTTTCTACTTCTTGTAAGGTTGCTAAATTATAGTCGCCCACAATAGTATGTTTCAAACAACAAGCAGCTACGGCAAAATTTAGAGCGCGTTGCAAATCATTCGGTTGACTGATTAAACTGTATAACAATCCGCCCATAAAAGCATCGCCAGTTCCTACTCTATCGACAACCGGATGCACTTCTCTTACCACTGAAGTAAATATCTTGTTTCCGTCAAATAAAACACCCCCAATACGTTGATGTGATGCACTAACAGAATAGCGTAACGTTGTTGCTGCAATCTTTAAATCGGGGCAAAATTCTTGTAATTTCCCGTATAAAGAAGGAAGTGAAACTTCATTTGTATAATCCGGAGCTACTTTATCCAATCCTAACATGAAATAAGCCGTATCGATATCACCTAAAATAACATGGCAATATTTCAACATTTCAGGCATTACATCTTTTGGTTCCTTGCCATATTTCCACAATTTTGAACGATAATTCAAATCGCAAGAAATCGTCAACCCTAATTTATGCGCAATTCGGATAGCTCTTAAACATTCATCGGCTGCATTTTGAGAAATAGCTGCTGTAATTCCGCTCCAATGAAACCAAGTTTTGCCTTCGAAAATTTTCTCCCAATCGAAAGCACCTTTTTCAACGGTTGCAATGGCGCTATTAGCTCTGTCATAAACTACGTTACTTCCGCGATTTCCGGCACCTGTTTCTAAAAAATAAACGCCTAATCTATCGCCACCTAACAAAACATTTTTAGAACCTACATTCATTTTTTGCATTTCTCTCAGGGCACAATGACCAATTTCGTTATCGGGAATTCGAGTAACAAATTCCGCTTCAACGCCGTAATTAGCCAATGAAACAGCAACATTGAACTCTCCGCCGCCATAAGTAGCTACAAACGATTGAGATTGTCCAAATCGCAAATGTCTTTCCGTTGAAAGGCGTAACATAATTTCGCCAAATGCAACAACTTTATTCATTTTTATTCGTGTATTAATAATTATCTAAAGTGTCTAAATGAGCATTATGAGAACATACGTTTACTAGAACGCCGTCGTCAATGCACTTTACTTCATGCGTTAAATACGAAGGAACCAAGAATGAATCTCCTTTTTGCAAGATTTTTTTAGTTCCTTTCATTTTAATCTCAAAAGTTCCTTCGCTCACAAATGCAACTTTAGTTTGGTTTGTTTCTTTACCTAATTCAATACCTCCTTTTTTGTAACGAATCATTAGTAAAGTCAGGTTTTCGCAATATCCTACAACCTTTTTTTCTATTGATTCGGAAACAACTTCCCAACAAGTATCTGAGTGTTCTTTTAAAAGATGGCTTAAATTCATAAAAATAGTAAATCTTAAAAATTAAAATATTCTTTTGCGTTGTAATAACTGATGTCAGAAACTATTTTTCCGATGAATTCCATATCATTTGGCAATTCTCCTCTTTTGATTTCGTCACCAATTAAGTTACACAACACACGACGGAAATACTCATGACGTGGAAAAGACAAGAAACTTCTAGAATCGGTCAACATTCCTACAAAACAACTTAATAAACTCATGTTTGACAACGCGTTTAACTGTTTGGTCATTCCGTCTTTTTGATCTAAAAACCACCAACCCGATCCAAACTGAACTTTTCCTTTTACGCTTCCATCATTGAAATTCCCGATCATAGTCGCTAAAACTTCGTTATCAGCAGGATTTAAGTTGTATAAAATAGTTTTAGTCAATTTATCTTTTGTATCCAAAGCATCTAAGAAAGCAGACAATTTTTGTGCTTGAGAAAAATCTCCGATAGAATCCCAACCGGTATCTGGTCCTAAAATGCGGTGCATTCTGGCATTGTTGTTACGCAAAGCGCCTAAGTGAAACTGTTGGATCCAACCGTACGTATGATACGTTTCGCACAAGAATAATAAAATAGCACTTTGAAATTTTAAAGCTTCTTCGTTAGAAACTACTTCATTATTTCTCTTTTTTGCGAAAATAGCGTTTACTTCTTGTTGCGTAAAAGGTTCGAAAAAGATGTTTTCTAAACCATGATCCGAAAGTTTACAACCATTTTCGTTGAAGTATTGAATACGTTTTAATAGCGCTTCACATAGACCGTCAAAAGTACTGATTTCTACACCAGAAACTTCGCCTAACAAATTAATATAATCATTATAACCTTCTTGTTGAATTAAGATCGCTTTATCAGGTCTAAATGAAGTACTTACCTTAACAGAAAAATCACTTTTATGTATTTGTTTATGATACGCTAAATCATCCGTCGGATCTTCCGTAGTACACACTACTTCTGCATTCGCTTTTTTCAATAAATTTTGACACGAATAGTCCGATGAATTTACTTTAGCTGATGTTTCTTCAAATATTCGCTCTGCTGATTTTTCGTTCAACAATTCGAATTCGTCAAAATAACGAGCCAATTCTAAATGTGTCCAATGAAACAACGGATTACGCATCGTGTAAGGAACCGTTTTTCCCCATTGTAAAAACTTGTCTTTATCGGAAGCATCGCCGGTAATAAACTTTTCGTTTACACCAAAGGTTCTCATCGCTCTCCATTTGTAGTGATCTCCATTAATCCAGACATCTGTTATGGAGTTGAACACTTTATCTTCCGCAATAAACTTTGGCGATAAATGGTTGTGGTAATCAATAATAGGAAGATTTTTGCTGTAATTATGAAATAATTCTTCAGCATATTGGTTTTCCAAAAGGAAATTATCGTGTATAAAATTGGTTTTCATGTTTTATTGTTCGTTTGAAGGTTTACCAATGGTCGCTAAGATTCCACCATCGACATATACAATTTGACCGTTCACAAAATTGCTTGCCTTAGAAGCCAAGAAAATTGCCGTTCCTGCTAAATCTTCGGGATCACCCCAACGGGCAGCCGGTGTTCTATTGATGATAAATTCGTTAAAAGGATGTCCGTCTACGCGAATAGGCGCTGTTTGTGAAGTCGCAAAATATCCCGGACCGATTCCGTTAACCTGAATATTGTATTTCGCCCATTCTGTTGCTAAATTTCTCGTCAACATTTTCAATCCGCCTTTTGCCGCAGCATAAGCCGAAACGGTGTTTCTACCCAATTCACTCATCATCGAACAAATATTGATAATCTTACCTTCACGACGTTCAATCATTTGTCTAGCAACCAATTGAGCCATAATAAAAGGTCCGACTAAATCAACATCAACCACTTTTCTAAAATCACTAACTGCCATAGAAATTGCAGGTTCTCTCATGATGATTCCGGCGTTGTTGACCAAAATATCGATATTTCCAATTTCGTTAGAAATCAACTCTACATTTCTCGCAGCATCTTCTTCATTGGTTACATCAAAAAGATAACCTTTTGCCTGATATCCTTTAGACTGATAATACGCGATAGCATCTTCCATTTTACTTGGAGTAGTACCTGTAATTATCAACTGAGCTCCTGCTTGCGCCAAAGCTTCTGCTATTGCCATACCTAGCCCGTGTGTTCCACCGGTAATCATGGCATTTTTTCCTGAAAGATCAAATAAATTCATGGTTTATCTTAATTCGTTTGGTGCACAAATATCCATATCGCTGTAGTCTAAATTCTCACCCGCCATTCCCCAAATAAAAGAATAGTTAGAAGTACCCGCTCCCGAGTGAATTGACCATTCCGGAGACAATACCGCTTGATGATTTTGCATAAAAATGTGACGCGTATTTTGTGGTTCACCCATAAAGTGAGAAATGGTTTGTCCTGCTTCTAAATCAAAATAGAAATACGCTTCCATTCTTCTATTGTGCGTGTGAGCCGGCATCGTGTTCCAAACGTTTCCTGGTAACAACTCTGTTAATCCCATTTGCAACTGACAAGTCTTAACAACACTATTAACAATTAGCTTATTGATGATTCTCTTGTTAGAATAATTACTATCGCCCATGTGAACGATCTCAGCATTTCCTTTCGTTACTTTAGTTGTAGGAAAGCTGGTATGAGCGGGAGCTGAATTAATATAAAACAAAGCCGGATTTTCTTCCATACTTGAAAACACTACTTCTTTAGCTCCCATTCCTACATACAAAGCTTCCTTCTTGTCCAATTCATAAACCGTTCCATCAACAGTTACTGTACCTTTTCCACCAACATTAATGACTCCTAATTCTCTTCTTTCTAAAAAATATTCCGATTTTAAGTACGGAATTGTTTCTAAGAGCAACGATTTCCCAACAGGCATCACTCCTCCTACGATATATCGGTCATACATAGAATACACTAAGTTGATCTCGTTTTCAGCGAAAACGGTTTCAATCAAAAACTCTGAACGTAAGCGTCTGGTGTCGTAATTATTTGCATCAACTGGATTTGAAGCATATCTAAAACTAAAATTTATCATTTCAATATTTTTAAATTGTAATCGATTACACAAATATACTGTTTTTTTTAAAAAATCAAGAGTAATTAAAAATAAAACCCAAAAAATATATAAAATTTAATTTTTATACTTATTTTTTCATTTATCATTAACCTATTTAAAAAAATAGTTCATTTTAGCTATTTTTCATAAATATGATTAAATTTGAGAATATAATTTGGTCTCATGAAAAATCCTATTGCTGAAAGAATTGCTGATTTTTTAAAGCAATTTCACCCTTTTTCCGAAATTGGTTATACTCAATTATTGGAAGTAGCTAAAAGCTGTTCGGTACTCTATCTGGAAAAGAACCAAATACTTTTTCATGTCAGTGATGCTATACATGATAGTTTTTATGTTGTAGCTTCCGGAGCCGTAGGTCTATCAGTCAGCTCTGATACCGATGATGTGTTAATTGATAAATGTGATGAAGGAGATATTTTAGGACTCCGTCCTTTTTTTGCGAAGGATAATTATTTAATGACGGCAAAAGCCCGTGAAGAGAGTATTGTTTATGCCATTCCTATAGAAGTGTTCAGACCGGTGGTCATGCATAACTCAGGAGTTTTGGATTTCCTTTTACAAAGTTTTGCATCCAATACCCGGAATCCGATGGATAAGAACCATAAAGGAAAACTGATCTCTGAAAATGTGATTTATGACGAACAAAAAAATGAGATACAATATTACCAACCCATACATTATACTAAGAACCCGATAACTGCTTCTGCCTCTGATATAGTGAAATATGTTGCGCAAACCATGGCAAGTCGAAAAATAGGAAGTATTATTATTCATGAAGATCGCTTGCCGGTTGGTATTGTTACTGATAAAGATCTGCGTTCAAAAATTGCAACAGGGCTCTTTCCTATTGATATTACAGTAAATCAGATCATGTCTGCTCCTGTGATAACCGTTCCTGAGAACTTATCCATAGCTGAAGCACAAATGATGATGCTGAAACACAATGTAGGACACTTGTGCGTAACTAAAGATGGTTCGAACCAAACAGAAATAACCGGAATCATTTCCGAACATGATGTTGTTGTAGCTCAGGCTAATAATCCGGGTGTTTTATTGCGTCAATCCAGAAGAGCAGAAAAAACTTCTGATCTGAAGATCATACGAGAAAAGTTAGCCGACCTTATTCAGAATTCTATTGATAAAAACATTCCGATACAACATATATGCTCATTAACCGGGGAGATCAATAATGCTATTTTAGAGCGCCTTATTACTCTTTCTATTGCCAAAATGGATACTCCTCCACCTGCTAAGTTTGCCTGGTTCAATATCGGAAGCCAAGGAAGAAAGGAGCAACTCTTATTAACTGACCAGGACAATGCTTTAGTTTTTGAAGACGTTGAAGACGAACGTTATGAAGAAGTAAAGGCCTACTTTCTGAGCCTAGCTAAAAAAGTAACCAAAGGTTTAAATAAAATCGGATATGCCTATTGCCCTGCAGATATGATGGCCAGTAATCCCTTGTGGTGCAAGTCAATAAGTGACTGGAAGAACCAATTCAAAGGTTGGATCCAAAACCCCGGTGAACGAGGTATTTTAATGTGTACCATTTTCTTTGATTATGATTTTGTATACGGAGAAGAATCTCTGATCAATGAAATTTCAGATGTTGTCTTCGGAGAAACGGAAAATAATGATTTATTCTTTGCCTATTTAGGAGCTGATGCCCTTAAAAATCCGGCACCATTGGGATTTTTCCGCCAATTCTTAGTAGAAAATGACGGTGAGCACAAAGACACTTTCGATATTAAAGCCAGAGGACTTGTCCCTTTAGTAGATGCCGCAAGACTTTTAGCCATTCAGTGCCGCATCAGAAACAATGATAATACCGCTTTCCGATTTATGAAATTAGCCGAAAAAGAACCTCAGAATGCTGCTGTCTATGAGGCTTGTAGCGAAGCCTTTTTAGTACTTTTACGATTCAGAACCGAAGAAGGATTGCGTAACGGAAACGATGGCAGGTATTTGAGCCTAAAAGAATTATCAAAATTAGATAAAGTAAAGCTTAAGAATGCTTTTCAGCCTATTTCTGAAATTCAAGAGATTATTAAAAACCGTTTTCAATTAACTTATTTCACTTAAGAGTATGAATTGGAGCTGGTTGAAAAAAATACAAAAAGAAACTCCTAAATTTTGGGAGAATTACCTTGCGGGTTTTCATACTCAGGACAGTCCGAAGCGTTACGTAGTCTTTGATTGTGAAACTACCGGATTAGATATTAAAAAGGATCGGATTTTATCTATAGGAGCCGTAGCTATTGTCGAAAATCAGATTAAGGTTCCCGATTCTTTAAACATTTTTGTACAGCAGGACTTTTTTAAGGCCGAATCGGTTCCTATCCATGGTATTCTGAAAGAAGGCCAAGAAGAAAAAGTAGTTGAAGCCGAAGCTATCATACAGTTTTTAGATTATATCAAAAATGCTACACTGGTGGCTCATCACGCTAATTTTGATATTGAAATGATTAATCAGGCGCTTCACCGATTAGAGTTGGGTCGCCTGAAGAATCAATATATGGATACGGATATCATGTATCAGAAACTAAAGTACTATCCTGAAGATCAGCATACTTCTTTGGATGAATTATGTGATGTTTTCAAGATAAAAAAATCGGACAGGCATACTGCTTCCGGAGATGCATTCATCACAGCACTGCTTTTTCTAAAATTAAAGCAGAAACTCGATATTTGATCATGAAATTAAAGTTTTTTCTATTGATCTCTTTTTTTCTGTGTTATTTAGAATGGGGACACGGACATTCTGCTTTTTTATTTCAGGTAGCGTATACTATTTTCTTTGAAAAACTATCCGTTACTAATTTTTTCCATCCTTTGGTATTCGGAAGTTTTTTAGCTCTTTTAGTACTGATAATTAGCTTATTTGCCAATATTCATCAAAAAATAGAAAGAATAGCTATTATTTTACTCACCCTGTTAGTTGTCTTCTTTTTATTCATTGGTGTTATTTCATTACAGTACAAAGTCGCTTTATCGACATTCCCCTATTTGTTCTTCGCCAACTATTATTTTAAAAATGCTTCAAAAGCTAAGTAAATAGTAACATTTGTAACCGAAAGATCATTTGATTATAATCTGTTTTTTAGTAATTTTATAGTCTATTCTTTACACAAAATAAAGTAGTCTAAAACATTTAATTCTATGGAATTTATTGATTATTATAAAATATTAGGTGTTACCAAAAACGCATCTGAAGAAGACATTAAAAAAGCTTACCGAAAATTAGCCCGAAAATTACATCCCGATCTAAACCCGAATGACAAAGAAGCTAATCTCAGGTTTCAACAACTCAATGAAGCAAATGCTGTATTGAGTGATCCGGAGAAAAGAAAAAAATACGACAAGTACGGAAAAGATTGGGAACACGGTGAAGAATATGAAAAATACCAGCAAGAGCAAAAACAAAGATATGCTAATACAGGTGGACAAGGCAGATCTTATAGTTTTGAAGGAGATGATTTTTCAGATTTCTTTTCTTCTATGTTTGGCAAAGGAGCTACTGGTGCCGGCGGAGGGCGAAGAGGTCAAATGAAATATAAAGGTCAGGATTTCAATGCTGAACTTCAATTGGACATAAAAGAAGCTGCCCAAACGCATAAACGGGAACTTTCTGTTAATGGAAAAAGCATACGAATTACGATTCCGGCCGGAATTGAAGACGGTCAGACCATTAAAATCAAAGGATATGGCGGAGAAGGTCTTAACGGCGGGCCTAACGGCGATTTGTATATTACATTTTCTATTGTTAACACGACTCCTTTTAAAAGAGTCGGAAATGACTTATACATAAACGATAGTTTAGACCTCTACACTGCTATACTCGGAGGAGAAACAACGGTTACGGATTTTAACGGTACTACTTTAAAACTGAAAGTAACTGCCGGAACGCAAAACGGAACTAAAGTTAGACTAAAAGGAAAAGGATTTCCGGTATACAAAAAAGAAGGAGAATTCGGTGATTTATATGTAACCTATGACATTAAGATTCCAACACATCTTTCTCCTAAAGAAAAAGAACTTTTTAATGAATTAGCGCAACAGGCAAAAAAATAGACACCATGGATACACAAGAATTGATCATAGTTGAAGTATTTTGTGAAACCTACCAGATAGAAATGACTCTATTTCAGGATTTAGAGGAATTCGGGTTAATTGAAACTATTACACAGAACAATACGAAATATATTTATGAAAACGAATTGAGTAAAATTCAAAAAATATTGCGCTTGCAAAGTGACCTGAATATTAATAATGAAGGGATCGAAGTCGTTTTAGAACTATTAAATAAAATTGACAACTTACATCAGGAAGTTCGTTATTTAAAAAACCGTTTAGATCTGTATGAATAGATCGTATTTCTATTTTTCAGAACTATTTACTTTTTAATGCAATACTAAAAAAGCTCCGGTAAAACCGGAGCTTTTTTTAAAAATTATTTATTATATGGAAATTAAGAATTAAAGCTTTCCGTCTTTAATCTCGTTTACGATCTCAGGGTTCAACAATGTTGAAGTATCACCGAAGTTACTGAAATCTCCTTCAGCGATCTTACGCAGGATACGTCTCATAATTTTTCCGGAACGTGTTTTCGGTAAACCACTTACGAATTGGATCTTATCTAATTTTGCAATCGGTCCTACTTGTTCAGAGATCAATTGATTTATCTCTTTTCTCAAGTTGTCCTGATTACGACTTTCTCCTGTTTCTTTAAGGATCACATAACCATACAGTGCATTCCCTTTGATATCGTGAGGGAAACCTACAATAGCACTTTCTGCCACTGCCGGATGTTCATTGATCGCATCTTCAATAGGAGCTGTTCCTAAATTATGTCCGGAAACAATGATTACATCATCTACCCTACCTGTAATTCTATAATATCCTACTTCATCACGTAAAGCACCGTCACCTGTAAAATATTTACCGGGATAAGCCGAGAAATAAGTTTCTTTATAGCGTTGGTGATCTCCCCAGATTGTTCTGGCCATAGACGGCCAAGGGAATTTGATACATAAACTTCCGGTAACCTGATTACCTTCGATCTCGTTTCGCAATTCATCCATCAATACCGGTTGGATTCCAGGAAGCGGTAATGAAGCATACGTAGGTTTTGTCGGTGTAACAAATGGAACCGGAGAAATCATAATTCCACCTGTTTCCGTTTGCCACCAAGTATCCACAAGCGGACAACGTTTACTTCCTACATGGTCGTTGTACCAGTGCCATGCTTCTTCGTTGATTGGTTCACCAACGGAACCAATTACTTTTAAGGAATTTAAAGAGTATTTCTGAACATAATCAATGCTTTCTTTTGCCAGAGAGCGGATTGCTGTAGGAGCTGTATAGAACTGATTTACTTTATGTTTTTCAATTACCTGCCAAAAACGGCTAAAATCAGGATACGAAGGAACTCCTTCAAAGATGATGGTTGTAGCACCGTTTAAAAGCGGTCCGTATAAAATATAAGAGTGTCCTGTGATCCAACCGATATCAGCTGTACACCAGTACACATCTTCTTCTTCATAATTGAATACATTTTTAAAGGTATAAGCTGTATACACCATATATCCTCCGGTTGTATGCAACATCCCTTTCGGTTTACCTGTAGAACCGGATGTATATAAGATAAATAAAGGATCTTCAGAGTCCATGATCGCTGCAACATGGTTTGCTAAAGCATTGTCTAAAAGTGGTTGTACCCAAACATCTCTTCCGTCTTTCATAGGGACATCCTCATTTGTTCTCTTAACGACTAAAGCAGTTTCCACACATGGTGTTTTTTCTAAAGCTTCGTCAACAATTCCTTTAAGGTTGATGGTTTTGTTACCTCTGTATCCTCCGTCAGATGTGATAACCATTTTAGCCTCACAATCGTTGATACGTGCTGAAAGTGCTGAGGCTGAAAAACCGGCAAAAACTACAGAATGGATCGCTCCGATACGAGCACATGCCAATACTGCGTAAGCTAATTCAGGAATCATCGGTAAATAGATACAAACTCTGTCTCCTTTTTTAACGCCTTGTTCTTCCAAAACATTAGCCCATCGGGATACATTAGCGTAAAGATCATTATAGGTAATATGTTGTGCTTCTTCACTCGGGTCATTCGGTTCAAAAATGATAGCAGTTTTATTTCCTCTTTTATTCAAATGGCGATCAATACAGTTTTTTGCAATATTTACTTTAGCTCCTGTAAACCATTTAAAATTGGCTTCCTGCATATCAAATTCAAAAACTTTATCCCACTTCTGATACCATGTAAAGTTTTCATCTGCAATGCGATCCCAAAATTTTCTTGGCTCACGTACAGATTTTTTATACATTTTAAAGTAATTCTCTAAATCTGTAATTTTATAATAGCTCATTTTTTGTTTGTTTTTTATTATATATCTTAATTTATTTCTACTTTCTTTTTAAGAATCTTAAATTCATTGTAAATATAACCATTTATTTGTTTGAAAATATTTTATTTTGCTAAATAAATATAGTTTTTGAGCTAAAAAAAATGAATCTAAAAAAATAAGGCTAAAAAATATTGTGTTATCTATTTTTTAGCCTTAAAGAAATGAGAATTATTTAAAAACTCCTATCTTATGTTGTAGGAATTCGTCTTTGACTTCATCGATTATCGCAGGATCATCAATGGTTGAAGGAATCTGAAATTCTACTCCGTCAGCGATATTACGCAACAGCTTGCGAAGTATCTTTCCGGATCGGGTTTTAGGCAATCGCTGAACAACAATCACTTTTCTTAAACTCGCTACTGCCCCGATCTGTTCTCTTACTAATTGTACGATCTCGTATTCCAATTGAAACTGTTCGATAGTTTCACCGGCTTTGGTCACAACTAAAGCTAAAGGTATTTGTCCTTTCAATTCATCATTGATCCCCACTACTGCACATTCGGCCACGGCATGATGAGAAGCTACGATCTCTTCCATTTCAGCCGTTGACAAACGGTGTCCGGCAACATTGATAACGTCATCTACCCTTCCCGTTATATAAATATATCCTTCGTCATCTTTATATCCGCCATCTCCAGAGAAATAATATCCCGGGAATTTATCCAGATACCCGGCTCTGAAACGTATATGGTCTTTCCATAAGTCCATTAACGTTCCCGGAGGCAATGGTAATTTAATCACAACATAGCCCTCTTCATTAGGGCCTAACTCTTCTCCGTTTTCATTAAAAATACGAATATCATATCCTGTTACCGCTTTTCCGGCTGAACCCGGTTTAATCGGTAAATACTCTACTCCCATTAAATTAGCGATCATAGGCCAACCGGATTCTGTTTGCCACCAATGGTCAATCGTAGGAATAGGAATATGCTCTCTGTACCATTCTAAAGTAGCTACATCACAACGCTCACCAGCTAGAAACTGAGTTCTTAAATTAGATAGGTCGTATTGCTTGATGAACTCACCATTAGGGTCTTCTTTTTTTATTGCACGGATCGCAGTAGGTGCTGTAAACATTACACTAACGTTATGCTCTGCAATAACTCTCCAGAAAGTAGAGGCGTCAGGCGTTCTGATGGGTTTACCTTCAAAAACAATGGTTGCATTTCTGTTAAGAAGCGGACCGTATACAATATAGCTATGACCAACTACCCAACCCACGTCTGATGCAGCCCAGAATACTTCATCTTGTTTCACACCGTAAATATATTCCATTGAAAAGCGAAGAGCCGTGGCATAACCTCCTGTATCTCTTACAATCCCTTTAGGTTTTCCTGTTGTTCCGGAAGTATACAACACGTAAGAAGGGTGATCTGCTTTAACCGGAACACAAGGAGCTTCTTCTGAACCGTATACCAATGCTTCCCAATCAACATCTCTTTTCTTGAAAGGAACTTTAGCCCCTAATTTTCTATTCAGAATGACCACTTTTTTAGGTTTGTGTTCTGCCAGTTGTAAAGCATCGTCTACTAAAGGCTTATAGGCGATCAATCGGTCAACTTCAATTCCTGATGAAGCTGTAAGGATAACTTTTGGCTTACAATCGTCAATACGGATAGCCAATTCATGTGGTGCAAATCCACCGAAAACAACAGAATGCGTTACTCCTAAACGAGCACAAGCCAACATAGCAAAAAGTGCTTCAGGAATCATAGGCATATAAATAACAGCTGTATGCCCTTTTTTAACACCTAAAGATGTTAAGCCTCCGGCTAATTTAGCAACTTGTTCTTTTACCTCATTAAACGTATACTTTTTTACGGTTTGAGTTACAGGCGAATCATAAATAATTGCCGTTTGTTCTCCGTAACCATCCTGAATGTGTTTATCTACCGCCAGATAACACAAGTTTAATTCTCCATCGACAAACCAAGTCGGATAGCCTTTATCATTCTCTGATAAGATCGTTTCCGGCTTCGTGTACCATTCGAGCTTTTCAGCTTGCTCCTTCCAGAATTTTTCCGGATTGTCAATGCTTTGTTTGTAAAAATCTAAATAATTCATTTGTAGTAGTTATATTTATTCTTCGAGTAAGTCGTTTACTTTGTCTATCAGCTTTTTCAGCGAAAAAGGTTTAGTCATATAGGCGTTGGCTCCCAGATCTAATCCTTTTTGTATATCAGACTCTTTGTTCTTTGCCGATAGAAATATTACTTTACAGTTGTTTAATTTTTCATCTTTTTTTATCGATTCCAGAGTAGCATAGCCATCTACATTAGGCATCATTACGTCGAGTATGATGACATTAGGAACCTGATCTTTTAATATATCTAAAGCTTCTTGTCCGTCACGAGCAATGAACACCTCAAAATTATTCTTTTTAAAGGTATATTCAAGTGACATAATGATGTTAGGTTCGTCGTCTACTATTAAAATTTTTTTCTTCATTTTTGTAATCACAATTGCGTATAAAAATACTACTTATTTCGGTAAGGTAAAAGTAAAGCACGCCCCTGCTCCGTTATTATTCTGCGCCCAGATTTTACCTTTGTGTAATTCAACTATTTGCTTGCAAATGGCTAATCCTAAACCACTGCCAACCGGTTTTTTTATATTCTGATTATCAGACTGATAAAATTTATTAAAAATATTTTCAAAATCTATCGGGTTAATTCCTTTTCCGTTATCCATTACGGATATTTCCCAAAAATCAATTTTATCTGTAATGGTTATGGTTATTAAGCCTTCGGTTTCCGGACAAAATTTGATCGCATTTGACAATAAATTCGTCAAGACTTGTACAATTCTGTCCTCGTCATAAAAGGTCTTTATGGATTTGTTGTTTTCAAAATATATTGTAATTCCTTTATTCTTGATCAGTTGTTGTAGCGGGTCTATAGTTTTTGAAATTGTTTCTACCAGATCATTGAAAGTCGGGTTAATTTTTTGTTTTCCTGTCTCAAATTTCTCCAGATCCAGAATTTTATCAATTAAGCGGTTCAAACGATCAGACTCCGAAATGATATTTTGTAAGAACTGGCGACGCATTTCATCCGGAATATCATCATCATCAATTAAAATTTCACTTGCTGCCCGGATCGCTGTGATCGGAGTTCGTAATTCGTGTGTAACCGTATCTAAGAAATCATCTTTCTGCTTGTCTTTTTTAACCAAAGTTTCATTGGCTAATTTCAGTTGACTGGTAATCCGTTTTAATTCCGTCGAGGTTTCTACTAATTTTTTATTGATAATGATATTTTCATTGGATTCTTCCAATATCTTTAAAACTTCCGGAAGGGTTACTTTTTCCTCCTTCACCACACTGGAGATCAATATTTTTGCGGAAGCCGTTCCGATATGTCCGGTTAACAGGTTTTCTGCAAATTTAATCAAACGGGCATCTGCCAATTCCTGATTCTGATCTACATTATATTTTACATTAAAAATATTAAGAGCCCGTCTGGTTCTTTCTTCTCCTAAAAATTTAACTAAGACTTTTTCGATATCACTGGTATAAGCTGTTCCTTTCCAAACAAAAGCAGTTTCATGGTTGGTACTGTATTTATCGATATCAATATACATTTCGGCATAATTTCGTTCTCTGTAATTCCCTTTAAAACTTACCGAAACTCCCAGATAGATTATGGTATTAAAGAATAGGCTCCAAAAGAAAGCATGCGGCACCGGTGATAAATAATCCAGACCGAATAGTGCAAAAGGTTTTAAGAGCTCTATTCCGTAAGGTCCGTTTAGCAAAAAAGAATTATTGTGGTTACTGATCCCGAAGGCGTACGGGAGCAACAAGGTATACATACAAATAAAGAAACCGATGATTATGCCCCAAATAGCTCCTAATCGTGAACCGCGTCTCCAGAACAATGCTCCGAAAAAAGCAGGTGCTAATTGCGAAATAATAACAAATGAAACCAGTCCGATCGACACCAAATTATAATCCAGTACAAATAACCTGTAGATCAGATACGAAAGAATAATCAACATGAATATCCCTATTTTTCGGATATTTACAATGGTCTTATTGTTCACGGTTTGATCCTCATCCTTAAGTTTTCTCAAAAAAGTATATGGAATCAATAAATTATTACTTAACATGGTTGATAAACTGATACTCGAAACGACAATCATAGAAATAGCAGCCGAGAAACCACCCAGAAAAACTAATGTCGTTAAAAAATTATTCTGAAACATTTGAGGAATCAGTAAGGAATATGTGTCTGCATTGACATTTTCGCCTTCAAACAAAACATTGCCGCCCCAGGCGATCGGAAATACAAAAAGATTAAAAGCTAACAGATACAAAGGAAATAACCAAATAGCTGTTTTTATATGTCGCTCTCTGTTATTTTCTACTACCGTTGCATGAAACTGACGAGGTAACAAGAAAATAGCAAAAAGAGAGACCACACATAAAAAGAACCAATTGATAGCGGGTTCGATTCCGCCAATTGTATTTTTCTTTTCAAAATCTTTTAAAACGGATGCTTTGTCATAAACATCCTGAAAACCGTCAAACACAAAATAAGTCACGTAGATCCCGACAATAAAAAAGAAAACCAGTTTCAGGATACTTTCCATAGCAACGGCTGTAATGATTCCTTTTCTTTTTTCTGAAGCATCCACATAGCGAGTTCCGTAATACGAAGCAAACAAGGCTAAAGCTACCGCTACATAAGTAGTGGTATCAAACAACATTAAAGAGTTATGAGGAACACGTGTTACGATATGGAAAGTTTCTGATATCGCTTTTAACTGTAAGGCAATATAAGGCAATATGGCAGCCAGAGAAACTACCGTAACGACAGCCCCTAAAAAACGGCTGTTTCCGTATCGAAGTGAAATAAAATCGGCAATACTGGAAACATTATTCACTCTTGAGATCCGAATGATCTTTCTCAAAATAATTATCCAGGCCGGAATAGCAATAATTGGTCCCAAATAAATAGGCAGATACGTCAATCCGGAATTCGCAGCTACTCCTACGCTTCCATAATAGGTCCAAGCCGTACAATAAACTGCTAACGAAAGGGAATAAACGTAAGCATTGTTAGTCCATTTTACATTGTCTTTTTTTTCTGCCCAATGCGCTATTAAAAACAAAAAGGCCAAATAGAAAAGTAAAATTGCTATAAGTCCTAAACTACTCATAATAACGGTTTACAATAATAATGGATAATAATATGGCTAAAAACCAAATTGAAAAGATGTAGACATAGATAAGCGGAAGCCCGAAGAACACTTGCGCTTTATCAAACAATAACAGCAAAGGAAGGTTTAATGCTAACAGTAAAAATATTGATAGAACTACTAATTTTTGTTGGTGTCTTTTTTTCATCTTTTCGTAAAAACTCTACTAAAGTAATACTATTTTTAAAAATTGAATAATCTCTGCGATAAAATCACAGAGATTATTACTTTATATTCAAAATATTTACAAAATTAATGAGAAGAAGCTTCTCCTGCTCCTGAAGGAATACGAATATGTTCTACAATATCCTGAACCTCTGCAGGCGGCTCAGCAGTAAATTTATTTACCACTAAAGCTACAATAAAGTTCACGATCATAGCTACAGTACCAAAACCTTCCGGTGAAATACCAAACCACCAAGAATCTTTTAATCCTGCTACAGCTTCTTTACCTCCGTCAAACATTCCGAATTTGAATTTCAACATATAGAACAGCATTAATAACATACCAATTACCATACCTGAAATAGCTCCTTCTTTGTTCATTTTTTTATGGAAAATACCTAAAATAATTGCCGGGAAAAATGACGCTGCTGCTAATCCGAAAGCTAAAGCCACTACTGCTGCAACGAATCCCGGAGGATTGATACCGAAATATCCGGCGATTACTACTGCTACAGTAGCTGAACCACGTGCTGCCCATAATTCACCTTTTTCAGAAATATCAGGATTGATCATTTTTTTGATCAAATCGTGAGAAACAGACGATGAGATCACTAATAATAGACCTGCTGCTGTTGATAAAGCGGCTGCTAAAGCACCTGCTGCTACTAATGCAATTACCCAGTTCGGTAATTTAGCAATTTCAGGATTAGCCAATACCATAATATCATTATCGATTTTTAATTCACTTCCTTTTAAACCTTTGGCCTCTGCTGCTGCAAGAAAAGCTTCGTCTTTAGATTTATCATTGTAGTACTGAATTTTACCGTCACCGTTCTTGTCTTCATATTTTAACAAACCTGTTTTTTCCCAGTTGCTAAACCATTGCGGCATATCTGCATAATTTTTATCATTAACCGTTTCAATCAAATTGGTTTTAGCAAATACGGAAACAGCCGGTGCCGTTGTATATAAAATAGCGATCAAAAGTAACGCCCATCCTGCTGATTTACGTGCATCTTTCACTCTTTTAACGGTAAAGAAACGAACTATAACGTGTGGTAAACCTGCTGTACCAACCATTAAAGCTAATGTAATAGCAAATACATCGATCATTGATTTTGATCCGTCTGTATACTCTGCAAATCCTAATTCGGTTGATAATCCGTTTAATTTATCTAATAAATACGTATCAGTACCTGCTACTGTTGCCCCCATTCCTAATTGCGGAATCGGATTACCTGTCATTTGGATAGAAATAAAGATCGCAGGTACCATAAAAGCAAAGATTAATACACAGTATTGTGCCACCTGAGTATATGTAATTCCCTTCATTCCTCCTAATACGGCATAGAACAATACAATTACCATACCTATGATTACACCGGTATTAATATCTACTTCCAAAAATCTTGAGAATACCACTCCTACTCCACGCATTTGTCCGGCTACATACGTAAACGAAACAATTAAAGCACAGATAACGGCTACTGAACGAGCTGTTTTTGAATAATAACGCTCCCCGATGAAATCAGGCACTGTAAATTTCCCGAATTTTCGAAGATAAGGTGCTAATAGCAACGCTAATAACACATAACCTCCGGTCCATCCCATCAAATAAACAGCTCCGTCATATCCGGCAAATGAAATGATCCCTGCCATTGAGATAAATGATGCAGCACTCATCCAGTCTGCTGCCGTAGCCATACCGTTTGCTAAAGGAGAAACGCCACCACCGGCAACATAAAATTCTTTTGTAGATCCTGCTCTACTCCAAATTGCAATTCCGATGTAGATAGCAAATGTGATACCTACAATTATATATGTCCAAATTTGTACATCCATGATTTTTTAATTTAAGTGTTGATTGATTGTTTGTTTATTCGTCGTAACCGTATTTTTTATCCAATTTGTTCATTAATCGAACGTAAACAAAAATCAGGATAACAAACACATAAATTGAACCTTGCTGGGCGAACCAGAATCCTAAAGGAAAACCGCCCAATTTAACATTGTTTAAAGCATCTTTGAATAAGATCCCTGCTCCGTAGGAAACAGCAAACCAAATGCTCAATAAGATCAGAAGGTATCTTAGATTTTCCTTCCAGTAAGCTGTTGCTTTTTCTTGATTACTCATAGTTTTGATTGTTTTTTATTTATTTGTTTTTTATAGGTAGATCATTGCTTGTAGGGTAACTGTCCCTACAGCATCTGCTGTTGCATATTTAAGATTCTGGTATTCTAATGTTAACTTAGAATGGTGTCCTTTTAAGAATAAATTAGCACCGATACCGAATTGTGTTGCATTATCATCCAAAGCATCTATCTGACGGTTAGCAAAAGAAACATAGGGTTGTAATTTTGTTTCTTTCTCAGTCGGAATCACATATCCCACATGTCCGTACAAAATAGATCCTGTTTCATAAGTTGTTCCGAAACGAAAATCTTTTCCATAGTCTGAATTCTGATACATTGCATAAGCTGTTATAGAACTTCCTTTTCCTCCGATCGGTGCATCATAAAAAGCATCTACCGCAAAAATAGATACATTTTCTCCGCTTAGATCTCCGTTCACGTCTGCCACTACAGAACCATTAGGATGTGAGAAGAAACCTGCTCCGATGTTGAACACTTTTTTATCTCCTAAATACGTACCCACTTTATAAGGTAAGAATTGGCTTTCCTGGTCTAAAAAGTTATAATCAAAATATCCTGAGAATGTTTTTCCTGCTTTTTTACCGCCTAATAAGTCTCTTCCGTTATACGTTGCAGCACCACCGTTTACAGGAACATTAGAAACTGCCAAATTGTTAGTTAGAGCGTCGTTAATAGATACTCTATACTGAAGTTTTCCGAAAGCACCTTTTGCAAATACACCTACCGGACGCGCAAACTGATCGGCTAAACCTAAAGTTGCCCAACCCTGACGGAAATTATCTAAAGTTAAGATGTTAAGTGTACTACTGTTGTTCATACGGGAAATACCGTTCCAATAATGCAAACCACCACCGATAGCATGCTTATTTGTTGTTCCTAAATTGTATTGCACATAAGCATCGTGGATAAACATCTGTGAGCCATCGCCTGTTCCGGTAGGACTCATACTGCCCGCATTAAGATTGTTTACACCGAAGTGGGTTACAATTAAAAATTTAGGACTTATTTGAGAATACAATAAAACCCTAGCTCTACGAACGGTAAAGTCTATTTCTGACTGTTCGTTACCATTAGCGTCTAAAGGCTTATCTCCATTATATTGCGCCCAAACTTGCGCCCAAGAAATAATTCTGAAATACTTAGAGCCATCTTCGTTAATGTTTACTTTCAGTCCCCCTGCATAATCAGGAGCGCCTTGTGCAAATGTTAAAGCCGAGTAAAGTAAACCGGCAACAAGAATAATTTTTTTCATAATTTCTGATTTGGTTTTTATTTAATTTTTGCTTGACCAAATTCAAAAATTATGTTAACGAAAAAAAAAATGATGTATATTTTTGTAAAAAGCTTATAGTTAATCCTTAAAACGCTCCCATTTTATCAGCATAAACTTATCTCCCAACTCTGTAATGATCATCCCTGCACCGGAAAGCTGATCCTTGTTTTTTAAGTATTCTACCAACTCATTATGTTTAAAAATCTTATAACTGGGATGGTAGTTCGGATGAGGTGGTTTCTTTATTTTAAATTCCTTAACCCAATTACTGATCGATACGTGAGAAACCCCTATGATACGCTCTATCTCTCTATAGCTTAAGCCCTCTAAATAAAGCTGTAGCGCTTTTGTCACGTAATAATCGTCTATTTTTTTACCCAGCTTATTTACTGTAAAATAATAGTTACAGGCTTTGCACAAATAACGCTGTCTGTCTTTGATAATTCCGCTTTTTACGATCTTATCGCTTTGGCATTTCGGGCAGGCAATTATTTTCATATATATTATTTTTGCATAAATATATTAATTTAGCAGAATATACAAAAATATATATCATAAAAATTTAAACTATTTTTTTTACTAAATAAATTTTGTTGGTTATTTTTTTGATAAAAATTTAAAAAATACCTAAAAACACAAATTTAAGCTTCTGTAAAACAATCCTTTTATGTATAGTTATTGTATAAAATGCAACGGCTGAGCAAAATAGTAAATATTTTATAATATAAACAAAAAAGAACACTAAAAAGTGTTCTTTACCTATTTATTATGGAATAAAAATTTTAATACTCTAATTTATCTGCTTTGTTTTTCCATTCGTTGAAGACTTTAAGTGCTTCTTCTCTACCCAACTGTTCAAAAGGTATCTTTCTGTTTTCCATTCCTATATTGATCTCTTCATAAATAAAATCATCGTCAAAGCCTATTGCTGCCGCATCTTCACGGGTATTGGCATAAAAAACTTTATCCGGACGCGCCCAGTAGATCGCACCCAGACACATCGGGCAGGGTTCGCATGACGTGTATAAGATACAATCGTCTAATTGAAAAGAGTTCAGAGTTTTACAAGCCTCGCGAATGGCCACCACTTCGGCATGTGCCGTAGGGTCGTTAGTGGAAGTCACTCTATTATTTCCTTTTCCTACAATTTTTCCGTCTTTTACAACAATAGCTCCGAATGGTCCGCCTTCGTTATTATTCATCCCGTTGCGGGAAAGCTCAACTGCTTCGGTAATAAACTTACTATGGTTACACATATTTTAATCCTTTAAAAAAATTCAAACCGTCAAATATAGTGATTTATAAAACCTATTCGGCTTATTAGTTTATGGTTTTCCGTAAAAAAAGTAAGATGGTTCATTTTATTTTTGACGCTATACTTACATCACATATTAATACATTTTACTATTTGTCAGATATTTAAAATATAACATTATGATAAAAAAACTACTCATTGTTTTTGTAGTTACAGTAACACAAAACATTTTTGCAAATGAAAGCCCAATTCTAGTGACTGAAAACACGATCTCACTGGATCTTGATGAATCAGAAGAATTATATTTCAGTTTTGCTGAAAATGACATTATAGAATTTGATTTCGAAATGGTAAAAGGAAAGAATTTAAAAGAAGTTGAAATTTATGAATTACCAAACAATAAAATTTTTTCTGAATTCAAGGCTGAAAAATTTGCAAAAAAACAAATAACTATACGAAATAAAGGTTTATATAAGTTTAAATTTTATAGTTCATCAATTACTAGAAGAATTTTTAAAATTAAAATTTACCGAATTCCAGTTGATGAGAGCACAGAAAATTTTAATACTAACTGGAAATGGGAAACTTTTAGAGATACAACTTATATTCCATATACAATAGATAGCATAACTGGGTACAAAAAAATAAAGTATCAAGAGATAAAACGTGAATTAGTAAAAACTGAAAACATTGAAGATATTTTATTTAATAAAATCCAAAGAGTGCATTCTTTCTTTAATTCAAATAGTAGCTATACATATTTAAAAGTTGACTTACCTAAATCTATTAATTCGGAGTTAAAGGAAGAAAAACTAATTGCTTGGGCATATTGGATTGGTGTTGGAAAGGAAGCTCAAAAAGCATATCAAGAAAATACAAAATCTGTAGGTAATTTAGCTAATGGAATCGCTAATCTTTATGGCTCTCCTTTAGCTGGTTTAGCAGTTGGAACCATAACTGAATTAATGATACCTAAAACAGGCGAGGATGTATCTTATACATTTATATCCGACTACGAAGATGTTAAAAATTTCATTAATGGCCTACCTTATTCACAATTCGATATGGGAAAAGGAATTGCAGCCTATGGTAAAAATTCGAATAAGACTGAGGGAACTTTCTATATTGGATTACATAATGATAATCAAATGCAGGGAATAGATGTTGATGTTAAAGTCGTAGCAGTAAAAGAAGTAAAAACTTATGAAATCAGAGTTTACAATAAAGAAAGAGAAGAACCTATTAAAGTAATTTTAAACAAAAAAAGAATGGAAATCAGAGAAACTAAAATTAGAGTTCCGGTTGAATAAATACATTACAACTAAGAAATAATAATTCAACTTAAAATCTTGTACATAATAAATTCATAAAATGGATAAAGAACATATAATTCTCACGTCTAATGATGATTCGATAACTCTGACAAATTTTAGAGTCATACAAAAAAGCAGCGATTTAAATAAAGAAATTCTTTTAAAAGATATTGTTTCAAATGAAATTGTAAAAAAGAAGAGTCATTATTATTTAGTATTGACGTGTATTTTTACAAGCTTATCAATTTTTACTTTATACAGTATCTTAGAAAGTAAAAAATTGCAAAATATGCCTCTATTTTATTTTGTTTTTATACTATTTTTAATTTCAATATATCTTTATCTAAGCAGAATAGATAAATATCTTAAAATCTCCGGAAAATATAATTTTATAGAATTCTCTATAAAGAATCTGAATGAAAGTAATTTAAATAAGTTTAGGAATACTTTGCTTATTGAAAGCGAAAACAGAAAAAAGAATAATTTTTCTGATCGTAAACTATAACATTCTTAAATCAATCCTGAATTCTCTAAAAATAATCTATATTTGTTATGACTCAGTTTGGGTTAAAGTCACTACTTGTAGCCACGAAATGTTGAATATAACATTCAAAAAGCAAAAATCTATGAAAAATTTTGAATTATTTGTTGAAGAGGTTGTGAACAAATGGCGTTTGGAAAAGAAAACCATACTTGAAAGTGCTGGTTTAGGAAAACCAAGCAACAGAGAAAATGGAGATTTAGCAGAAGATTATATATTGCAAAAAATAATAAACTTAAAACCAAATTATCAAGCAGTAAAATCTAAAGGTAGTCAAACGCCTTCAGATATTTATAGCGTTGCAAGAAGAAATGGATATTGGCATATTATGCTAATTCAAGTGAAAAGCTCAACAAATAAAAATATGATTTACAACTTGACTGAAAATGATAAAAAAACGTTTGATGAATTAGCAAAATTCATAAAAACTCAAATAGGAATTTCAGATTATATGACTAATTATAGAAAAAGTGCTGTAATAATTTCTAATGGTTATGTTGGAGTATATAAAAATGAAAATGGACGAACAATAAAACACACTATTGTCGAAACTAAAGCATTCAAAATATTCAAAAAAAATACAACCAAATTAGATATTAGTAATGTAAAAAAGAATGTAGCAATAGCACATAAGCTTTAAACAACATAATATAAATTGATCATAAGTAATTGCTTACTCTCACCTACCTCTGAATTCCGCTTTACCGGTTCGCTTCACTTATAACTACAAATTCTCTAAAAATAATCTATATTTGTTATGATTCAGTTTCTTTGTAGCTGAGAATCGTTGTAAACATTTGATAATAGAAACAATAAATACTTGGAACGGAGAAAAATTTGAGCTTGTTATTAGTTCAGATGGATTTTGTTTTTGCCCGGTTTGTGGAGAGAAGTCAAACAACAAAGAATGGAGACCATACGATAAAACCGGACTTCCTTCTTACGACATTTGCTCTTGTGGTTTTGAATATGGGTTTGACGACAGCGGAGTACCACCGTATGAAAATAGTTGGAATAATTACCGTCAAAAATGGTTGAACAATGAAATTGACCAATATTTTGGAAAAAGAAAAACCAAAGAAGAAAAAATTGATCAATTGAAAAATATCGGATTATAAAATGGATTAAGTTTGGTTAGCAGGTATTGTGCAACTCACCTACTTCTGAATTCTGCTTTACCAATTCACTTCACTTATAACTGCAAATTCTATAAAAATAATCTATATTTGTTATGATTCAGTTTGGGTTAAGCCACTACTTTATAGCCACAAACCGTTGTAATTAATATTGAATGAAAATAGAAACTAAACAAATATTATTAGAATTTGATGAAGTTGGAAGCTTTGAAACTCCAACCGATTTTGATTATAATGATTTAATTTTTCAAATTGAAAACCTTAAACTCGAATTAGAAGCCATATTTAACTCTGAATTTAAAATTGATGACCAAATTCAAGATGCAAGCTTTATTTGCGATTTAATCATTCCTAATAAATTACTAATTGAATTAGTTGCCAATTATCAACATTCAATAAGATTTAGCAACTTTGGCAAATTAGTTACAATTAATGGAATTGAAAACATCAACTCAGACAACTTAGAAACATTGCGAAAATTATTAAAGAATCATAAGTTCCTTTTTATTGAGCCAAATGAAATAGACGCTGATTATGACGGAAAATTTGACAGCTTTAAAACTATTTATGGAGAAAGAGCTTCAACGTGGTTTGAAAGATATTTTGACTATTTATAAACACTACTTACAACATCGGTTACAAGTAATGAGCTTGGTCTGGTCAATCTTCCGAATTTTGTTTCTCTGTTTCACTTGTATCTACAAAAAAATAAAAGTGCTTATTCATAAAATTTACCTCATTCCGTCAACACTATAACACAAACTAATGCTAAAAGAATATTTAAACTCCTTTGGTCTATTATCCGATAAAGAAATTGATCTTTTTACAGAACTGGGCATACAAAAACAACTCAACAAAGGAGACTATTTTATTCAGGAAGGAGAAACCTGTAAAAGTGTTGCATTTGTAATAAGCGGACTGCTTCGTTCGTTTTACTTTTCAAACAAAGAAGAAGATATTACCTATTGCATAACCTTTCCGAATCATTTTATGACAGCTTATTCTTCTTTTATAACACAACAGCCTACAAATGAAAATATTGAAGCGATCACTACTGTTGATTTACTGTTGTTTCCCCAAGAAAAGATTCAGGAATTAGAACAAAATCATCCCAATTGGACAAAATTTTTAAAGGTCATAGCCGAACAACAATATATTGAACTTGAAAAACGTATCTTTCAGCTACAAAAGAACGATGCTTTGTATCGTTATACAGAGCTCATCCAAAAACAACCGGAATATATTCAGGAAGTTCCCTTAAAATACCTGGCTTCCTATTTGGGAATTACTCAACGACATTTAAGCCGACTGCGAAAAGAAATTTCTTTTTAGACAAATGTCCTGTTCGCAGGAAAACAACCTTACTACATTTGCTTTATAAAACTGTAAACAAAATGAGTAAAAAAATAGTAATTATCAACGGACATCCCAATAAAGACTCTTTCAATTTTGCCATTGCTCAGGCTTATAAAAAAGGAGCGGAAAGCTCAGGCGCTGAAATTCGGGAAATCATTATAGCGGATCTTCAATTTAACCCTAATCTCCAATTCGGCTACCAAAAAAGAACCGAACTGGAACCTGATCTGATGGATGCCTGGCAAAAAATTCTATGGGCAGACCACTTAGTCTGGATCCACCCGGTTTGGTGGGGCGGACTTCCGGCAATAACCAAAGGTTTTATAGACCGCCTCTTTTTACCCGGATTTGCTTTTCAATATCGGGAAAATTCCCTTTGGTGGGATAAATTATTATCCGGAAAAACCGGTCATATCATAACAACATTAGACCAACCTTCATGGTATTACAGCATTGCATTCGGAAAACCTAGTGTAAATCAGTTGAAAAGATCTACACTCAAATTTTGCGGCGTAAGCCCGGTTAAAGTAACTTATTTCGGTCCCATAAAAACTACAACTGTTCCGAAAAGAGAAAAATGGCTAAAAGAAGTAGAAGCATTAGGTCAAAAACTAAAGTGATCTTAAAATTTTTACCTGATTTTTAAAATACCGGAATTCTCCTGACATAGGGTTGTCACTTCTATGATCTACTTTTGAAATAAAAACATGATTCTGGAACATTTTAAACCCTTTAACGGACAACATTGTGAAACTACTGCCACAGGAAGCCTGCTCTACCAACTTGGAATCGAACTTTCCGAACCTATGCTATTCGGTTTAGGAGAAGGACTCGGATATATTTTCTGGAATATGAAGATCATGGATTTTCCGTTTATAGGCGGCCGTATTAAACCCGATGCTTTAACCGAAAATATATGTCGTAACCTGAACCTAAAACTGGAAGTCCATGAAACGACTTCTGTCAATAAAGCTTGGCTGAATGTTAAACAAAACCTCGATAATGGAAAAGCAGTGGGACTAAAATTAGATTGTTATCATTTGGACTATTTCGCCAATAAGATTCACTTTGCAGGACACTACGCCTCTATCTACGGTTATGACAATGAATTTGCATACCTGAACGATACTAACCAACAAGAAAGAGTTGCCAAAACATCTCTTAAAAGTCTGGAACTGGCAAGAAATGAAAAAGGACCTATGTCATCAAGAAACCGTTCGTATACAATACACCAAAAGGGAAAACTGCCTGACCGGAAAGATGCAATTAAACAAGCTATTCATCGTAATGCTACAGATTTTTTAAATCCACCTATACAAAATATCGGTTATAAAGGGATATATAAGACAAGTTCAGAAATTCAAAAATGGTTCAAGACAAGTAAAAATATAAAAAAAGACTTTCAAACTTCAGCCTCATTAATGGAAAATGGAGGAACCGGAGGATCACTATTCAGAAACTTATACCGTGATTTCCTTAAGGAAAGCGAAGAAATTCTCGAATCAAATGAGATCAGAAAAGTTGTTCATGAATATGATACTATAGCTACGCTATGGAAAACAGTAGCCGACTTATTTTACAGGATAGGAGAAACAGAAAATTTCAAATATATTAATGAAGCTTCGGATATCCTCATTGAGCTATCTGAAAAAGAAAAAACAAGTATGGAAAAATTAAAAAGGATCAGTGTCTAATAACACACATATAAATACTTCAAGTCCATTATAATCCTCTTTTTGTTGGTGGTTCACACAGCTTTTAGCTCGTATTTTTAGTACATTTGAAAAAAGTACTCTTATTATTCACACTACACAATTAAAATAACACATGAAAAATTTATTCTTTATCCTTTTATTCATTCCGTTAGTGAGTTTAGCTCAGGTAAACGATTTTACGAAAACACCCCAACTTCAAACTAAGGCTACATATACTACAGAAGTGATCCCGGATAAAATTACCTTATCCATTACGCTTTCGGAACAAAATACTAAAGGCAAAGTTTCTGTAGAAGAACTGGAAAAAAGAATGGAAAAAGTACTGTTAGAAAACAATGTGGATATACAAAAACAACTTACACTTAAAGACATCTCAAGTAACTTCAAAGATTACTTCCTCAAAAAAACAGACATTCAAAAAACTAAAAATTACCAACTCGAAATTTTTGATGCTGTCAGTGCCGGTACAATTCTTAAAGAACTGGAAAGTCAGGAAATTTCAAATGTTGAATTACTGAAAACCGAATATTCAAAAATAGAAGAATTAAAAATTGAACTTAAAGGGAAAGCCATATTAAAAGCTAAAAAACAGGCGGAAGAAATGGTCAAAAATCTCAATCAGGAATTAGGTCCTGCCATCTACATCTCGGATCTGGAAACTAATATTTTCGGTAGAGCTTCGGGGTTAAATGTTAGAGGATTAAATTCGATAAGCAATCAAATAAATGGAGATGATTTAGATATCAGCTTTGATAAAATAAGAATTGAAGCAACGGTTACCGTTTATTTTGCACTGAAATAAGCCTGGTTATTCTTAAGGATTTTCAAGTATAAAAACATCTGCTTTCTGACAGAAATTTTAATATATTTGAAAAAATTAACCAAAAGCACGAACTTGTGCCATACTAAGACATGAATAAAACTACAGCTTACCTCATTCTATTGATTATAGTTATTATTACACTTCCTGTATTTTTCATCACCCTTATCGTATTCATTGTGATCTATAACGGATTGGTGAAAAAGAGAAATCAGGTAGAATATGCCTTCAGTGGTGTAGATGTTGCCCTTCAGAAAAGAGGCGAACTGATCCCTAATTTGGTTGAAAGTGTTAAAAAATACATGTCGCACGAACAAGATACATTAAAAGAGATCGTCGAATTGCGAAGCAAAATTACCCAGATAGATCCCAATTCTAATGAAAGATTCAATCTGGAAAACGAACTGGGCGGATTGGTAAAAGGCTTGATGGTTAATGTTGAAAGTTATCCCGAACTAAAGTCGAATGAAAATATGTTGCACTTACAGAGAACTCTTAACGAAGTAGAAGAACAGATCAGCGCTTCAAGAAGAGCCTATAACTTTGCTGTAAACAACTTAAATAATGCGATACAAAGCTTTCCTTCCAATATTTTAGCAAGTATTAATGATTTCAAATTACATCCGTATTTTCAGGCAGACGAAGCCACCAAGAAAGCACCGGATCTAAAGAATTTATTCAACGCATAACTAAAATAAAAAGAAGCTCCCATGAATGATGATTTACGATCATTTCTGAACGAACAGGCTGTATTTCTTGAAAAAAAGAGAATCAAAGCCGTTCGATTAAACTATCTTTTCAGGATTATAAAACCTCTTCGAACCTTATTAAAAGGTGTGTTTTTTATTTTACTGATCATAAACTTCATTGTTCCTGTTTTAATTCCGGCAGTCATTGCAACCGGTATTGTTCTTTTTCTGCTTTCTATCATCAACGACCCGAAAAAAGTTTTTGAAAGCCAGTTGAAAAACCAGGTATTACCAACTATTTTCAAACATATCAATGACACGTTTCAATATGCACCGCACGGATATAATGGCGAAACACTAAAGCAAAGCCAATTCTTATCAAAAGGGTTCTTTGCAAACACCTTTGAAATCGAAGGAGAAGACTATGTTAAAGGAAAGATCGGCACTATTGATGTTGAATTTTTCGAAATAAAGTTCTTCAAAAAACAGATCAACTATGCAAAGACCATTGGCGGATGCCTGCTATCAATTATTTTGATCCCGATACTTATAATCAAAAATATCTTTACAGGCGATAATGATAATGCGGACGATGCCATAATCGGCATTGTGGAAGAAATTAACATTTTCTTTTCAGGCTTTTTCATGTATGCTGATTTCCACAAAGAATTCAACGGAAAAGTTTTTATGCTTCCGAAAAAAAATGATCGGTTAAAAGACAAATTATATGAAATGTTAGACCCTAAAACACTTTCAAAAATAAATGTCGAAAACCCTTTTATTAACGATAAATACAACATTTATACGTCTGATGTTCAAACAGGATATTACGTTCTTTCACAAAATCTGATCGACCGGATCCATACCCTTTCTGAATCCGAAAAAGCTTTACCGATCGTTTCTTTTATCAATGGAAAAATGTATTTTATCATTCCTTGGGATAAAAACTTTTTTAAAGCAAGTATTGCTACTAAAATCAAAGACGGTGATTACTTTATCCCATATATCCATGAAATAAATTCTTTCGAAAAGATTGTCAAAGACTTAAATTTAGATACCCGGATCTGGACTAAAGACTAATAAAAGAAGTGAAAAAAAATCCTGATACAATTCAGGTATCTATAGTAAGCTTCTTTTCACTTCTTCCCTATTTCATTTTGCTAATACTGTAACAATTCGGTTAATTCTTTCTCAAAACGTTGTTTCGGTAAATATTGGTCTTCCAACACTTTCATGAACGGAATAGCCGATTCTAAACTTCCGACACGTTTTACCGGAGCATCCAGATATTCAAAACAATTCTCCATAACCATAGCCGAAATATCGCTGGCAATACCACCAAACAACGTATCTTCCTGAAGAATAATACAACGACTGGTCTTTTTAACCGAATTAAAGATCGTTTCCGAATCCAACGGTTGAAGTGTTCTTAAATCGATCAGATCAGCTGAAATTTCCGGATGCTGCTCTAAAATTTCCAATGCCCAGTGCACCCCGGCGCCAAAAGAAACTATCGTAACCTGATCTCCTTCTTTGATCAAACTAGCTTTACCGAAAGGCAAAGTATAATAATCTTTCGGCACATCCTGATAAATACTTCTGTATAATTGTTTATGCTCAAAAAACATAACCGGATTCGGATCATTAATAGCCGTATTCAACAAACCTTTCGCATCAAAAGGAAAAGCAGGATACACTACTTTTAATCCCGGAGTCTTAGTAAACCAGGCCTCATTCGTCTGCGAATGAAAAGGTCCGGCCTGTGTACCGCCACCGCAAGGCATTCTCACTACCACATCCGATTTTTCATCCCAGCGATAATGCTGTTTTGCTAACAAATTGACAATAGGATTGAATCCGGTAGAAACAAAATCAGCAAACTGCATTTCCATTACTGCTTTAAAACCGTTGATCGACAAACCATTAGCAGCAGAAACAATAGCACTTTCACAAATAGGCGTATTGCGAACCCGCTCTTTTCCAAAAGCCTCTACAAAACCGTCAGTTACCTTAAAAGCACCGCCGTATTCTGCAATATCCTGCCCCATGATTACCAGATTAGAATGCACCTCCATTGATTGACGCAACGCTTGTGAAACCGCATCGATCAAACGGATATTTTCCGTTTCAGGATTATAAGGAATATCTTGATAATCATACTGTTGATACATATCACCTAATTCTTCCATTAAAGAAGCCTCTAATGCAGGTTCAGCTTGTGTAATTGCCCAGTTCTCATCAATTTCTTGCTTAATTTCTGCTGCAATTTGTTCCGCCTTTTCCTCATTCATCACAAAAGTTCGCAAAAGAAACTCTTTAAAATTTTGAACCGGATCTTTCACAGCCCACTCTTCCATCAATTCCTTCGGAACATATTTAGTACCACTCGCCTCTTCATGTCCGCGCATTCGGAATGTTTTAAACTCTAATAAAACCGGACGCGGATTTTCCTGAAGTGATTGTTTTAATGCCGTAATTTTATGAAATACTTCTAAAAGATTGTTTCCGTCCAGAATATGACTTTCCATGCCATATCCGATTCCTCTATCGGCTAAATTTTTACAGGCATACTGTTCATTAGTCGGCGTTGAAAGTCCGTAACCGTTATTTTCTACAACAAACAAAACCGGTAATTGCCAGACAGAAGCCACATTTAAAGCTTCGTGAAAATCACCTTCAGAAGTAGCACCTTCACCCGTAAAAACCGCTGTTACCTTTCCGTTCTGCTTTAATTTATTAGCCAACGCAATTCCATCGGCAACGCCCATTTGAGGCCCTAAATGAGAAATCATTCCGATGATTTTATATTCTTGCGTACCGAAATGAAAACTGCGGTCACGCCCCTTAGTAAAACCGTTCTTTTTGCCCTGCCATTGCGAAAAAAGACGATGCAGAGGTATTTCACGTGTTGTAAAAACACCCAGATTGCGATGCATCGGTAAAATATATTCATCAGTATCTAAAGCTGCTGTGATTCCCACAGCAATAGCTTCCTGACCGATCCCGGAAAACCACTTGGAAACTTTTCCCTGACGAAGTAAGATCAACATCTTTTCTTCGATCAATCGCGGTTTTAAAAGCTTCTTATATAAATCAATTAATTGTGAATTACTTAGATCTTTTCTATCGAAGTTCATTAGTTTTTGGTTTTAGTTTACCCAAAAGTATAAAAAATAACATTTTGAGCGTATTTTGTTATAATAAATATTTTAAGTCTTGCTCTACACTGAAAATGATTGTTAATAACTTTACTATTTGGGTATCGAAACATTTCTATATATTTGTAAAATACAGCTTTTAAGCCGATTTAAGTTATTAACAAAAAACAAGTAATGCAAAAAATTCCAAGTGTTGACTTGCGTGATTTCCTATCGGATGACCCGGTACGCAAACAAAAATTTGTAAATGAAATCGGAAAAGCCTACGAAGAAATCGGTTTCGTAGCATTAAAAGGTCACTTCTTAGATGACCAATTGGTTGAAGATTTATACAGTGAGGTAAAACATTTTTTTGAATTGCCTGTAGCCGTTAAATCTCAGTATGAAATCCCAGGAATTGGCGGACAACGTGGTTATGTTTCTTTTGGTAAAGAAGCAGCCAAAGGTCGTACCACAGGTGATTTAAAAGAGTTTTGGCACTTTGGCCAATACCTGCCGGAAGATTCAAAATACGTAGCAGAATATCCGGAAAATGTTGAAGTAAAAGAATTACCTCATTTTAACGAAGTAGGCGAAAAAGCCTATAAAATGTTAGAAAAAACAGGAATCTACGTTTTAAGAGCTTTAGCACTATATGTAGGTTTAGACGAATTTTATTTCGACAAATTTGTAGCGGAAGGAAACAGTATTTTAAGACCTATCCACTACCCTCCTATCACCGAAGAGCCTAAAGATGCGGTCAGAGCTGCTGCACACGGTGACATCAATTTAATCACTTTACTAATGGGAGCGCACGGTAAAGGTTTACAAGTTCAGAACCATGCCGGAGAATGGATCGATGCGATTGCTCAACCTGATGAATTGATGATCAATGTGGGTGATATGTTATCACGCCATACCAATAACAAATTAAAATCTACGATTCACCAAGTAGTAAACCCGCCTAAAGAATTATGGGGAACATCTCGTTACTCTATTCCGTTCTTTATGCATCCGGTAAGCGAAATGCCTTTAAATTGTTTAGAGCATTGCATTGATGAAGATCATCCTAAATTGTATGATGATATCACTGCCGGTGAATTTTTACACGAAAGATTGGTAGAATTAGGCCTTATCAAAAAATAATTTTTTAGTTTTAACGATAGGAAAAAGACATTGAGTTTTTCTTGATGTCTTTTTTTGATTTTAATAGCTTCGTATTTTTAAACGAAACTACTAACTTTGTTGTAAAACTCTTGGCTAAAAATAATACAAATGGATTTACAAGACCAATTAAAAAAGTTATTTCCGGATCATCAACCATCCGAAGAACCGGAAATAGAAGATAATACACCTCATGAATTATTCGTTCAAAAAGAACCTATGATTTGTAAATACGAAAAGCGAAAAGGAAAACCGACAACCATTATTGAAGGATACGAAGGCGAAGAAGAAGATTTTAAAATTTTGGCTAAGGAAATTAAAACCAAACTAAGCGTAGGCGGAAGTTTTAAAGACGGAGCGATCATTATTCAAGGCGACTATCGCGATAAGATCATGAAGATTTTACAGGAAAAAGGCTTTAAAACCAAACGTGTTGGCGGATAGATCAAATCAAAAAACAAACTAAATAATATAAGAACATGATTGCACCTTCAGAATTAATTTTAAACCCTGACGGCAGTGTTTATCACATCAACCTCAAACCGGAAAACATTGCTCATGATATCATTTTTGTGGGCGACCAGAATAGAGTTGAAAAAATAACGAAACACTTTGATTCCATTGAATTCACTACCCAAAAGCGGGAGTTTAAAACACAAACCGGAATATACAAAGGAAAACGTTTAACAGTTATGTCTACAGGAATAGGTCCGGATAACATTGACATTGTTATGAACGAGTTGGATGCTTTGGTTAACATTGATCTGAAAACCAGAACCGTTAAAGAAGAATTAACTTCGTTAAATATTGTCAGAGTAGGAACCTCCGGTTCTTTACAAGCAGATATTCCTTGTGACAGTATGGTAATGAGCTTGTACGGTTTAGGCTTAGACAATATGATCCATTCCTATGTTATTGATGAAATTAAAGAAACTGAAATGGAAGAAGCATTCATCACGCAAACCAATTGGGATCTCAGAAAGGGACGTCCGTATGTAATTAAAGGAAGTGAATCTTTGGCTAAAAAATTTGAAAGCGATCAGATATTTCAAGGATTTACCGGAACCGCCGGTGGTTTTTACGGTCCACAAGGTCGCGTATTGCGTTTAGCTATTCAAGATCCGGAATTGAACCGAAAAATGGACAACTTTAATTTCAACGGTATAAAGATGACCAATCTTGAAATGGAAACCGGAGCCATTTACGGTCTAGGTAAATTATTAGGACACCAATGTTTATCATTGAATGCTATTATTGCCAATCGCGCTGACGGAACTTTTAGCGAAGACCCCTATAAAGCTGTTGAGAGCTTAATTGAATATGCTTTAAACAAATTAGCAGAGTAATTCTCATTCCGAACAGAGTGAGGAATCTCATAATAATGTGACTTCTCGACTCTGCTCGAAGTGATAAACAATTATATAATAATGAACATACTTTTAGAAACACCGCGTTTATTATTTCGTCCGTTAGAACTAACAGATGCCAAAGCTATGTTCAAAATGGACAGTAATCCTAACGTACATAAATATCTCTGGAACAAACCCGCTCAGGATATTGAAGAATCAGTCAAGGTTATCGAATACGTTCAGAAACAATACAAAGAAAATAACATTGGCCGTTTTGCTACTATTCTGAAAGAAACCGGAGAATTCATCGGCTGGACAGGAATCAAATTTGTTAACGACCACATAGAAAACGGAAATACCAACTTTTTTGATTACGGTTATCGCTTAAATGAGCCTCATTGGAATAAAGGATATGCTACTGAAGCTACTCAAATGTGGCTGGATTACGGCTTTAGTCAGATGAACATTGATAAGATGAATGCTTATACACATGCACAAAACGGAGCATCAAACCGGGTACTGTCAAAATGCGGTATGCAGTTTATGGAAGAGTATGTAGCAGAAGACGGGATCCGTTGGAAATGGTGGCAAATGCTTCATCCTGAAAATAAAGAATAACACTAAATCGTTTTTAGTACTTCTACTCCGTTTATATATTCAGAAGGTCGCTGCCCTAACAACTTGTAAAAGGTATTACTAAAAGTAGGCACACTGTTATAGCCCACAGCAATAGCTACTTCATTGATCGTCATTTTCTTTTCGATCATCAGTTCAATAGCTTTCAGCATCCTCTTGATCGTAAAGAACTGAATGAATGACATTCCCAGATCTTTATGGAACAAACGGTGTAAAGTCCGTTCGGTAAAGCCATACTTTTTAGCCAGATCCGAAAATAAGATCGGTTCCTGGTAATTTTTTTCCAGATGTTGAATAATCTTTATCAATCGGGCATCTTTAGGAAAAGGCAAAGCCAAAGGCAGATTATTTACACATATTTCAGGCAAAATAGCTTTAATAGCTTTAGCGATCACATAATTTCTGGACCCTTTCTTTAAATTTCCATTCCACCTATTAGTAAACAACATCATCTGTAACAATAAATCCGTTAAAGGGTAAATTCCCTCTGTTTTATAAAAGGAAACATCATTCTTTTCATCAGGAAAATACAAATTACGCATCATTACATCCTCCGAACTAGGATGAATACTGTGTTTTACTCCGCTTGGAATCCACATAAAATGACGTGCCGGTAAAAAATAGGTCTTAGTTTCTGTAGTTACATAAACAATTCCCCCTTCGGTATATAAAAACTGACTTTTTTCGTGTTTATGCGTGGGAATCAACAACTCACCCATCAAGTCATGGTGACAATAAATACTATTTTGGTCGATATCAACACCCTTTATGTAATATTTTTCTACCATTAAAAATTCAGTGTCTTAAATGAATATTTATTTGTCCTATAACGATATAGCGCCGTTAAATTTTATTTATAAAATTGTAAAGTATTTATTAAAACAACCAAACCCAAATAAAATATTAATAAAATTTTAATTTGTTTTTTAACAAAACAACAGAAAATTAATTAAATATGACATCTGAAAGAATATTGTTTAAGGACTACGAAGATAAGATAATTTCAGCCAATGAAGCCGCTTTTTTAATAAAAGATAAAATGACTGTAGGATCAAGCGGATTTACAAAAGCCGGAGATAGTAAAGCTGTTCTTCCCGCTTTTGCTAAAAGAGCTGAAAATGAAAATGTTGCCATTACTTTAATCACCGGAGCCTCACTAGGACACACAACAGATACGGATTTAGCTAAAAACGATGCATTAATAAAAAGAATGCCGTTTCAGGTTGATCCTACGTTAAGAGGTAAAATTAATAATGGAGAAGTTTATTTTATTGACCAACATTTAAGTGAAACTTCAGAACTTCTGGTAAACGGTCATTTATCCAAATTAGATTTAGCGATCATTGAAGCTGCTTATGTTGATGAGAACGGAAATATTATTCCGACAACGTCAATAGGAAACTCCGCTACATTTGCCCAAATGGCTGATAAGATCATCATTGAGATCAACACTGAAATCCCAACGACTGTAAAAGGAATACATGATGTTCATTTACCGGAAGCCTACCCTAACAGAAAACCTTACGAAATCACTTCTGTAGACGGTAGAATCGGTAATGAATACATTACGATTGATCCTGAAAAAGTAATCGGTATCGTTTTTACGGATATTACTGATAGCCCTGCCCAGATTGCCCCACCCGATGAAAAAACAATTGCCATTGCAAATCACCTGGTAAAATTCTTTGAAGACGAAGTTAAAGCCGGAAGAATGACCGAGTCTTTAATGCCACTTCAAGCAGGTATCGGTAAAGTAGCCAATGCAGTTTTAACCGGTTTTACCAAAGGGGATTTCAAAAATTTGATCATGTATTCAGAAGTTTTGCAGGACAGCACTTTTGAATTGATCGATGCCGGTAAAATGGATTTTGCTTCTGCTTCATCCATTACCGTATCCAAAGAATGTTACAGTAATTTAATGCAAAACTTTGACCAATATAAAGATAAAATTGTATTAAGACCACAAAATATAAGTAATGCCGCAGAAGTCATCAGAAGATTAGGCGTTATTGCTATCAATACTGCTATTGAGTTCGATATTTACGGAAACGTAAACTCCACGCACATCGGAGGAACAAAAATGATGAATGGTATTGGTGGTTCGGGAGATTTTGCTCGTAATTCGTATTTGAGCATTTTCGTAACCCAATCGGCTTCTAAAGAAAACAATGCTATTTCCCATGTGTTGCCTATGGTATCACACATAGACCACACGGAGCACGATGTTGACATTTTAGTAACAGAACAAGGTTTAGCCGATTTACGCGGTTTAGCACCTCGAGAAAGAGCTAAAGTTATCATTGAAAAATGTGTACATCCGGATTACAAAGAAGCAATCCAGGATTACTTTACAAGAGCATGCCAAAGAGGCGGACATACTCCGCACATTTTGGAAGAAGCTTTTAATTTTCACATTCGCTTTAAAGAAACGGGCTCTATGAAAGAAAATAGTATGGTGTCAGTTTAATCATATTTTTGATTTGTTTTTTATTTATTTTTGTAACACAGACCCTAGCATTTTATGTTAGGGTTTGTTACTTTTAACTAAATTTGAACTAAAAATGAGCAAAACAATAAAAATAGCCGGTGTTCCGGAACACTTTAATCTGCCTTGGCTCCTTTGTATTGAAAACGGAGAATTTGAAGATTACGGAATTGACCTGCAATGGACCGACGTACCGGAGGGAACCGGAAAAATGTGCCAGATGCTCCACGACGGAGAAACTGACATTGCCGTGATCCTTACAGAAGGTATTGTAAAAGATATAGTAGCCGGAAATCCGTCAAAAATAGTACAAGTGTATGTCAAGAGTCCGCTAATATGGGGAATTCACGTTGCGGCAGCGTCTCAATATCAAAAATTATCCGATTTAAAAGATACAAAAGCAGCTATTTCCCGTTTAGGTTCGGGATCTCATTTAATGAGTTTTGTAAATGCTGAAAATCAACATTGGGACACCAGCCAATTGCAATTTGAGATCGTAAATACTATTGACGGAGCTGTGGAAGCCTTAACTTCCGGCAAAGCCGATTATTTTATGTGGGAACGTTTTATGACCCAACCGTTGGTAGACAACGGTACCTTCCGTAGAATTGCCGACTGCCCTACTCCGTGGCCTTGCTTTGTAATTGCTGTTCGCAATGAAGTCTTAGAAAACGATCCTGAAATTATCGATCAGATCCTGGAAATTATCAATACCACAACGGAAGAATTTAAAATGATTCCGAGTATTGACCGAACTTTGGCCTCTAAATACGACCAAAAATTAGAAGATATTCAGCAATGGTTGGCTTTAACCCAATGGTCGCAGCAAAAACTTGATGTCAAAACATTAGAAAAGATACAAAACCGACTGCTAACGTTAAAAATTATTGAAAAAAAATTACCTTTTGAAGCGATCGTTAAATAATTAGTTAATTTTATCGTTTTAAAAGTAGGATGACGACCCAAAGGCCCAACATTTTTACCAAGATCAAAGAAAAGCTTTCGTTACCAAAGCCATGGGACACGGTCATCATTTTTATGCTCAATATTCTGGTAGCCGTTCCGGTATTTCTCATTGCGCATCAAAATCTGATTGAGTTGAATTGGCCTTACAACTTAGACCGTATCCTTCTTTTTATTCTGATTTTGGCAGTTATTCAATTGCTTTTACAAAGTCTGAAAACCATCATCATTCTTTGTGTCTTTATCTATTTTATCAGTTTGATCTACGGAACGGTTTTCGGAGAATACGGTTTTGAACGTGTGTTTGAAGATTACCGTTATATGATCTATTCTATGAGTGAAAACCCTAAGCCACAGGATTTGATCATTTCCAAGCTTTTGCCTTTTCCTAATAAATCCAAGATCATAGACGCTGTTGATTTTACCAATCCTAAAGTACGGAATTTTGCATTGATGGCTACAACCAGACATTTTGAGCAAGCCGTTAAGCAATATCCGAAAGACCGAAAGCTCATTCAGTGTTTTGCCGTTTTTGCAGAGATCAAACACCGCTGGAATTATGTCAACGACCCACAGGGCCGTGAATATATAGCTTATGCTTCAGAAAGTATCCAGCATTTTTCGGGCGATTGTGACGATCATGCTATTCTTATGGCTGCCTGTATCAAAGCCATTGGTGGAACTCCGCGAATTATTCACACCGGAGGACACATGTATCCCGAAATGCTGATCGGAGATAAAAACGATCTGGAAACCGCTATGTACTTAATTAAAAAAGTACTTTTTACGGAAGAGAGTAAAAACCAACAAATTCATTACCACATTGACGAACGGGGCAAGATCTGGATGAATTTAGACTACACCGCAACCTATCCCGGCGGTCCTTTTATGAAAGAAGAGATCTTAGGGGAATTGACGCTTTAAAATTATCATGCTATAGTGTCTATTTTAAAAATAATATGTAGTTATTTTCGTATATTTGGGTGTTGGCAGATATCTATAAAGATATCTACATAAATTAATAATCCTTAAAAATATAAAAAATGGCAGGAGAAACTTTTAATTTAACAAATGATGTTAACATATTGAGTTTAAATTCACCCAAGAACTCTGTTGGGGACCGTATACAGTTGTATTTAAAA
Source organism: Flavobacterium sediminis (assembly GCF_003148385.1). Lineage (NCBI taxonomy): Bacteria > Pseudomonadati > Bacteroidota > Flavobacteriia > Flavobacteriales > Flavobacteriaceae > Flavobacterium > Flavobacterium sediminis. Next base: position 3,155,663 of record NZ_CP029463.1, on the reverse strand, counting down.
ACTTAGATGAGAGATGGGCAATTGTAGCAATAGATTGGGACGGAGAACCCAGATTAGCTATTAGATGGTTTTGGGGTAATGGCGGTAATCCATTTTCAAGTGGTCATCCTACTTGGCTGGTTATACCAAATTCTTTATCCAATTCAGTATTAAATGGACTGCCTTTAGATTTTAAATTCTATTCAAAAATTGTAGATTTTTTAGCTGGTAAAATTAAAGGTGATCAAATATAAACTAACCACTAATAATGTATTGCCAGAATTAGGACAAAAGTGTGCTACATTCAAAGTTTGCGCATCGACCTACACCATAAAACGAATTATATTCGTCTTTTTTTCATTAATATACAAACTGTTTTTGTTTAAAAACAGTTATCCAGCTTATTTATAATTCAATTCTCTTTTTATAGGATATATTAAGTTTAATTTTGCATGATTTATAAGTAGTTGTAATAAAAAAACAGGGAAAACACCCTGTAAAATCAGGTTATTTTCCTTACAGGTATTGATTTTAAATAAAAGAAATTTGTTTTATTAATTTTAAAATCAAACAATATGAACAATTACGCAATTGACACAGCAGCCAGATTTGGCGATATTCCCTTTGTGGAATTTACAAAAGAATTAGTAACCGGAGTATTTGATTCTTTAGTAGAAGCACATATACTTCAAATGGAAGAATATTCAAATTTTGTCAATTCTTTAACTCAAGATTTATCTACTTACATCAATAATACTCAAGATGGTGTGGACTTCGACCAGATTTCAGAATTTGTATTGAATTATGACTTACCTGAGATTGATAATTCAGAATTAACAACAGTTTTATCACAATTAGAATCTCCAAGTGATGAACTCTTTGGTAAAGACCCTTCAAATCCAAGTAATCCTCTACCTGCTACTCAAGAAACCTGGTGGGGTGGATTAATAAACGGACTTGCACCTGCTGTGACACAATTAGTTGAAAAAGTAAAAGACCCAAGCGAGATAGCAGGATTAAATGCTTTAAACCAATACAATAATGCTGTCTTAGCCGGAGGAGAAATTGCGGCTAACAATATACCTACTTACAAACAAATCTACGATGCAATTGCTGCTCTGATTACTTCAAATAAATATGGTTTATTACAAACAATTGCAAAACAAGGAGTAATGCGTTTGGTGGTTACCGAAGGGGAAATTGAGACTAAATTGACATTTTCAACTTGGAATAATTCATCTAGTGGAATTAATACCGGAAATTCTGAAAAAGCCAAAGTAAAAACAAAAGACAAGAGAGGTGTATTTGGTCGAATCTTTAAAGGACGAGACAAAACAAAGACGAGAACTATTACAGTAAATACCGCTAAGTCATATCAAAACGATTCGAGCGGAAGTAAAGTTGATATTTTCGGAAGAGTTTTAATAAAATTCAAAACTGATTACGCACCTTTAAACGGATAAATTATGGCAAATTTTAAAGAAGTTTCTTTAGGATTTTCTGAGTTTGTTTCTCAATTAATACAAGAAACATTTGATGCGATTTTGTCTTCTCAAAATTATCAATTAGAAAAGTATGCAGCATTAGAAAGTAAATTGAATTTACCAAACAATGCCTTTATTAAAAATTTCATTTCAAATGATGAGATTGAAGCCAAAAAATATGAATATTTTGGTTTTAAAATTGAAAAGCAGATGGTTGTTAATGAGAATTTAATTAATTTTTTGACTGAAACTTTTGAATCAAATCAGAATCTTGTTTTTAATAAAAAACTTACCAATGCCGGATATGATGCTATTACTGAGTATGTTTCAGATATTTTAGTTGAAGAACGCAAAGCTATACTCAAAACGTTAATCAATAAATCAAACACTTCAAATATAGTCGTAGACTCAGGAGAAATAACAGCAAAATTAGAATTAACAAACCTGTTTAAACAAGATACAGGTGACAAAAGTGCTAAATCCGCTAAGTTATTAAAATCAAACATTACCCTAATTAATGAAAGTAAAGAAGCTATAAAACAAATTTCACTTCCTACTTTTCAAAAAAAGGTCGATGTTATTGATTTTAAAGATGAAAAGTCCGGAAAAACGACAATCTTAATAGATAGAAAATCTATCGAAAATATTAATGATTCAAACTTTCAGATTCCAAATGTTAGACTTTCTGTTCAGCCAACTAAATTAACTGAAACAAGTAATTTATATTCTGAAATTAAAATAACCTTTAAAACAGTATGATAGAAACACTAATTGAAGAAATGATTTTTGCAATGTCTCTATTAAAAAAGATAGATATTCAAATTACAGAACTCTCTGTAAAATTACCAAACGGAGAGTTAATTAGTATAAAATAGCCTATACTGATAAGTTAATAGTGGCTCTAAAGACGGCAAAAAATAATTAACAGTAAGTACAGGTATTTTCCGTATTTTTATTTTTCAAACTAAATAAAGAAAATCTCTTAAAGAAATCTATTCTTTAAGAGATTTTTTAATATCCTGAATAATTAGAAAATATAGAATTAAATATGAAAAATATTGAACAAACATTCGGAGAATTTCTTATTACAACAAATAAAGCAAAGTTAGACATAGTTGCCATTCACGAGTTTTTATCCAAACATTCCGGTTGGAGTGCAAACATACCATTTGAAACAGTTCGAAAATCAATCGATAATTCTTTAAATTTCGGACTGTTCCACAACCATAAACAAATCGGGTTTGCACGAGTAATCTCTGATTTTTCTACAATTGCTTATTTAGGTGATATCTATGTTTTAGAAAATTACCGCGGACAAGGACTTTCAAAAAAACTCATGGAATTCGTAATGAAGCATCCTGATTTACAAAACCTGAGACGATGGATCTTACTGACATCAACTGCAGATTGGCTTTATGAAAAATACGGATTTACTAAATTGCCAAAACCGGAATTATATATGGAACTATTTAATCCGGACGTTTATAAAACTAAACAATAATATCAAGTTTTAACTGAAAAAAATACAATCGATATTTTATTACCAAATGATCTTTTCCTTCCCTATTTGTTCCAAATACGCATTCGTTTTACTAAAATGTTTATTTCCAAACCACAAACCTCTGTTGGCACTTAATGGCGACGGGTGTCCGGTTTCTAAAACAAAGTGCTTATTTCTGTCAATTCTAGCACCTTTCTTTTTAGCATAACCGCCCCAAAGTAAAAAGACAACTTTTTCATTATTTTGCGAAATAGCATCAATTACGGCATCTGTGAAGGCTTCCCAACCTTTATTCTGGTGGCTTCCGGCAGAAGCTTCCCGTACGGTCAGAGTAGCATTTAAAAGCAGAACTCCTTGTTTTGCCCAACGCTCTAAATTTCCGGTTTCAGGTATTGGCTTACCTAAATCTTGCTCAATTTCTTTAAAAATATTGATGAGTGACGGAGGAAAAGGAATACTGTCATTAACCGAAAAACACAAGCCGTTTGCCTGTCCGGCTCCGTGATACGGATCCTGCCCTATAATGACAACTTTCACATCCTGAAAAGAGCAAGCATCAAAAGCTGCAAAAATCTGATTCCCTTTAGGATAACATTTATAGTTTGTATATTCCTCTTTTACAAATGCAACTAACGATTGAAAATACGATTTATTAAATTCATTTTGTAAGTACGGTTGCCAGGAAGAATTGATTTTTACTTGCATCTTTTAAAATTTTTTCAAAAATAGAAATTATTCATCCAAATGCGTGTAAATTTGCATAAAAAGCTAACGAATTAGAATGATTTCAGTAACTGATAAAACTTTACAGGACTTAGAATTTAAAACCATTTTGCAAACCATTTCAGAATATTGTCACACTGAGATCGGCGAACAAAAAGCACAAGACATATTACCTTTTAAAAACAAAGGGAAACTACTGGATAATCTGAACCAAACTTCAGAGTATCTGGCTTCGTTTACGAATAATAATGCCATTCCGAATCACGGCTTTGAAACTGTTTCAAATGAACTGAAATTTTTAGGAATTGAAGACAGTTTTTTAGAAGCGTCCGGTTTTAAAAAGATCATTCATTTAGCAGAAACAACGATAGCTCTGGTTCTCTACTTCAAAAAGTTTGAGGAATATTATCCGAAACTACAGCTCAAAGCCTCTGAAATCACAATCGAGAAATTTATTGTAGCAGCTATTGAAAATGTATTTGATAAATACGGAGAGATCAAAGACAATGCCTCACCGGATCTGGTGAACATCAGGAGAAACATCCAATTGGTACGCGGAAAGATCAACCAAAGCTTCGGGGTTGCCCTTTCCCAATACAATTCGGCAGGATATTTAGACGATATCAAAGAAACAGTCGTAGATAACAGACGTGTTCTGGCGGTTTTAGCAATGCATCGTAAAAAAGTAAAAGGTTCGGTCATGGGAAGCTCTAAGACCGGAAGTATTGTTTACATTGAACCCGATGCCACATTGCGTTTTTCAAGAGAGCTGAACAGTTTGCTTCAGGACGAACGTGAAGAAATCATTCGCATTTTAAAAGAACTAACCAATCAAATCAGACCTTATAAAAACCTTTTAGCTGATTATCAGGAGTTCTTAAGTGATATTGATGTTATTGCCGCTAAAGCGAAGTATGCACACCGGATCAATGCTTTGTTGCCAAAGATTACGGATGAAAAACGCTTGTATTTCAGAGAAGCCTACCACCCTATTCTGTGGCTGACGAATAGTACTAAAAAGCAACCGATTTACCCGCAAACCATCGAACTGCATAATGAAAGCCGAATCATAGTCATCTCAGGACCTAATGCCGGAGGTAAAAGTATTACCCTTAAAACCATCGGTTTATTACAACTGATGCTGCAAAGCGGTATTCTGATCCCGGTTCACGAGCGCAGCGAAACCTTTCTGTTTGACAGAATACTGACAGATATCGGAGATAATCAGTCCATTGAAAACCATTTAAGTACCTATAGCTATCGTTTGAAGAACATGAACTACTTTCTTAAAAAGTGCAATGCAAAGACCTTGTTCTTAATTGATGAGTTCGGTACCGGATCTGATCCCGAATTAGGAGGAGCCCTGGCGGAAACTTTTTTGGAAGAATTCTATGCCAGAGAAGCTTTCGGTATCATTACGACCCATTACACCAATTTAAAGATATTGGCCAATGAATTGCCTTTTGCTATTAATGCAAACATGATGTTCGATGAAAAATCATTAGAACCCATGTATAAATTGCATTTGGGACAACCCGGAAGTTCATTTACGTTTGAAGTGGCACAAAAGAACGGAATACCATACGGTTTGATTAATCGCGCTAAAAAGAAGATCGAACGCAGTAAAGTTCGTTTCGATAAAACCATTGCGACTTTACAAAAAGAGCGTTCTAAACTGGAAAAAACCTCTCAAAACTTAAAAGAGGAAGAATCAAAGGCTCGTGAGGAAAGCCAAAAAATGGAACAGATCAATGCTAAAATTCAGGACAAACTGGAGCGTTATCAAGAATTATATGATGCTAACCAGCGCTTGATTTATTTAGGTCAGAAACTGGATGATATCTCTGAGAAATATTTCAATAATAAAGACAAGAAAACGTTGATCGGTGAATTCTTGAAAATGGTGGAAATTGAAAATTCAAAACGCAAAAAAATCACCAAAAAAGAAAAAGTCATCAAACAAAAGATTGAAAAACAAGTTATAGCAGAAGTAAAAGAAAAAGTAGAAGAAATTCGCGAGAAGAAAAAAGAAGAAAAACAAAAGAAAAAAGAAGTTGAGCAAAACAAACCGAAAGTAGTACTAAAAGTTGGTGACCGTGTGAGAATGATCGATGGAAAAGCGATCGGTACTATTGATGCCATTGAAAAAAATAAAGCAACTGTAAACTATGGAATTTTCACTTCTAAAGTCAGCGTAGATCAGTTAGAATATATTCAGCCTTTATAACTAATTGTCTCATTAAAAATGAATTTTCCGAAAGATAAAAAAATCATACTGTTTGACGGGGTTTGCAATTTATGCAACACTTCCGTTCAATTCATTATAAAGCATGACCCAAAAGATGTTTTCCGCTTTGTGGCAATTCAATCGGAAACCGGACAAGAACTGATCCGGTATTTAGGTATTGACACTTCTAAAACCGATTCCATTATTTTATACGAACCGGGCATGGCTTATTATTTTAAGGCAGAAGCGGCTCTGCGTATTGCAAAAGAGTTAAAAAGCGGATATTCCCTACTCTATTCCTTTATAGTCGTACCGGATAAGATTAAGAATTTCATCTATGATTACATAGCTAAAAACCGTTATAAATGGTATGGCAAAAAAGAATCCTGCATGATCCCTACACCGGAATTAAAAGCTAAATTTCTCTGATACAACTGATATTTGTCATTTTTTAATTATATTTATAACTCTATTTTTGACTAAATTTCTAACCTTATCATTATGAAAAGTCTTTTAATTTCTCTATTCAATTTTAATAACGGAGCGTTTATTATGGTTGTAGTCTTTGCACTGGTAATCTTAGGATTAGTCGGAGCAGTAATGTTTATGATGAATTCAGATAAAAAGAAAAAAGGGAACGACTAAGTAAAACTTAGTCGTTTTTTTAATGCTTAAACTTTAAACTTGTTAACCTGAATTCGGTTAATACAAATCTTTTTTTTAATATTTATTTTATTATCGGAATGATAATAGAAAAATTTAACAATAAGCCAAGTAATCAAACTTTAATTGTAAAACAGCAATAGAAAAGGGACTTTTAAGTCCCTTTGTGTTTTCTTCTATTTGTTATATAAAAAATGATCGGTAATAACTAATGCCGCCATTGCTTCTACAATAGGAACCGCTCTGGGTACCACACACGGATCATGTCTCCCCCTTCCTTGCTGTTCGATGATCTCGCCAGTATTTGTTAACACATCTTGCTTTTGCAACAAAGTGGCTACCGGCTTAAAAGCTACCCTAAAATAAATATCCATACCATTACTGATCCCTCCTTGTATTCCTCCCGAAAGATTAGTTTTAGTAGTTCCGTCCGGATTAAAAGAATCATTGTGCTCACTTCCTTTCATTTTAGCGCCGCAAAATCCGCTACCGTATTCAAAACCTTTAACTGCATTAATAGAAAGCATGGCTTTTCCTAAATCGGCATGTAATTTATCAAAAACAGGTTCTCCCAAGCCTACAGGCACGTTCTGAATCACACAAGTAATTGTTCCTCCTACTGTATCACCTTGCTTTTTAATTTCTTTTATATAGGCTTCCATCCTCTCAGCAGACTTTTCATCCGGACATCTGACAGGATTACTTTCAATTTTAGAAAAATCTAAATCCTGATACGGTTTGTCGATAAAGATCTCGCCAACAGAAGATACAAAAGCTGTAATTTTAACATCAGAAATAACCTGTTTGGCAACAGCCCCTGCTACAACCCTGCTAACCGTTTCTCTGGCAGAACTTCTTCCTCCTCCTCTGTAATCTCTGATTCCGTATTTCTTTTCATACACATAATCAGCATGACTCGGTCTGTAGGTATCTTTTATATGCGAATAATCATGAGACTTTTGATTGGTATTCTGAATGACAAAACCTATAGGTGTTCCGGTTGTTTTTCCTTCAAAAATACCGGATAGAAACTGAACTTCGTCTTCTTCTTTTCTTTGCGTTACTATTGCTGATTGTCCGGGTTTTCTTCTTTGCATTTCAGTTCGAATTGCCTCAAGATCCAATTCAATACCAGCCGGACAGCCGTCAATAATACCTCCTAATGCTTCTCCATGTGACTCTCCAAATGTAGTTACTTTAAATAGCGTTCCAAATGTATTTCCTGCCATAAATACTATTCCATTTAAGTTTTTCACAAATGTAAGCATTATTAGCGGGTTTATAGAAACATTATTTTAACAAAACCAACAAACAACTAATCTACTGATAACTTTAACTTTAACTTTAGTTTAAACAAATATCGTTCTTTTGTTTAAACTCAGTATTTTGAAAAAGAGAAGTGTAGAATTAGTCGTAATTTCAGATGTACATCTTGGTACATTCGGTTGTCATGCCACAGAGTTATTAGAATATCTGAATTCTATTAAACCAAAAACCTTAATTTTAAATGGCGACATTATAGATATTTGGCAATTTAGAAAATCATATTTTCCTAAAAGTCACTTAAAGGTTGTCAAAAAATTAATAAATTTCTCCAGCAAAGGAACTCAGGTATACTACATTACCGGGAATCACGATGAAATGTTACGAAAGTTCAGTGACACACATCTGGGAAATTTTTCACTTGTTAACAAAGTGGTTTTAGAATTAAATGGGCAAAAGGCCTGGTTCTTTCACGGTGACGTTTTTGACAGTTCTGTGCATACTGCCAAATGGATCGCCAAATTAGGCGGATTAGGATACGATTACCTGATCTTACTGAACCGATTCATCAATTGGTGTCTGAACAAAATGGGAAAAGAGCCTTATTCCCTTTCCAAAAAAATTAAAGGAAGTGTCAAAAAAGCAGTAAAATTCATTTCTGATTTTGAAACGACAGCAACGGATATCGCTATTGATAATCAATATGATTTTGTGTGTTGCGGACATATTCATGAACCTAAAATATTAAGAAAATCAAATAATAAAGGCTCTACCCTTTATTTGAATTCCGGCGACTGGATAGAGAACTTAACCGCACTGGAATACAACCGTAAAAAATGGAAACTATATACTCATACTCCTTTAAATCAAATCAGGGAAGATGATGATGAAAATATTGATATGGAAAATGAACTTTCACAACAGTTAATTGCTAATATTATTTTTCATAAAAAATAATTATTATATTAGTCGAAAAATAATCCTATGCGACTAAAAAGTTACCTGTTCATTGCATTAGCAGTGTCATCTATTTACTCTTGTTCTAACGATAATGATGATAATCCTGAGAATTCGTTTAGCATCACATTTCCTTTGAATGACGGAAACTACTGGAATTATGATATTGTAACTGACGGAGCAACTTCAAGAGATTCTGTCTTTATATCACATGACACCGTAATCAATTCAATTACCTATAAAAAAGTTGAAACTGAAGTAATCCCAACCGGATTTTATTCTTCTAGCCTTAAAGACAATGCTCTAAGAAACAATAATCAGAAACTATTGTTGACAGGAGACCTGAGCTTTTTGGCCGGTCAAAGTTTACCGGTAGGTGTTGACCTATCTGTAACAGACTTTACTATTCTGGACAATAACGCAAGTTCAGGAACTCAATTATCCAGTAAAAGCGGAAGTATTTCTCAAACTATAAACAGTGTTCCCGTTACGATGAACTATACATTAAAAACGGTAGCCGGAACAGATTATGAAAGCATAACAATCAATAATGTTACATATCAAAATGTAAAAACGACTAATGTAATATTAACAGCTTCAGCTTACACTACTATTATACCGGGATATGATCAAGACATTTTAAGTCCAAGTGACCAAAATGTTATGGTCTCTGAGATTTTATTTGCCGACGGAATTGGAGCCATAGCTATAACAACTGATATCAGCTTTACTTTAGATGCTTCAATTGCCAGTGGTTTAGGAATATCACAATCTCAGAGTCAACATCAGGAAGAAACATTAGATACATATCATATTAATTAATTTTAATTTCTTACATTTAATTTTGTAATTATTTCTGTAAATTATATAAAAAGATGTCCCAAAAGATTGTATAAATTTGTAACATTAAAACATGTAAAATTATGAAGAAAATTTTTATTAGCGCCATTATGCTATTAGGTTTAGCTTTCAATGCACAGGCTCAGGACATTTCAAAAAACGCTTTAGGTTTACGCTTAGGGGATAACGATGGTTTTGGTGGTGAGATCTCTTACCAAAGAGCACTTAGTTCTCCGAACAGATTAGAATTTGACTTAGGCTGGAGAAATAGTGATCACGTTGACGCTTTTAAACTTGTAGGTTTATACCAATGGGTTTGGAACATTGACGGAGGTTTCAACTGGTATGCCGGTGTAGGAGCTGGTGTAGGAAGCTGGAGTGTAGATAGTAAATATGGAGACGGAAGCGGTTCTTTTGTTTTATTAGGAGGAGATATAGGTATTGAATATAATTTTGATATTCCTCTACAATTATCTTTAGATTTCAGACCTGAATTTTATTTAGGTGGTGATTATGCTGATTACAAAGATAATTTCGGTCCGGATATCGCATTAGGGATTCGTTATAAATGGAATTAATCAAATATAAAATTCCTTTAAAAAAAACTCCGAGTGTAACACTCGGAGTTTTTTTTTATATCTCTAATTTCTAATTGATTTTATTTGCTTTTTCATTCTGACCGGTAACCTGATAAGCCATTTTTAAAAGATTCTTAGTATTAACATCACTGGAATCTAAACTGTATGCTTTTTCAAATAACGGAATGGTTTTCTTGAAAATCTCTTTTCTTTTAGCCATCAATTCATCATATTTTGGTTTATCATCTCGGAAAGAATTAATTTCATCAACCAATTTCTGATCGTCTTTTAACAATTCATAAGCTTCATTGAAATAAATTCTGGCCTCAGCTTTTTTAAGATCCATATCAGCCGGATTCAATTCTACTGCTTTCTCATAATATTTTTTAGCCTTTTCCATATTTTTATTATGGTCTGCCAAAGAAGCTAACATTTTATAAGTATCCGGTAATTTAGTAGACACTTTTACATCTCTTGGTTTTTCATAAACTCCGGTTGCGATTGACTTTGTTCTTGTTTCTCGATTAGGAAGTTGTTCTTCTTGTCCGCTAGCTTTATTAACAGCATAGTAAATAACCCCGTTTTTCATGTAATCACTATTTACCAACTCTTCATATAACTTTTCAGCTGCTTTATAATCTTCTCCCTGAACAGCAGTGATTGCAGCATTTTCTAAAGAATTCCCTTCATTCTTTTCATCAAAAAGATACAGCGCATAGAAAAAAGAAGAAGCTTCTTTATATTTTTTACCAGTATACGCTGAATTAGCAATCATGCTCAACTGATTTTTAAAAGATTGCTTTTCCTGAACCAGATCATCCGTATATATTTTCTTCCCTACTTTAGCTTCATAAGCCATTGTTTCATCTATTACATTACCATATTCAGTAATAAACTGAGGGTTATACAATTTGATCTGATCTTGTAATGTAGCCTTATCTCCTTTTGAATAAAGCTCTAATGTAGGATACATTACTTTATAAAACTTTGTATAAACTTTATCTCCCTCTTCTTTAGCCAAAGGTTCTAATGAATTTAAAGCTGCTTTATAAGCTTCTAGATCCTTTTGAGAGATCGTTTCCTTTCCATAAATCTTCTTTAGTGTTTTTAACTCATCTTTCTGAGCAAAAGTCGCTACCGAACAGAAAAATGCTGTAGCTAAAATTAATCTTTTCATAATTTGTTTACAGTTATTTTTAAAATTTTATTTGGTTTCATTTAAAAAGAAGCCCAATTAAAAATTGGGCTCTTTATTTATTCTTGAGTTTCGTTATTCTCATCAGTATTCATCCCTTCGGTATTCTCTTCTCCTTCAGGTAATTCTTCTTCCTCTTCTCGTAGAACTTTAGTAACAGCTGCAATAGAATCGTTTCCTTTTATATTAATTAAACGAACTCCTTGTGTAGCTCTACCCATTACCCTTAAGTCGTCCACTCGCATTCTGATTGTTAAACCGGATTTATTGATAATCATCAGATCATCTTCATCTGTAACTGCATTTACAGAGATCAATGCACCTGTTTTATCTGTAATATTTAAAGTTTTAACTCCTTTACCACCTCTGTTCGTGATACGATAAACCGGTTCTCCGTCTTCTTCTAATTTAGTACGTTTACCATAACCGTTTTCAGTAACTACTAAAATTTGAGAATCATTTATATCTTTCTCATCAATAGAAACCATTCCGATAACTTCATCTTTATCGTCTGCAAGAGTAATACCTCTTACACCGGAGGCCGTACGTCCCATAGGACGTGTTTTCTCTTCTTCAAAACGAACCAATTTACCGGATTTAACAGCGATTAGTACCTGACTATTACCGGTAGTTAATTTTGCTTCCAGTAATTCATCGTCCTCGCGAATAGTTATTGCATTGATACCGTTTTGACGAGGTCTTGAGTATTGCTCTAAAGGTGTCTTTTTTACAATCCCTTTTTTAGTAGCCATAATTACAAAACGACTATTGATGTATTCTTCATCCTTAAGGTCTTTTGTACAAATAAAGGCTTTTACTTTATCATCACTTTCGATATTGATTAAGTTTTGAATAGCTCTACCTTTACTTGCTTTCGTTCCTTCCGGAATTTCAAATACACGCATCCAGAAACATTTTCCTTTTTGCGTAAAGAACAATAGATATTGGTGATTTGTAGCTACAAAAAGATGTTCCAGAAAATCCTGATCTCTTGTTGCCGAACCTTTTTGCCCTACTCCTCCTCTGTTCTGTGTCTTATATTCAGACAACGAAGTACGTTTAATATAACCTGCATGAGAGATAGTTACCACAACTTGTTCGTCAGCAATCAAATCTTCAATACTTACATCTCCGCCGGCATATTCAATTACTGAACGTCTTTCGTCTCCGTATTTATCTTTTATTTCAACTAACTCGTCTTTGATTACCTGCATACGCATATCCTTGTTAGCAAGTAACTCTTTCAAGTACGCAATCAGTTTCATTACTTCATCGTATTCTGCACGAAGCTTATCTTGTTCCAGCCCTGTTAACTGGCGTAAGCGCATTTCTACGATAGCTCTGGCTTGAATTTCAGACAATTTGAATCGCTCGATCAATTTGTTACGAGCTTCTTCTCCATCTTTTGAAGAACGTATTAAAGCAATTACTTCATCAATATTATCAGAAGCAATAATTAAACCTTCTAAAATATGGGCTCTTTCTTCTGCTTTTCTTAAATCAAATTGTGCTCTGCGAACAACAACATCGTGACGGTGTTCTACGAAATGATGAATTAAATCTTTAAGATTTAGCATTTCCGGTCTTCCTTTTACCAATGCAATGTTATTCACACTGAACGAAGATTGTAATTGAGTATACTTGAATAATGTATTCAAAACTACATTAGGAACTGCATCTCTTTTCAGTTCGTATACAATACGCATCCCTTTTCTATCCGACTCATCACGAATAGTAGAAATTCCTTCGATCTTTTTTTCGTTAACCAGATCCGCTGTTTTTTTGATCATTTCAGCCTTGTTAACTTGATACGGAATTTCTGTTACAACAATGGCTTCTTTACCGTTAGACTCTTCAAAGTTAGCTTTAGCACGCATAACCACACGACCTCTACCGGTTTTAAAAGCCTCTCTTACACCTTCATATCCGTAAATAACACCACCGGTTGGAAAATCCGGTGCTTTGATATGATTCATCAATTCATCGATCTCAATATCATTATTATCGATGTAAGCCAGTGTTCCGTCAATAACTTCAGACAAGTTATGTGGCGGCATATTTGTTGCCATACCTACTGCAATCCCAGAAGCTCCGTTAATTAACAAGTTGGGCACACGAGTCGGTAAAACTTTTGGTTCCTCCAAAGAGTCATCAAAGTTCAATTGAAAATCTACTGTTTCTTTTTCGATATCAGCTAACATCTCCTCTGATATCTTTTTCATTCTGGCCTCAGTATAACGCATTGCTGCCGGACTATCACCATCAACTGAACCAAAGTTACCTTGTCCGTCAACCATTAAATAACGTAAACTCCAATCCTGAGCCATACGCACCATAGCATCATAAACCGAAGAATCTCCATGCGGGTGGTACTTACCTAAAACCTCTCCTACAATTCTGGCTGATTTTTTATACGCACTGTTGGAACGTATTCCTAATTCGTGCATTCCAAATAATACTCTACGGTGTACAGGCTTTAACCCATCTCTAACATCAGGAAGAGCTCTGGAAACGATTACCGACATTGAATAATCAATGTAGGCTGATTTCATTTCTTCTTCTATGTTAATAGGTATTAACTTTTCTCCTTCAGACATAAGTATTTAAATAAATTTTATCATTAATTCTTAAACGTGCCAATATACGCTTTTTTATTAATTCTATAGATTTTTTATCTTATAAATTTACATGATTTATTAACAATTCTGTTTAAAAAATGATAATAACTAAAGCTTTCTAAATTTTTATAATTAAATATTTTTTTGTCATTTAGTCATACAATAGCATTAAAGGCACATTTTTTGTTATTTTACCTATATCTTAGTATATTTACGAATAGATTTAAAATGTTATGGACGATAATTTTTCACCAAGAGTAAAAGATGTAATCTCATATAGTAAAGAAGAAGCTTTGCGCTTGGGGCACGACTTCATTGGCACAGAGCACCTTATGCTGGGGTTACTGCGAGAAGGTCAAGGCAAAGCCATGGTCATTCTGAACAATCTTGCGGTAGATTTTGATCATTTAAGACGAAAAGTTGAAATATTGAGTCCTGCCAATTCTTCAGGTTCTCAAAGTAATGACAAAAAAAATCTACACCTGACAAGACAAGCGGAAAGGGCTCTGAAAACAACTTTTTTAGAAGCAAAATTATACAATAGTTCTATCATAAGTACTGCGCATTTGTTACTTTGCATTTTAAGAAATGAAAATGACCCTACCACAAAACTATTGAACAAGTTAAAAATTGATTACGAAACAGTAAAGGAACAATATACAGCTATGTTAACAAACGAAAATGACTTTATAGACAACCTTCCGAAAGCTGAATCTTTTAATGATGATGCCGAAAATGATGATCTTTCTGCAAGAGGAGAAAGTTTCAATTCTCCATCATCCGGAAGCAAAGCCAATAAAAAGTCTAAAACCCCGGTTTTAGATAACTTTGGACGCGATTTAACAGAATTGGCTGAAGAAGGGAAATTAGACCCTGTAGTTGGCAGAGAAAAAGAAATTGAACGTGTTTCTCAAATATTAAGCAGAAGAAAGAAAAACAACCCTTTGCTTATAGGAGAACCGGGTGTGGGTAAATCAGCCATTGCTGAAGGCTTAGCGCTGCGAATCGTAAAGAAAAAAGTTTCCCGCATTCTATTCAATAAAAGAGTAGTGACTCTGGATTTAGCCAGTTTAGTTGCCGGAACCAAATACAGAGGACAGTTTGAAGAACGCATGAAAGCGGTCATGAACGAACTGGAAAAAAATGATGACATCATCCTTTTCATTGATGAGATCCACACGATCGTCGGTGCCGGTGGCGCCACTGGTTCACTTGATGCTTCAAACATGTTCAAACCTGCTTTAGCAAGAGGAGAAATTCAATGTGTGGGAGCAACAACATTAGACGAATACCGCCAATATATTGAGAAGGACGGTGCTCTGGAAAGACGTTTTCAAAAAGTAATCATTGAACCGACTTCTGTTGAAGAGACTATTACTATTTTGAACAACATCAAGGCTAAATATGAAGATCACCACAATGTTATCTATACACCGGAAGCTATTGAAGCCTGTGTTAAATTAACGAATCGTTATATGACCGATCGCTTCCTTCCGGACAAAGCTATTGATGCCTTAGACGAGGCCGGATCTCGTGTGCATATAACCAATATTGATGTTCCGAAACAAATTCTGGAATTGGAACGCCAATTAGAAGAAGTTCGCGAAAATAAAAACAGTGTTGTCAAAAAGCAGAAATATGAAGAAGCCGCAAAATTACGTGACGACGAGAAAAAAATCGAAAAAGAATTAGCTATCGCTCAGGAAAAATGGGAAGAAGATTCTAAAAACAACAAAGTTGTTGTAACCGAAGACAATGTTGCCGACGTAGTTTCTATGATGACCGGTATTCCTGTTAATAGAATCGCTCAAACAGAAAGCAATAAATTAGCTAAACTTCCGGAATTGATTAAAGGAAAAGTTATCGGTCAGGATAATGCTGTTGAAAAAATTGCAAAAGCGATCCAGCGTAATCGTGCCGGATTAAAAGACCCGAACAAACCTATCGGTTCTTTTATATTCTTAGGATCAACCGGTGTCGGTAAAACACAATTAGCTAAAGTTTTAGCAAAAGAGTTATTTGACTCTGAAGATGCCTTGATACGAATTGACATGAGTGAATACATGGAAAAATTTGCCATTTCAAGATTAGTAGGTGCTCCTCCGGGATACGTCGGTTATGAAGAAGGCGGGCAATTGACCGAAAAAGTGAGAAGAAAACCTTATTGTGTTGTTCTGTTAGACGAAATTGAAAAAGCACATCCGGATGTATTCAACATGATGCTTCAGGTTCTAGATGACGGTCACTTAACCGACAGTTTAGGTCGTAAAATCGATTTTAGAAATACGATCATTATCATGACCTCTAATGTAGGAGCCCGTCAATTAAAAGACTTCGGACAAGGTGTCGGATTCGGAACATCTGCAAAAACAGCACAAGCAGACGAGCATTCAAAAGGAATCATTGAAAATGCCTTAAAAAAAGCATTTGCTCCGGAATTCCTAAACCGTATTGATGATGTTATTGTATTCAACTCTTTAGAAAAAGAAGATATCGACAAAATAATTGATATCGAAATGGCTAAGCTTTATGACCGCATAAAAGATTTAGGTTATAACTTAAAATTGTCTGAAAAAGCAAAAGACTATATTGCCGATAAAGGCTTTGACAAGCAATTCGGAGCCAGACCTTTAAAAAGAGCGATCCAAAAATATGTAGAAGATGCTTTAGCAGAAGAGATCATAACCTCAAAAATTCACGAAGGAGATGAGATCTTTATGGATCTGGACGAAAAAAATAACGAACTGAATATTTCAATTAAGAAAAAAGAAAAACCTGCTGAATAAGCAGGTTTTCTTTTTTATAACAACTTCTTTTAAAATCAAAAAAAAGTAGTACTTTAGAAATATTTTTAATTCTATTTTCTATTCCATGTTAGACAAAGTTATTGTGGGTAGTGAAGAATGGTGCTCCTTCCCTACTTTAGGAATTCCAACTATTAAAGCTCGGGTAGACTCCGGAGCTAAAACTTCTGCTTTGCACGCTGTTAATATCAGACCTTTTCAGAAAGATAATGAAGAATGGGTAAAATTTGATATCAATCCTATTCAAAACAATGTTAAAACCGTTATCCATTGCGAAGCTCCTTTAATAGACCAACGCATTGTAAAAAGCTCAAGTGGCTTTCGGGAAAAGCGTTACGTTATCAGAACACAATTGGAGATCGGAGGCAAACACTGGGAAGTGGAAGTTACACTAACCAATCGCGATTCCATGGGATTCCGTATGTTATTGGGTCGTGAAGCAATGTCCGGAAGAATTTTAGTAGATCCTGAAAAAAAATACGTTTTAGGTCAACCGACAAATGAAAAGCTCAAAGAATATTACTATTCTGATATCATCAACAAAAAAGGCTTACGAATAGGGCTTTTAGCCAGCAATCCCGAACTATACAGCAATAAACGCATTATAGAAGCCGGAGAACTGAGAGGGCACGAAATGCACTTTTTAAACATCAAATACTGCTACATGAAACTAGATGCCGAAACTCCTGAAATTCATTACAGAGGTGGTAAAGTTTTAAATGATTTTGATGCCATAATTCCTAGAATTCGCCCAAGTATGACTTATTACGGTTGTGCTTTAACCCGTCAGTTTGAGGCCTTAAAAGTATTTACATTAAACAATGCAGCAGCTATTAGTCAATCCAGAGATAAATTATTTTCATTGCAACTATTATTAAACAACGGAGTTGACATCCCTACCACAGGTTTTGCAAATTCACCTCTGGACACTGATGATTTGATTAAAATGGTTGGTGGCTCGCCGTTGATTGTAAAACTATTAGAAGGAACACAAGGGAAAGGCGTCGTTTTAGCAGAAACCAAAAAAGCCGCTGAATCCGTTATCAATGCATTTAAAAGTTTAAATGCTAATATTTTAGTTCAAGAATTCATCAAGGAAGCTAACGGTAAAGATCTACGCTTATTTGTAGTAGACGGAAAAGTAGTAGCTGCCATGCAACGCGAAGCAGCACCCGGCGAATTCAGAGCCAATATTCACATGGGAGGAACTGCTTCTATCGTTAAAGTTACTCCGGAAGAAAAGAAAATAGCCATTCGGGCTGCTAAAGCCATGAATCTGAAGGTGGCAGGTGTTGACATCATTCGTTCTACCAAAGGCCCTTTACTCTTAGAAGTGAATTCTTCTCCGGGCTTAGAAGGAATTGAAGGTGCTACACAGAAAGATATTGCCGGAGAAATGATCAAAGCCATTGAGAAAAATTTTAAATGGAAGTAAATGAAGAAAGAATACGGAATACCTTTAGTTTTACTTATTCTCGGAATGGTAATTACCATAATCGGTGCTTTATTTAAGCTAATGCACTGGCCGGGTGCAAAAATTATGCTTACAACCGGAATGCTCACGGAAGCCGGCGGTTTAATTTTCCTTATCGTAAGCATCATCAAAAACATGAAATAGCCTATGGAAATCTTAGTTAAAATTCTAATCGGATGCATTGCCCTGCTACACCTCTACATTCTTGTACTGGAAATGTTTCTGTGGACTACCCGTGGTCCTAAAGTTTTCAGAAGTTTCCCAAAAGACTTATTTGCCCCGACAAAAGCAATGGCAGCTAATCAAGGGCTGTATAATGGTTTCTTGGCAGCAGGATTACTTTGGTCCTTGCTTGTTTCTGATATTTTCTGGAGCAAAAATATAGCATTGTTTTTTCTGGGGTGTATAGCAATCGCGGGAATTTACGGCGCTTATTCAGCTTCAAAAAAAATATTATTTATACAAACATTACCGGCTTTAATTGCTATCATAGCTGTATTAGCAATTTAAAAATAGTAACGCTTTAATGAAAGACCATCTCTTAAAATACAATGATTTTACTGAAAATGAGATCAATTACATTCTGAATCTGACAGAAGAAAAAGAATTTAAAAAGAAAGAACACATTCTTACATCAGGGGATAAAGAACTGTATCAATATTTCATTCTTAGCGGATGTATCAGAGGGTATATTATTGACTTTAACGGAAAAGAACACAATATCGAATTTGGTTTTCAAAATTATTGGTTCGGCGATATGGAAAGTTTTGCACACGGAACTGATGCTACTTACAATTATCAAGCATTGGAAGATCTGACCATTCTGGCAATCTCTAAAAGGAATTGGGATAAATTATCCGAAGAAATACCTGCTTTTATCAAATATACCAGTGAATTGTATCGCAATGCTATGATATTTCAACAAAAAAGAATCGCCGAACATTTTATACTAACTGCTGAACAACGCTACTTTAACCTTATCGCTAATCATCCGGATATTCTTCAACGAATTTCTTTAAAGAATATCGCCAGTTATCTAGGGATTACTGCCGAATTTATCAGTATTCTGAGAAAAAAATCAATCCAGAGATAATTTCTTAAACTACTTCAATTTTTTTTATTGTTATATAACGGAACTTTGTAGTGTAATTAAAAACAAAGTAATATAACATTTAAACAAAATGAAAAAGAATACAGATACAGGATTACTTATCCTAAGAATTTTGTTAGCCGTATTAATGATATTACACGGTATCGGTAAATTAAATGGCGGACTAGAATTTGTTAAAGGACTTCTCACCGAAAAAGGCTTACCTGCTTTTATAGCTTATGGTGCTTTAGTAGGTGAATTATTAGCTCCTATAGCTATATTAATCGGATTCAGAACCCGAATTGCAGCAGCAATTTATGCTATAAACTGTTTGGTCGCTATTTTCATGGTTCATAGCTCAATTCTTTTTACTCTAAGCGAAACTGGAGGTTGGGCTGTAGAACTTTTAGGCTTATACTTTTTCACTTCAGTAGCCTTATTCTTTACCGGAGCCGGAAAATATGCCATTTCAACAACGAATAACTGGGATTAATTAAAACTAGATATAAAATGAAAGCGTTAAAATCAATTAAACTACAATTTGCAGCAGTTATAATTACCGCTGTCAGCATGGTCAGTTGTTCAGATAACAAACAGATCGAAGAAAAATACCAAACTGAGATACAGACTTTAACATCTCAATTAGAGAAATTAGCAAAAGAAAACGAAGAAGTTGCGAAAAATCTAAAAACTTTCGACACGCTTGACTTTGTAGTCTACTCTACCCAAGAATGGAAAAGACTACACGAAAGTCACGCTGATGATATTTTAGTCCACTACCCTGACGGACACACAACTGTGGGTATTGAAGATCATATTAAAGAATTGGCACCCATGTTTGTCTTTGCTCCGGATACACGTATTGAGCAACATCCTATAAAATTAGGTTCAGGTACCATGACTGCTGTTGTAGGTGAACTTCTAGGAACGTTCACAGAACCTATGCCTATCGGAAACGGTAAATTCATTCCGCCTACAGGAAAAGCTTTTAAATTACCTATGTGTACTGTAGGACTTTGGAATGACAAAGGTGTTATGTATGAAGAATATCTTTTTTGGGACAATCAAGCCTTCTTAAAACAAATTGGTCTTGCTGAATAATAATAACAACTGACCAAAGCTCCAAAACAAACTTTAAACTAAAAAGCTCCGAAATTCGGAGCTTTTTATATTATAACATATTTTCATCGAGCTGTAAACTTTGCAGAAAAGCAACTGATTTTTCAATATCATAATGTAAAATCCTGTCTTCTTCCACAAAAGAAACTTCTTCTCTGTATGATTTCAGGAATGATTCAATGAACTCACTGGATTTTAACGGACGTCTGAATTCAATAGCTTGTGAAGCATTTAACAATTCAATAGCTAAAATTCGTTCCACATTTTCTACGATACGTAACGTTTTTGTTGCCGCATTGGCTCCCATACTCACATGATCTTCCTGACCGTTACTCGATACAATGCTATCAATACTTGCCGGTGTAGCCAATTGCTTATTTTGGCTTACAATACTTGCAGCAGTATATTGAGGAATCATAAAACCTGAATTCAATCCCGGATCATTCACTAGGAATGCCGGTAAATCACGTAATCCCGAGATCAATTGATATGTTCTTCTTTCAGATATATTTCCTAATTCTGCCAACGCTATCCCCATAAAATCCAATGCCAAAGCCAAAGGTTGTCCGTGAAAATTTCCTCCGGATATTATAACATCTTCGGCTGCAAAAATATTCGGGTTATCCGTTACAGAATTAATCTCTGTTCGAAATGCTTTTTTCGCGTAGTCAATAGCATCCTTACTTGCACCGTGAACTTGAGGAATACAACGGAACGAATACGGATCCTGAACATGCTTTTTAGATTGGGCTATAATTTCACTATCTTCTAGCAATTCCCTCATTCTTTCGGCAGTTTGAACCTGACCTTTATGCGGACGAACCAAATGAATTAATTCATTGAAGGGCTCTATTCTGCCATCAAATGCTTCTAAAGAAATAGCACCGATCACGTCTGCCAGATAACATATCTTATTGGCTTTAATCAAACAAAATACACCAAAAGCACTCATGAACTGTGTACCGTTTAACAAAGCCAAACCTTCTTTTGATTCCAGATGAATGGGATTCCATCCCATCTTTTCCAAAACTTTTTTCGTCGGTTGTCTGAAACCATCCGCATACACTTCGCCCTCACCTATTAAAGGCAAAGACAAATGTGCCAATGGAGCCAGATCTCCTGAAGCACCTAACGAACCTAACTCATAAACAACAGGTAAAATATTATTGTTATAAAAATCTATCAAACGCTGAACGGTAACCAACTGTACTCCGGAATGCCCGTAACTTAACGATTGGATTTTCAGCAACAACATGATCTTCACAATTTCCTGAGGTACTTCCGCGCCGGTACCGCAAGCATGTGATTTTACCAGATTGTTTTGTAATTGTGATAAGTTTTCTCCTGATATTTTTACATTACACAACGAACCGAAACCGGTATTGATACCATAGATAGGCGTTGCGTTATCTTTCATTTTCTGATCCAGATAAGCTCTGCATTTTTCGATATTTACAATAGCCTCCTCAGAAAGTGCCAACTGATAGTCACAAGAAATGATTTCGTTAATCTTATCTATCGACAATAAATCTGAACTTATATAATGAACATTTTCCATTCTAAAAATTTAAAGTCCAAAATTCAAAAAACCGCAACTAAAAAACAAATATTCCGGATACATTTATTGACACATCAACAAAAATTAACACTTAAATAATCCATTTTGAAATTTTATTGCATTTTTCATTACTATTTATTAAAACATCCGTAAAAATAATATTAAAAGTCAGAATTTCATAAATTTTATTAAATTTGCTATATGATTCAAAACCAGTCGAAATACAATTTCATTTCTATACCGCAAGTAATTACTTCATGCGGCATTTCGACTATTGTAACGATTACGGTTACAACTACTACCCCATTCGGGGTTTAATTTTCACATATCATCCACAGCCTGTATTGCTATTTTTTAGCAAGAAAATTTTCTATAATTTATTTATCGTATTATGTTAGTATTAAAGTTTGGAGGCACTTCTGTAGCCAATGCTCAAAATATAGGACTCGTTGCTGCTATCGTTCAGCAAAAAAAAGAGCTACAAAAGACACTCATTGTGGTATCGGCT
Source organism: Flavobacterium sediminis (assembly GCF_003148385.1). NCBI lineage: Bacteria > Pseudomonadati > Bacteroidota > Flavobacteriia > Flavobacteriales > Flavobacteriaceae > Flavobacterium > Flavobacterium sediminis. Next base: position 3,133,082 of record NZ_CP029463.1, on the reverse strand, counting down.
TGTAGCGGGGTAACTGATCAACTGGTCCAATTGACCGTCTTAGTTGCTAATAAAGACAAAGAATACAAAACCAGATTACTAGCTCTGAAGCAACAACATGAAAACCTGATTCACGAATTAGTTTTAGAATCAGATGATGCATTACAAAAAACAATTCGTAAACATTTTAAACACTTAGAAACACTACTGGAAGGCTGCTATCTTTTAGGAGATGTACAACCTAAAATTCACGATGCGATCATTGGTTACGGTGAATTACTCTCTTCAACCATTATTGCTGCTTTTTTTGCACAGCGATTCAACATTGAAAATCCGTTTGTAGACAGTCGTACTCTGATCGTAACTGATGAAAATTTTGGCAATGCCAATGTTTTCTACCCGGAAACCTATCAGCATATAGAAGATTATTTCTTTACTAATGATAAAACTTTATTTGTTTTACCCGGATTCATTGCCAGCTCCCGAAACGGAAGCAATACAACATTAGGACGTGGCGGTTCTGATTATACTGCAGCCATCTTAGCTAATGGTGTTTCAGCAACTGCTCTTGAGATCTGGACAGATGTCAGCGGAATGTATGCTGCCAATCCTAAGATCGTAAAACAAGCCCAGCCAATTCCTGCTATTTCATATCAGGAAGCCATGGAATTATCACATTTCGGGGCTAAAGTTTTATATCCGCCAACTATACAACCGGCTCTTAAAAAAGAAATACCGATCTGGATCAAAAATACATTTGCTCCTAACGAACACGGAACGCTTATTTCGAATCAGGAGAAAGATCTACAACAATCCGTAAAAGGAATCAGTAACATTGATAAGATCGCTTTATTAACGCTTGAAGGAGGCGGAATGGTTGGTGTCTCAGGCATAGCACGAAAATTATTCGAAACGCTTTCGTTACATCATATTAATGTTATCTTCATTACTCAGGCATCCTCAGAGCATTCGATCTGCATCGGAATTCTGGAAAATCAGGCCGAAAAAGCTAAAAAGTATGTCGATGAAGTTTTCAGTAAAGAAATAGCACACGGACAGCTCAATGCTTGTCAGTTAGAAAAAGAATTGAGCATTATTGCCCTTGTGGGAGACAACATGAAGAATCATCAAGGATTAAGCGGAAAAATGTTCAGTACATTGGGTCGAAACAACGTAAATGTCCGCGCTATTGCTCAAGGGGCTTCCGAACGAAATATTTCGGCTGTGATCAACTCAAAAGATGTTGTTAAAGCACTAAATGCTCTACATGAAGTATTTTTTGAATCTGTAACTAAACAATTGAACCTTTTTGTAGTCGGTGCTGGTAATGTAGGAAGTAAATTCATTGAACAAATAGCAAATCAGCAAGAGTTTTTAAAGCAAAACTTAAACATTTCTGTCCGCATTTTGGGCTTATCAAACAGCCGTAAAATGTATTTTAACAAAGAAGGAATTGACCTGAACAATTGGAAAAAGACTTTAGAAAACGGCAAAAAAGCTTCACTTTCAGAGTTTGTATCACAAATCAAAGAAATTAATGTTCGCAACAGTATATTTGTTGATAATACTGCTGATGCCGAAGTTTCAACCTGGTACAACACTTGTTTAAAAAGCAGTATTGCAGTGGTAACTTGTAACAAAATTGCCTGTTCGTCTCCGCTTAATAATTACAGAGAACTGAAAGAATTAGTACGTCAATATAAAGTTCCTTTTTTATACGAAACCAATGTGGGAGCCGGTTTACCAATCATTGACACCCTGAAAAACTGTATTGCCAGTGGCGATAGAATTCATAAAATCCAAGCGGTTCTATCAGGAAGTTTAAACTTTATTTTTAATAATTTTACTGAAAGTAACACTTTTACTAATGTAGTCAAACAAGCTCAAATTGAAGGGTATACTGAGCCTGATCCTAAAATTGATTTAAGTGGTGTTGATGTAATGCGTAAACTACTAATTCTAATTCGGGAAAGTGGTTATGCTTATGAAATGAGCGATATTGCTAACGAAAGCTTCTTACCTGAAGAATGTTTAAAAACAACTTCAGTAAATGACTTTTTACACAGCTTAGAAACCCATAAAGAGCATTTTAACACTTTATTAAAAGAAGCGAAGGAAAAAGAATGTCGCTTAAAATATGTCGCGCAATTTGATAACGGAAAAGCTTCAGTAGGCTTACAGTTCATTGCTAAGGATCATCCTTTTTATCATTTAGACGGAAAAGATAATATTGTATTATTCTACACTGATCGCTACAAAGAACAACCTTTACTCATCAAAGGTGCAGGTGCAGGTGCTGAAGTAACAGCTTCCGGAATTTTTGCAGATGTAATACGTGTAGGTAACTTTTAAAAAATTGATTATGAATGAAGTAAAAATATTTTGTCCGGCAACAGTTGCTAATCTTTCTTGTGGTTTCGATATCATCGGACTATGTTTAGAAGGCATTGGCGACGAAATGGTTTTTCGCAAAAAAGAATTGCCGGGAGTTACAATCACTCAAATTACCGGAGCTGATTTACCTTATGAAACTGCAAAGAACGTTGCCGGAGTAGCCGCACAAGCTTTAGTAGATCACTTACAGCTCGATTATGGTTTTGAAATTGAAATTCACAAAAAAATAAAAGTCGGAAGCGGTATCGGAAGTAGTGCTGCCAGTGCTGCCGGAGCAGTTTACGGCATTAACCTTTTAGCAGGCAATCCATTAACAAAAAAAGAGTTAGTTCCATTTGCCATGATAGGTGAAGCCATAGCTAGTGGCTCCCTACATGCTGATAATGTGGCTCCGGCTCTTTTAGGAGGCTTTTCCTTAATCAGAGGATATGAACCTTTAGATCTGATCAATATCGAAAGTCCGAGTGAACTATATGTTGTCGTTATTCATCCGCATATTGAAGTTAAAACTTCTGAAGCCAGAGCTGTTTTACCTGAAGAAGTACCGCTAAAAAGTGCTATTACCCAGTGGGGCAATGTAGCCGGATTAATAGCCGGATTGTACACCGAAAATTATGAGCTCATCGGTCGTTCAGTAGTAGATGTCATTGTAGAGCCAGCACGTAAAAATCTGATTCCTCATTTTGAAGAATTAAAACAAAGTGCTCTACAAAACGGCGCCTTAAATTCCGGAATATCCGGTTCTGGTCCTTCAATTTTTGCTTTATGTAAAGGAAGTCAAATAGCTAATATCGTTAAAAATACATTCAATAAATCAGGAAAAGAATTTTATACTTCTTTTGATGTTCATTGTTCCAAAGTAAATAATACCGGTGTAATAATTATATAATTCGTAAATTTAAAAATGAAATATTTCAGTACTAATAATCACAATATAAAAGTTCGCTTTAAAGACGCTGTAATACACGGATTAGCGCCTGATAAAGGTTTGTATTTTCCAGAGGAAATTCCGCAATTACCACAAAGTTTTTTTGATACTATCGAAAATCTTTCCGATACCGAAATTGCTTATACCGTTTTACAGCCTTTCATTGGCGACGAAATTCCGGAATATGCCTTAAAAGAAATTATCAGTGAAACCCTGACTTTTGATTTTCCGGTTGTCAAAGTGACTGACCATTTGTATTCATTAGAACTCTTCCACGGACCTACACTGGCTTTCAAAGATGTCGGCGCCCGATTCATGTCGCGCTGTTTGGGCTATTTTAATAGAAATTCCAATGAAAATGTAACAGTTTTAGTAGCTACTTCCGGTGATACGGGTGGTGCGGTTGCTAATGGATTTTTAGGTGTTAAAGGTGTTAAAGTGGTTATCCTCTACCCTTCTAAACGCGTAAGTGATATTCAGGAGAAACAATTGACCACTTTAGGCGGTAATATTTTTGCTTTAGAAGTAAAAGACACTTTTGATACATGTCAAAACATGGTAAAAAAAGCCTTTTTAGATAATTCTTTAAAAAAATACAATCTGACTTCTGCTAATTCTATCAATGTAGCACGTTGGTTACCCCAAATGATCTACTATTTTGTAGCCTACAAAAAACTGAAAAAACTACAACAAAAAGTAGTTATTTCTTGCCCAAGTGGAAACTTCGGCAACATTTGTGCCGGCTTATTAGCTTACAAAATGGGATTACCTATTGAACAATTTATCGCGGCAACGAATGCTAACAATACGGTTCCCCGCTTTTTAGAAACCGAAGAATATTTACCGTCACAAACGGTTGCCACATTATCAAATGCTATGGATGTGAGCAATCCGAGTAATTTTGTGCGTATTCTGGAATTATTCCATCAGAATGTTCCGGAATTGAAATCTGTCTTTTCTTCTTATTCGTTCAACGATTCACAAACGAAAAAAGCGATACAAGAATTATATTCTGAATATGAATATGTTGCCGATCCACATGGTGCTGTTGGTTATTTAGGAACACAAAAAGCAACGATTCCAAATAGTGTGAAGGTATTTTTGGAAACTGCACATCCCATCAAATTTAAAGATGCTGTAGAACAAGTTATTGGTAAAGAATTGCCGTTACCCGATGATATTTCGGCTATTATTGATAAAGAGAAAAAATCGATTGTAATTGAGAATTACGAAGAACTCAAAGAAAGTTTGGCTTTAATTTACAAATAACGCAATAGAAAACACTAAAAACTTTGTATTTCATAAACTTGTACACATTGGATA